>JAHEBA010000264.1 GCA_024642465.1 Alphaproteobacteria bacterium
GCCGTCGGCCAGGCGCTGCAGGAATGGGCGCAGGACAAGCTCAGCATGCGCATCAACGAGGTCTACGGTCAGACCGAGTGCAATCTCGTGCTGGAAAGCTGCAACCTGCTGGGCGTCTGGAAGTCAGGCGCCATCGGCAAGCCAGTGCCGGGCCACACCGTCGCCATCGTCGACGACGAGGGCCGCCCCCTGCCCGATGGCGAGGCGGGCAACATCGCTGTCCAGCGGCCAGACCCCGTGATGTTCCTGGAATACTGGGGTAAGCCTGAAGCCACCAGGGACAAGTTCGCCGGCGACTGGCTGCTGACCGGCGACCAGGGCTATCGCGACGCGGAAGGCTATTTCCACTTCGTCGGCCGCGACGACGACGTCATCACCTCGTCCGGTTATCGCATCGGCCCCGGCGAGATCGAGGACTGCCTGTCGCGCCATCCGGCGGTCAAGCTTGCCGCGGCCGTCGGCGTCCCCGATCCGGTACGCACCGAGATCGTCAAGGCCTTCATCGTGCTCAATCCGGGCTACGAGCCATCGCCTGAACTGGAAGAGGACATCCGCGACCACGTCCGCAACCGGCTGTCGGCGCATGAATACCCCCGCGCCTTCGAGTTCCGCGACGAGCTGCCTCTCACCACCACCGGCAAGGTCATCCGCCGGCTGCTCAGAAACGAAGAGTCTTCAAATTGACGTGTTCAATGTGAACCATCCATTCCGCCGGCCGTTATACCCGGTTAGGTTTGTCTGCCGTCCATAACAACCAATGGGAGATTGTGCATGATTTCCGGACTGAAGTTCTCTGCCCGCAGCCTTGTGCTGGGCCTCGCCGCGGCATCGCTGTTTGCAACCGCCGCCACTGCCGGCCCGATTGAAGACCGGCAGGAAGACATGAAGAAGGTGGGCAAGGCCATGGGGCAGCTCGCCGCGATTGCCAAGAAGGAAGCTGCCTTCGACGCCGCTGTGGTCAAGGCAGCCGGCGAAACCATTGCCGAGTCGGTGAAGGAGTTCAAGAACGACTTCCCCGAAGACAGCAAGGACGGCCCGCCGGAAACCTGGGCCAAGCCGGAAATCTGGTCGAACATGGACGACTTCAACGCCAAGGCCGACAAGTCCGTTGAGGCCGCAATGGCCATGGCCGCGGTAACCGAAGAGGCGAACTTCATGCCCGCCATGGGCGAGCTTGGCGGCAGCTGCAAGGCTTGCCACGAGAACTATCGACGTCCGAAGAACTGATCATGAACCGCCAGCCCTGCCGACCCGGCAGGGCTGGACCTCTTTCCTGAATCCGGGCGGGAATTCTTGGCCATGAAGCGCACCATTGCAGCATTGATCTTGCTTTCCGGCGGCGCAGCCGCAGCCGGATGGGTGGCGGCCTCGCCAGAGCCCAGAGCAGCAGACAGCATCGCCGCCCATACGCCCGACATCGAGAACGGCAAGCGGCTCTATACCGCCGCCGGCTGCCTGTCCTGTCACCTGCCCGGCAAGGACAACAAGGAAGCCGATCGCTCGCTGCCCTCCGGCGGCACGGCCCTGCACACCCCGGCCGGCACGTTCTACCCGCCCAACATAACGCCTGACCCTGAAACCGGCATCGGCGGCTGGACGGACATCCAGTTCGTCAACGCCGTCAAGCTCGGCATTTCGCCCGGTGGCGGCCACTTCCTACCGGCATTCCCCTACACCTCCTACACCCACATGAGCGATGCCGACGTGCTCGACATCAAGGCCTATATCGACACCCTGACGCCGGTGAAGGCGGTCAACAAGGCGCCTGAACTGCCATTGGGATTGCCTGTCGAGCCAATCATGCGGCGCGGCCTCGCCCTGTGGAAGATGGCCGCCTTCGAGCCTGCCGCCTTCCAGCCCGATCCGTCGAAGGACGAGGTCTGGAACCGCGGCGCCTATCTTGTCACCGGACCCGGCCACTGTGGCGAGTGCCATACGCCGCGCAACGCCTTCATGGCCATGGATACAAGCCGCTGGCTGGCCGGCGGCCCGCACCCGGAAGGCAATGGCAGCGTGCCTTCCCTGCGCGGATTGAAGGAGCGCGGGCGCTACAAGGACGCCAACGACCTGGCAACCGCGCTCGAGTTCGGCGAAACGCTTGGCTACGACAAGATGTCGTCGGGCGGTATGGCGGCCGTCCAGACCAACATGTCGAAGCTGCCGGCCGAAGACCGGCTCGCCATCGCAACCTATCTGATGAGCCTCGACTGAAAGCCGTCAGGCTTTGCTGTCCCGCGCACCCTTGCGGTAGTAGTTCGCCTTGCGGCCATAGATCAGCCCGCGCAGCATGTTGCGCACGCCCACGGACTTGCGCAACGGGTCGAGCACGGCGCGCATGACGTCGTGCCCCAGCACCTTGGCGGCGTCTGCCACCGGGCGAACGCCGGGGCCAGCCTGCGGCAAGCCGAACCGGCGCAGGGTGCCGTTCATCAACCGGATCTTGTTGAGCCGCAGCACTTCAGGCGTCTTCCACGTCATGGCGATGGAAATGCAGTAGTCGCCACCCGTGCGT
>JAHEBA010000030.1:0-2052 GCA_024642465.1 Alphaproteobacteria bacterium
TCACGCTGATCAAACACGACGGCCGCTGGCAAATCGTCATGAAGGCCTTCTTTGACCACGTCAGTTCGGCTGATTAGAAGCTGTTCTTCCCAGCCATTCGTGAAGGCAACTGACCGGATCTGGCACATTCCGGACTCTCCCAAGTCACACGAAAAGAGTCCGTTGTTGGTGGTAAAGCCGACATTCCCAGCAATGTGATAAATTGCACATACGTCCGGGTGCGGATGGTTCAGGGTTGTGGCCATCAAACAGGACGGCTCTTTCGATGGAAGGCCCAGAACGATGACCAGACAGCACCACACCAGCTTCGCACAGAGCATCTTCGGATCAGCCCAGCGTGTGTTCCGCTCCAACAAGGACCATGGTCTGCTGGCGCCGGCGCACATTGATGCCCGCACGGCTCGCGACATCGGCATCAACCTGGTTGGCCTGCACTGAGCTAGATTGACTTGTCCCTTAGACTTCCCCTGCATTCTCCCTGAGCATCTCTCCCCCGGGTCACAAGCCCGGGGTTTTCTTTGGTGCGTGGGGATTCATACCGCTTTGTAAACGTGGTAAATTACACAGTTGCTGATGGCGATCCCTGCGCGGCCGCTTGAAATTTCAACGGGGGAACAAGGCGGTGACATTTAAAGCCGGACAATCCGGGAACCCTGCAGGCAAGCCCAAGGGCGCAAGGAACAAGACTACGCTGGCCATTGAAGCGCTGCTGGATGGCGAGGCCGTGGAGCTGACCCGCAAGGTAATCGAGAAGGCCAAGCAAGGCGACATGACGGCCCTGAAGCTTTGCCTGGACCGACTTGCCCCCATCCGAAAAGGCAGGCCAGTCGAGATCGAGCTGCCTCAGGTAACGAGTGCATCTGACCTGGCCAAGGCAGGGGCGCAAGTCACACAGCATCTCGCTGACGGCCTTATCTCTCCGGAAGAGGCCCAAGCCGTGATGGGAACGCTGGATAGTGCGCTCAAGCTGTTCGAGGCCGGTGAACTGGAAGCCCGCATTGCGGCGCTTGAAGAGAGGCTGAACTCATGAGCGTTCAAGTTCTCAGCAAGCGGATGAAACGGCTGGAGGCTATTGCGCCGAAGAAGCCAAGGAAGATCCTCATTGTTGGCTTGCCGGAGGACGCGCCGGACGAGTTCGACGGCGATATCATCTTCACGGGTGTGCCTCGGCCTGAGGACAAGCTGCATCGCCGCAAATGCGAGTAACACTGAACAAGCGGCTGGCGAGGCTGGAACAGGCGGTCCCGTCAAAAACTCAAGCCCAGGCTCACGAGGCAGCATGGCGGGAGGCATTCAAGGAGTTTGGCCTTCCACCGGACACGCCGGTGCCTGCGTATCTGCCCATCGTCATCCGTGCAGTTATCGATGCCGACGGGATAGCGTCAGAGGAGTTTCTCATGGTGAATGGGCGGTATGTTAGCCGCGGATAGTTCCTCAAGTCAGTGGCGTAAGCGCAGTATGACGGAGATCATTGGTCCTGACGCGCTCTATGAGCAGCACGATCCGCCCTCCTGCATTGGCGGACAGACAACAGTTCCGTAAGAACAATACACACAGCAGTCACCCGGTTTGGGTTTCAAAACTGCCCCACAGCCTTTGCAGTCATAGAACCATTGGCAGGCATTGGTCGGCATCGTCTCGGTCTCGACGTGGCCACACTCCGGACATGTGATTGTTGACTGGGGGATGATCATAAACGCCCTAGATATACGCTAAGCGCATACGTGACCGGATCAGACAAAAGCAGCCGGCAACGCCTGTATGGGGTTACAGATGCCGGTGCTTTTGCCGTCCCTTCCCTCGCAGAGGGAGTAAACGAAGCATCGCATGGCATTTGTGGTCGAAAAATATGCCGCCGGTTGTGAACGCCGGGCGATAATCCACAACCGAGCGCAGAATGGGTTCTTGCGGGGGACAGGGAACCCAAACGCTTTAGAGCGCTTTGATGTGACGGGGGATGAAGAACTTGACCTGAAAGTTCTGCAAACGCGCTTACTATGTGCTTACTGCGCCGAGAATCAGGCAGATTAAATTATCTTAAGGCATTGAAAA
>JAHEBA010000030.1:2152-35771 GCA_024642465.1 Alphaproteobacteria bacterium
ATTACGAATGATGTGCTCTACCAACTGAGCTATTGCGGCCTGCCCTTGACGCGCGACAGATAGCGCGAAGCGGCGAAGGTTTCAACAATCAAAGCCACGTCTTGTCAGCCTTGTTCGATTGCGCGTCGGGCCCAGGGTCATCCGGCTGGCGCAGGCGCACTTCCGCATCATCAGGCTCATTCGCGGGCGTTGTTTCGGGTGCGGGTGGGGGCGCGGCCGGCTCCTCGTCCGGGCCGTCTTCCACCGTATCAGGTTCAGCGGTCTGTTCGGGCACGGAAAACTCGTCTACCACTTCGCTGTCAGCGGGTTCGGTTTCGCCGGTCTCCACGTCATCGATGGGGTCTGCGGCGGGGGTTACTGGCACCGCATCGTCGCCCGGAATTGACTCTTCGGCAGATTCGATATCTTCGGCCGGTTCTGGTTCGGCGTGGGCAATGCCTTCAACCGGCACGCGCCACCTGAAGGCGCCCAACTCGCCGGATACCGGGGATACCGGGATCCAGACGCGGGAAATTAAGCCGTCCGCCGTCCAGGCCGGGTCACGCGGGGCGCGGACAGCGCGTGCCAGCCATTCCCGTGCACGGCCCCTGTCGCCGAACTCGCCTTCCTCGATCTCGGCCATCAGGCCGCAAATGCGGGCCTGCGGTCGGTCATGCGCATAGGGCTCCAGCGCCTTGCGGGCCTGTTCCCATTCGTGGGCTTCGATTGCCGCCGTGGCAAGGGCAACGGCGCCCTCGATGCCGCCGGACTTGCGCACCAGCGAAGCAACACGCTTGAGCCGGTCCTCGGCCGAATCGCCGGCCCGCAGGTGTGCATAGACGTCGGCAAGGTCAGGATGCGGGGAAAGCGCCCAGGTCTTCTCGATGATCTTCGAGGCGCGGCGAAAGTTGCCGGAGTCAGACTGCGCGCGCGCCGCGATGACGGCGGCCGGCACCAGGGACGGTTCCAGCCTGTGTGCTTCGAGAGCGAGTACGCCAGCCTTGGCGGGATTGCCGGACACGTGCTCCAGCGCCTGCGCGGTCAGCACCACGGCATGCTTGGCATTGGCCTCGCGCTTGTCGATCAGCCTGGCCTGCTTCTGCTGGTCGATGGTCCGGTTGATGGCGGGCCAGTCCTCGCTGGCCGACTGATATGACAACACAGCCTGGCTGGCCCACTGCAGCTTGGGATTGATCCGGGCTGCCTGCTCGGCAAGGTCACGGGCGCGGGCCATGTCCTGCTGGCGCACCGCCTCAGTGTGCAGGCCGCGCAATCCCAGGAGGCGAGTCTCGGCATGCTGAGTCATTTCATCGAACAGTTCGCGCACGCGGGCACTGTCACCGCGCAGCTGTGCGGCCTGGGCATCAAGCAGACGCGCCATCGGGTCGTTGCCGAGAATGGAAGCCGCGGTGCGGGCATGTGACTGGGCAGCTTCCCGGTCGCCGGCAGCCACGGCGATCAGGCCGGCAGACAGGGCCTCGTTGCCCTTCTTCTGTCGGCGCGAACGAAACCAGCTGCCGAAGGCGCCAGGCCGGTCGAGCAGCCAGAGCAGAACCGACCAGACAAGCCATGCAATCAGTCCGATGAGGGCTACCGTGATGGCAGCCGCCATCAGGGACGTCTGGATCTCGTACCCCAGCCAGCGCAGCGTCAGGTCGCCCGGTCGGTCCGCCAGCCAGGCGAACAGGATTGCCAGGGCAACGACAAGCAGGAAACGGATCAGCAGTGAAATCATGTTCTATCCCCAGTCCCTACTGTGACTGACCCGGTACGGACGACAGCAATTTTTGCGGCAGGCGTTCGAGCTCCTGTGCGGCGGCCACGTGCTTGCGTGCGCCGATCAGCCAGTCCTTCAGCGATGCGGGCATGTTGTCGGCTTGTGCGGGCAATGCAGCAATTGCCGCCTCTGCTCCCGCTTCGTCAAAAGCCTTCAGGGCAGCTGCCGCCACCTCCGGCCAGTCGGGCTGATCGAGACTGCGTACGCGAACGACGGATGAAAGCTTGCTCTGCAGGGTGGCCAGGAAACCCGACGGTGCGTCCCTGAACGCCGCCGCTTCGCGGCCAAGCTCGTCTGCGACAGCGGCAAGTTCCTGCCGCAGGCTGGTGGCCGCAGGAATGCCCTGTCCGGCATTGGCGTCCAGCGCAGGAAGGGCTGGCGCATCCGGTACGGCCTCGCGAAGCGCGGCAAGTTGCCCGTCAAATGCACCACCATTGCGGACGGCAGCATCGAGGGCAGCAATTGCCTCGGCGATCTTCGCCACGGTCGCATCAGCATCCTGATTGGCGGTCGCCGGCACTTCATCGAGCCTGGATGTCAGGGCCTGTAGCTGTGCGGTCTGAGCCTCAAGCTGGCTTGCGAGTGCCGAGATCCGTTCGTCGCTGGCAGAAAGTTGCTGCTTGAGAGCTGCGATCTCCGCAGCCTGCTCGGGCGAGGATGCGGCTGCAGCCGAGCTCATCGTATCGATGCGGCTCGCCAGTTCATCCAGCTTGAGATTGACGCCGGTGAGGTCTGAGCGGCCGCCGCTCGCCGAGGCGGACTGCAACGCCTGCTGGACGGAGTCGAGTGACTTGCGAAGCTCCGCCACCGAGTCTTCCAGTGTTGATGTTCTCGCGGCAACGGCCTGTGCGGCCTTTGCAGCCGTTTCGGCCTGATCGCGGACCGGAGCGACAAGAGGTTCCAACTCAGGAGCAGGCGCCGAAGACATCTCGGAGATTTGCTTTTCGAGCCCGGCGATGCGGCCGTCGAGCGCGCCGACCTGATCGCGGATCTCGGCCGCCGCCTGGCTCGCCGACTGGGCAGCCCCGGTCGCATCCATCACCTGACCCTCGATGGCGGCGATATCGGCAGCTGCCTGTGGCTGGCCGAACAGGCGCCCGCCATATGCATGATAAAGGTAGCCGCCGCCCGCTACGCCTGCTAGCAGCATGGCAGCAAGACCGGCTGCGATCCACTTGCCCTTGCCGGCGGGTTTCGAGGACTCCGGCGGGTTGGCGCCGTCATCATCGCTGCTGGCCGGCGGCCGATCTTCGTCACCGGAACCGTCTGCTGCCGGTTGCGTCCGCTCTTCCGGCTGCGAAGAATCGCTGGTGTCGGTCTCGGCGGATTCGACAGGCTGCTCCGCGGGTTCTGCTGCGGCAGCCGTTGCCTCCTCGGTTACTTCCGTGGCGGTGGCGTCGATCACGGTGGGCTTGGCCGCCTTGCGGCCGGTGCGAGTGTTCTTGTTGCGATTTGCCATGTCAGTTTTTCGGGGCTTGTTCTTGCCGGTGTTTGCCAATGCCTCAAGCATAGCATCATCATTGGGCGCGCTGGCCACGACATTTGTCAAATTCTGGCCGAACTCTGCATTAACGGCGTCTGCAACGGCTGGCGACAGGCAGATGTGAAGAAGATCTGCCGCCTTGTCCGCAAGGCCTTGAGACTTGATCAGCCTTGCCCAGATACGCGCGGTGCGGGGGGAATAGAGCAGAACAGCTTCCACGTCGCCGGAACGGATGGCAGCCGCGCATGCCTCACCCAGCTCAGTGGCAGGTACAGCCGAGTAGGCCTCGAGCCTGTCGACCGCGAATCCGTCCGTTTCGAGGTCGCCCTTCAGATCGCCGGCGCGAGCCTTGCCGGTGACATAGAGCAGCGGTCCATCTGTTGCGGACAGCGTTCGCCGCACCAGGTCTGCAACCGCCTTCACGTCCCCGGCTGCCTCGCGAACATCGGCAAAGCCCAGCTCGGCGGCAAGCCGGGCCGATGCGGGGCCGACTGCGATCACCGGTATGGCGAGAAGGCGCTCTGCTTGTCCTGTCCGGCTGATCACCCTGAGGCCGTTGGCGCTGGTGACTAGCAGTGCCTGGTATGCGCTCTCCGCCGCTATCACTGCATCGGGATCGACCTCGATCTGCATGAGCGGGCACAGCACAGGCTCGTAACCCCGCCCGGCAAGATGCTGCGCAAGGCGTGAGCCGTCCGGCTCGGGGCGTGTGACGACGATGGACACTAGCTCACCAGGTCCGGCCCTGCCATCGAACGGATTTCGCGGGCTGCATCCAGTCCCATCGCCGGGCCATCGGTTGCCGGGCCGTGACGCGCCGTCTCGAACACTTTCGAGCCGTCCAGCGTAAGCGCCTGAACCCGCAAGCTGAGCTGGCTGCCGTTCAGGGTGGCTTGACCGGCGAGGGGCGTACGGCAAGAGCCATCGAGTTCGGCCAGAAACGCCCGCTCGGCATTGACTCGCAGACAGGTGGCTTCGTGGTTGAGCGGGGCGAGCAACGCCCGGGCGCGCTCGTTTTGAGCGGAAATCTCGATGCCGATTGCTCCCTGCGCCACGGCGGGCAGCATTTCGTCGGGCTCGATGGCGCAAGCCATGACCTCCGCCATGCCCAGCCGGTTGAGACCGGCGCAGGCCAGGAAGGTTGCTGCAGCAACGCCTTCTGACAACTTGCGCAACCTGGTCTGAACGTTGCCGCGAAACGGCACGATGTTGAGGTCGGGCCGGACGTGCCGGAGCTGGGCGACGCGGCGCACAGATGACGAGCCCACGGTGGCGCCGTGTTCAAGCGCTGATATCGAGGATGCGACCGGGGAAAGAAAGGCGTCACGCGAGTCTTCGCGTTCAAGCAGGCAGCAGATTTCCAGGCCCTCCGGCAGGACCGCTGGCATGTCCTTCATCGAGTGGACGGCCATGTCGATGCGGCCGTCATGAAGCTGCTCTTCGAGCTCCTTCGTGAACAGCCCCTTGCCGCCGATTTCAGCCAGTGGACGATCCTGTATCTGGTCGCCGGTGGTCGATATCACGACAACGTCGATCAGGGCAGGATCAAGACCATGTGCGGCGACCAGCCTGTCCCGCGTCTCGCGAGCCTGGGCGAGCGCCAATGGCGAGCCACGGGTGCCAATTCGGATAGGGTCCATTTGCAAGCAAACTGCCTTCAACTATAGAGGTTATCCTCAATCAGTGGCGACCATAGGCCAATGAACGGCATGGTGGAAAGGTGTAACGTGACGCAATCCGGCAAAGCTTCTCCGGCGATGGTGCTCGGCATCGAGACGTCGTGCGACGAGACGTCGGCAGCCGTGGTGACGCGCGATGCCAGCGGCGCCGGGCACATCGTGTCGAATGTTGTTCTGTCGCAGGTTGCGGAGCATGCGCCTTACGGCGGCGTGGTTCCGGAAATTGCCGCGCGGGCCCACCTGATCCATCTGGACGGTCTCGTGAAGCAGGCCATGGCAGAGGCTGGCGTTGGATTCGATGATATGGATGCGGTGGCCGCAACGGCCGGGCCTGGCCTCATCGGCGGCGTGCTGACGGGTCTGATGACGGCAAAGGCAATCGCGCTTGCAACCGGAAAGCCGCTTTATGCAATCAATCACCTGGAGGGCCATGCCCTGACGCCCGGTCTGACCGAGGGCTTGCGCCCGCCCTACCTGATGCTGCTTGTGTCGGGAGGTCATACCCAGCTTGTGAGCATCAACGCCGTTGGCGACTATACCCGGCTCGGCACCACCATTGACGATGCGCTTGGCGAAGCGTTCGACAAGACGGCCAAGCTGCTCGGACTTGGCTATCCGGGCGGGCCGGAAGTGGAAAAGGCGGCAGCGGCTGGCAATGCCGGCCGGTTCGACTTTCCGGTACCGATGAAGGGGCGGCCGGGCTGCAACTTTTCCTTCTCCGGCCTGAAGACGGCGGTACGTCAGGCAGCCGTGGCGGCGAACCCCCTTACTGAGGCCGACGTGGCGGACATCTGTGCCTCGTTTCAGCGGGCGGTATGTGCTGCGGTGGGCGATCGCGTGGCTCACGCGATGAACGAGTTCTGCAGTCTTCACCGCGAACCGGCCGGGAGCCGGGTATTGGTGGCGGCGGGCGGGGTTGCTGCAAACAAGGCCCTGCGATCGGCGCTGGAAGAGGTTTGCGCTGCCAATGATTTCAGACTGAGCGTGCCGCCGGTGGCATTGTGTACGGACAATGCGGCAATGATTGCCTGGGCAGGTGCGGAGCAGATGAACCTACGGGAAGGTGACGATCTGTCGGTTCAGGCGCGGGCAAGGTGGCCGCTCGATCCGGAAGCGGCGCCACAGCCATTTGCAGGGGTCAAGGCATGAGTGGCGATCAAGGGTTCTCGAAAGTGCTGGTGGCCGGGGGAGGCGCCTGGGGCACCGCACTGGCGGCGGTGTGTGCCCGGGTCGGGCTTGATGCGACCTTGTGGTGCCGGTCGCCATCGCAGGCACGCACGATGGCAGAGTCGCACGAGAACAGCAGCTATCTGCCGGGCTACAAGTTGCCCGCTTCACTGAAGATTAGTTCCGATCTGGGCGAAGCCGCGTCAGCCGGCATGATCTTCCTTGCAACGCCTGCCCAGTCGACGCGGGAAATGGCGACGGCGCTGGCGCTCCATGCCCGCCCGGGGGTGCCCGTGCTGATTGCTGCCAAGGGGCTCGAACGCGGATCTGACATGATGCTATCCGATGTGCTGAGCGAGGCCGCGCCCGGACTGGTGCCGATGGTGTTGTCAGGTCCAAGCTTTGCAGCCGATGTGGTGGCTGACCTGCCGACGGCCTTGACCCTGGCCGGACGCGACCGGGACATGACCGCAGCGGTGGCGCGGGCGATCAGCAAGCAGGCGTTCAGGGTGTACGTGTCCGATGACCTGACCGGGGTGCAGACGGGTGGCGCCGTCAAGAACGTGCTGGCGATAGCGGCTGGCATCTGTTCGGGCAAGCAGCTTGGGGCGTCGGCGCTGGCGGCGCTGGTGACGCGCTCGTTTGCCGAACTGCGCAGGCTGGCAGCAGTGCTTGGAGCAAGGCAAGACACACTGTTCGGCCTGTCGGGCCTTGGTGACCTGATGCTGACCTGTTCCAGCATGCAGTCGAGGAACTTTTCGCTCGGCTTCGAGTTGGGTCACGGCAGGCCGCTGGACGAGATTCTGTCGTCGCGCAAGGCGGTATCCGAGGGGGTCTACACGGCAGGTGTCGTCGCCCGGCTTGCAGGGCGGCACCAGATCGAGATGCCTGTATGCCAGGCCGTCGCAAACATCGTGACCGGGGATGCCGATGTCGACCAGGAAATCCTGAAGCTGCTGTCCAGACCACTCAAGGCGGAAACGGATTGATCGGTTTTCGCAAAGCCGCAACAAGCCACACCACAACACAAACAGGGATAGAATTCGCATGGCCTACTGGTTGTTCAAGTCCGAGCCGTTCAAGTTTTCCTGGGATCACCTGAAAGCCAAGGGCGACAAGGGCGAGGAATGGGACGGAGTTCGCAACTATCAGGCCCGCAACAACATGCGGGCCATGAAGCTTGGCGATCTCGGATTCTTCTACCACTCGAACGAGGGGCTCGAGGTCGTCGGCATCTGCGAGGTCTGCGCACTCGCCCACCCTGATTCCGCGACCGACGATCCGCGCTGGGAGTGCGTCGACGTGAAGGCTGTGATGGACATGCCCACGCCGGTGAAACTGACCGATGTGAAGGCAAACCCGAAACTTGAAAACATGTCGCTGGTAACCTCGATGCGCCTGTCAGTGCAGCCGGTCACGGCTGACGAGTGGCAGGAGGTCTGCCGCATGGGCGGTCTCGACAACCCGCCCGCGTGCGAGTGAACCCTTTGCCGGCATGACTGACAGCTGGTGGCCCAACAAGGCAATCCACACTGCCTGCCTGGCAATGACAAAGACCGGCGACGGGCTGGTTGATCCGAAGCTGATCCTGTCGTGGGCGCTCAATTCCGTGGGAGCGCCGCAGACCGCCATCGGATTGCTGGTGCCGTTGCGCGAGTCGTTCACCATGTTGCCGCAAATCGTCGAGGCCGCCTGGTTGCGTACACTGAAGACGCGCAGGTTCGTCTGGTCGGCGGGAAGCGCCATTCAGGCGGTTGCGGTGGCGTGCATGGCTGCCGTCTTGTGGCTGCTTGAGGGCGCCGCAGCAGGTTGGGCCGTTGCCGGATTGATCGTCGTGTTCGCGCTGGGACGCTCGCTTGCATCTGTCAGCTACAAGGACGTGCTCGGCAGTACGGTGGACAAGGGCAATCGCGGCAGCGTCACCGGCATTGCCGGTTCCATTGCGGCCACCATCGTGCTGATCTTCGGCGCGGCGCTGAGCTTTGGCTTCATTCCACTGACGCTGCCGGCAATTGTCATCGCCCTCAGCATTGGCGCTGGTCTCTGGCTGCTGGCCAGCGGCCTGTTCACACTACTGGAAGAGCCTGCGCAGGCCGCGGACGGCGGCGAAGCGTCTGTCGGTATCGCAGCCGTCGTCTCCCATCTGCGCGAGGATCCGCAACTGCAGCGCTTCACGGTGTGCAGGATACTGCTGTCGGCTACGGCGTTCGCGCCACCGTTCATTGTTTCGGCTGCGCATGGCGGTTCGGCCAGCGGCCTGCAACTTGGCTCGCTGGGACCTTTCGTGCTGGCGAGCAGTATCGCGAGTATTCTGGGCAGCGGCTTCTGGGGTGTCGTTTCGGATTCATCGAGCAGGCGGGTCATCATGCTCGCTGCGCTGCTCGGCACGCTGGTGCTGGCAGTGCTTGCGGCTGTCCTGTTTCTCGATGCCGGGGGGCCACTGCCGGTACTCTGGGCGGCAATCGCGCTGTTCGTTCTGATGATGGCGTATCAGGGCGTCAGGCGTGGGCGATCGACGCACATCGTCGACATGGCGCCCGGCGAGGCGCGCAGTGGCTACGCGGCCATATCCAACACGGTGGTGGGGTTGCTGCTGCTGGGAGGCGGGACGTTCGGCATCCTTGCAGACGTTGCAGGACTGGCGCTGGTCTTTGCGGTGCTCGCCGTGATGTGCGCGGCAGGTGCGGTGGCTGCGAAAGGGCTGGAGGACGTGCAGTCATCATGAATGCTTCAGGCCGGCAAGACTTCATCGTGTCGAACACGAAACTGTTGCCGGTGCCGCTTGTGCCGGAAGTCAGATTGCATCTGGCGCACGAGGCGGTGCCGCTGTGGCAGAAGACGGAAGAGCAACTCGGCGAGATGGGGCTGCCGCCGCCGTTCTGGGCGTTTGCCTGGGCTGGAGGTCAGGCGCTGGCGCGGTACGTGCTGGACCATGCGGACGCTGTAGGCGCCAGGCGCGTTCTCGATCTCGCTTCCGGGTCCGGGCTCGTCGGCATTGCGGCGATGAAAGCGGGTGCGGCATCCGTTCTGGCTGCCGACATCGACCAGTTCGCAGTCGAGGCGATCAGTCTCAATGCCAAGGCCAACGGCGTCGTGCTCGAGAAAACTGCAGACGATCTTCTGGCGGGTGCGCCACCGGCGGTGGACGCCATTCTCGTCGGCGACCTGTTTTACGAGAAGGGCCTGGCCGAACGCCTGCTGGCATGGCTTGAGCAGGCACGCCTGCAAGGCTGCGCCGTGCTGATCGGCGATCCCGGGCGCAGCTACCTGCCGCGAGAACGTCTCGTCGAGTGCGCCAGCTACCAGGTGCCCGTGACGCGCGACCTCGAGGATGCAGAAATCAAACGCACCAGCGTCTGGCAGCTGGCCTGACCAAAAGTCGTTGGACGGAAGGTGCATTGCCCGCACGCGAGGTAGTTGGTTACAGTGCGCCAGATTTACCCGTTTGCGGGGTTCAAATCGGGTCAGGGAGAACAAACGCCAATGTCATCAGTGAAGACACACAAGGTTCAGGCCGCCTGGAAAAAGCATGCCCTCATCGACAATGATGGCTACCTCAAGATGTACAAGGATTCGGTCAAGAATCCGGAGAAGTTCTGGGCCAAGCACGGCAAGCGAATCGACTGGTTCAAGCCCTTCAAGAAGGTCAAGAACACCAGCTTCTCGGGCAATGTCACGATCAAGTGGTTCGAGGATGGCGTCACCAACGTCTGCTACAACTGCGTCGACCGGCACCTGAAGAAACGCGGCAACCAGACCGCCATCATCTGGGAAGGCGACAACCCGTACGACGACAAGAAGATCACCTACAACGAGCTGTACGACCACGTCTGCCGGCTGGCCAACGTGATGAAGGCGAACGGCGTCAAGAAGGGTGACCGGGTCACCATCTACATGCCGATGATTCCGGAAGCGGCTTACGCCATGCTGGCGTGCGCGCGCATCGGTGCGGTGCATTCGATCGTGTTCGGTGGCTTCTCTCCCGATGCGCTCGCGGGCCGCATCGAGGACTGCCGGTCGAGCTTCGTGATCACCGCCGATGAAGGCATTCGCGGCGGACGCCCAATTCCGCTCAAGGCCAATACCGACAAGGCCATCGAGATTGCCGCGAAGGATGGCGCGAAGGTCAAGAAGGTGCTGGTGGTGCGCCGCACCGGCGGCAAGGTCAACTGGGTCGAGGGCCGCGACGTCTGGTACCACAAGGCGATGGCGGAGGCGAAACCGGACTGCAAACCCGAGAAGATGAGTGCGGAAGATCCGCTGTTCATCCTCTATACGTCCGGTTCGACGGGCAAGCCGAAGGGCGTGCTGCACACTACCGCCGGCTATCTCGTGTGGGCGTCGATGACCCACGAATACGTGTTCGACTATCACGAAGGCGACGTCTACTGGTGCACGGCCGATGTGGGCTGGGTCACCGGCCACAGCTACATCGTCTATGGTCCACTTGCGAACGGCGCGATCACGCTGATGTTCGAGGGCGTGCCGACCTATCCGGATGCAGGCCGGTTCTGGGATGTGTGCGACAAGCACAAGGTCAATATCTTCTACACGGCCCCCACCGCCATCCGCGCGCTGATGGGTGCTGGTGACGACTTCGTTACGCGTGCCTCGCTCAAGTCGCTGCGGCTGCTGGGGTCAGTGGGTGAGCCCATCAACCCGGAGGCCTGGGAGTGGTATTACCGGGTGGTTGGCAAGAAGAAGTGCTCGATCGTCGATACCTGGTGGCAGACAGAGACCGGCGGCATCATGATCACGCCGCTGGCCGGCGCGACTGATCTAAAGCCCGGTTCGGCGACGCGGCCGTTCTTTGGCGTACAGCCGCAGCTGGTCAACAACGATGGCAAGGTGCTCGACGGCGCAGCCGAGGGCAACCTGTGCATCACTGATTCCTGGCCGGGTCAGATGCGCACCGTCTATGGCGATCACAAGCGCTTCATCCAGACCTACTTCTCGACCTACAAGGGCAAGTACTTCACCGGCGACGGCTGCCGACGCGACGAAGACGGCTATTACTGGATCACCGGCCGCGTCGACGACGTGATCAATGTGTCGGGTCACCGCATGGGTACGGCGGAAGTCGAATCGGCGCTGGTATCGCACCCCAAGGTTTCGGAAGCCGCGGTGGTGGGATATCCGCACGACATCAAGGGCCAGGGCATCTACTGCTATGTGACGCTGATGGCCGGGGAGCAGGGCTCGGACGAGTTGCGCAAGGAACTCGTGGGGCATGTTCGCAACGAGATCGGACCGATCGCGTCGCCTGACAAGATCCAGTTCGCGCCCGGTTTGCCGAAGACCCGTTCGGGCAAGATCATGCGCCGCATCCTGCGCAAGATCGCCGAAGATGATTTCGGCTCGCTGGGAGATACGTCGACACTGGCCGAACCGGCGGTGGTCGATGACCTGATCGAGAACCGGCAGAACAAGAAGTAACTTGTCAGACGCAGACTGACTGACCAAGCCCGGCCGGGGAACCCTGGCCGGGTTTTTGTGTTGGTAACAGGGTATTGACCTTCCCCAAGGTTGATATTGCGGGCGAATACAGGGATATTCCCTGCGCATTATCAAGAGGCTTAGGTCAGCATGTCGAGCATCCTGACATCGCGGATTGTGGCGATGGCGCTCATTATGGCGCTGTTGGTCAAACCGTGCCTGGGCCTGATTTCGGACTGGACTGCCGGCCGGGCCGATGTTTCCGGAACCAGCGCCGTTACGGTTGCCGTGGCTGACAAGACGCCTGATCGGTGCAAGCGCATCTGCCTGAACGGACGGGTCGAGGAAGCCCAGGGTATGTCGCGCCAGGCCAAGGCGATGCTTGCGGGCAATCCGGTGATGGCATCCGGCCGAGGCGCCCCGACTCAAATCCCGCCCGCTTCTGTAGCCCCGGTGGTCCCGGCAATCAGTGATGATGTCCGCACGCGACTGGCAGTATTGAGCCGCTTGCTGTTATGAGGGCATGCGAGACTGCACACCCATGGATACCGACAGATACCGACAGATACCGACTATAATTCAAGGAGCAATCGGCAATGGATCGCCGTAGTTTCATCACTGCACTGGCAGCTCTGGCTGCTTCCAGCACGGCCTCTCTGGCGGAAAGCCGGGTACGCTACAACTTCAACAGCAGATCGCCGGGATCAGGCAGCGGGTCGCGCACGACGGGCTCGGCAAGCGGCGGATCCGTCTTCTCGCGCCCGTCCTACCGCGGCAAACGCACGGTGTCATACCAAACCGACGAGAAGCCCGGCACCATCATCATCAGCACGCGCAAGCGCAAGCTGTACTACGTGCTGGGTGACGGCAAGGCCATCGAGTATGGCGTCGGGGTTGGCCGGCAGGGCTTCACCTGGTCCGGCACCGCAAAGGTGGGACGCAAGGCCGTATGGCCGGCATGGCATCCGCCGAAAGAGATGATCGAGCGTGAAAAGAAGAAGTATGGCCGCACGCTGCCTGACCGGATGGAGGGCGGACCCAACAATCCGCTCGGAGCGCGCGCGCTGTACCTGTTCCAGGGAAGTCAGGACACGCTGTACCGGATTCATGGTACCAACGCGCCGCACACCATCGGCACGGCCCAGTCATCCGGTTGCATCCGCATGCTGAACGAAGAGGTGATCGACCTGCATGACCGGGTGAAGGTCGGCGCCAAGGTGATCGTCAGCT
Organism: Alphaproteobacteria bacterium; assembly: GCA_024642465.1. Classification (GTDB taxonomy): domain Bacteria; phylum Pseudomonadota; class Alphaproteobacteria; order Rhizobiales; family Aestuariivirgaceae; genus Anderseniella. The sequence goes on from JAHEBA010000030.1 coordinate 14,904, forward strand.
GAAGCGCACCCGCAATGGCGGCGTTGCATCGAGTTGCAGCGCCGGGAACGAAAAGGCAGCTTTCGGAATTATACGAAAGCTGCCTATTTTTTGCCGGGAGGGGCCGATGCCTGGACGGGAACTGGAGTTCTGGTTCGATTTCGCCAGCACCTATTCCTATGTCTCCGCACGCCGGATCGACAGCATCGCCGCTCCTTCAGGCATACGCGTGCGCTGGATGCCGTTCCTGCTCGGTCCGGTATTTGCGTCACAAGGCTGGGACACCTCGCCATTCAATGTCTACCCTGTGAAGGGACGCTACATGTGGCGCGATATCGAGCGGCTGTGTGCCCGGCATGCGATTGAGTTCAAGCGGCCGGAAATGTTTCCACAATTTGCCCTGCTTGCAACGAGGGTGGCCACGGCGGCTGCAGCCGAGCCATGGCTGCAATCGTTCTGCATGTGGATGTTCCATGCGGAGTACGTCCGCGGGATGGACATAACCGGTCCCGAAGCAGTGACGAATACGCTGGAGCGGCTTGGACTCGATGCTGAAGGCTGGATTTCTCGGGCACAATCAACTGAAATCAAGCAGGCCCTGAAGGATCGCGTGGCGCAGGCGCAGGAGCGCGGCATCTTCGGCGCTCCGACGTTCATCACCGCAGATGGCGAAATGTTCTGGGGGGACGACCGGCTGGAACAGGCGATCGAGTGGCAGCTCAAGCGCCGCTGACCGGTGCCGCAGCCGATTCCGGCGTGGCGCGTCTGGCAGAAAGTGCATCGCGTTCGGTCTTCTTCATTCTTTCCGATGCCGACTTGAGCTGACCGCACGCGGCAAGGATGTCGCGACCGCGCGGGGTGCGCACGGGGCTGGCGTAACCGGCCTTCAAGACAACCTGGGCAAACTTTTCGATATGGTCCCAGTCCGAGCATTCATAGTCGGTGCCGGGCCAGGGATTGAACGGAATGAGGTTGACCTTGGCCGGGATGCCTTTCAGCAGCTTCACCAGCCGGCGGGCGTCCTCGATGCTGTCATTGACGCCCTTGATCATCACGTACTCGAACGTGATCCGCTTGGCGTTGGACAGGCCGGGATAGTCACGGCAGGCCTGAAGCAGTTCGGCAATCGGATACTTGCGGTTCAGTGGCACCAGCCGGTTGCGGATCTCGTCCGTGGTGCCGTGCAGCGATATGGCCAGCATGGAACCGATCTCGTTGCCCGCGCGCACGATCTCGGGCACAAGGCCGGAAGTCGACAGCGTGATGCGGCGCTTGGACAGGGACAGGCCTTCGCCATCGGAGATGATCTCGACGGCATCGCGCACATTGTCGAAATTGTAGAGCGGCTCACCCATGCCCATCAGCACGATGTTGGTGATGAAACGCCCGCCGGCAGGCACGTTCTGCGCCTGGCCGATCAGATGCGGCCACTCGCCCAGCCGGTCGCGGGCAACCATGACCTGACCGGCGATTTCGCCGGCGGTGAGATTGCGAACCAGCGTCTGAGTGCCGGTGTGGCAGAAGGTGCAGGTGAGCGTGCAGCCGACCTGGCTGGAGATGCACAGGGTGCCCCGGTCTTCTTCGGGAATGTAGACGGTCTCGACCTCGTGGCGGCGGCCAAGCTCGTCAGGGGGCAGGCGCAGCAGCCACTTGCGGGTGCCGTCGGTGGAAATCTGTTCGGTGACGATTTCAAGCCTGGAAAGATCGAAAACCTCGGCGAAACGGGCGCGAAGATCCTTGGAGATGTTAGTCATCTCGGCGAATGACGCCGCACCGCGATTGTACAGCCAGTGCCACAGCTGGTTGGCGCGCATGCGTGTCTGAGCCGCCGGCACGCCAATGTCCTCCAGGGTGGCCTGGAGCTGGCGGCGCGTCTTGCCGATCAGCCACGTGCGCGGTGCCGCAGCGTTGGTGTCTGTTGCTGCGGTGCCGGTGCGCTGGCGGGCTATGTCGAGTGTCACTGTCATGGCGTCAGGTTCATATCACACCCGTCCAATGGAAGGCGAGAGAATGTGATCAGGGCCTGCCTGCGCCACAGCCGCGCAAGGCAGGCAGTCTAGTTGCACATGCTGTCGATTTTCTGCATGGCCGCAGTTACGCCCGACAGCGAATACCGGTCGCGGGTGTTGGTGCCGCGCCAGGATGTGCCGCTGACGCTCATGGCCTTGCCGTTCTTCATGGCGTCGACAATCTTGCGGTCGAGGTCGCCCGACTCTGCCCAGGCTCCGTCACCGTTGGTGTAAAGCTGGTACTCGTTGCCGTCGATGGTGACGGTCGATGTGCTGCCCTGCTTGAACGGATAGCCGATGATGGTCGAGACCTCGGACTTCACGCCATCCTTGGGACGGTGCTGCACGAGGAAGAATATCTTGTCGCGCTTGGCGCCCTTGGGTTCGGACTCCTTCGGCTCGGACACAATGAAGCAAACCTGACCGCCGCCGGCCTTGTAGCTGTAGACGGCCCAATCGTTGAATTCTTCGACGAACTTCGGTTCTTCTGCCCGGGCCATTCCTGCCGCAGCTGCCAGAAGCGCTGCGGTCAAAGCCCAAACTCCAGCGCGCGAGAAAAATCGTGTCTGCACCATGACTACCCTTGTGCCTGTTTTCTTGCCGGCCATCACCAACGTGCTCCCCTAGAGTCGTTGGCGACGATCTGCCGGATTCGGATTTCAACCTATATGCAAAAAGCAGTCATTTCCACCTTTGCGGCATGTTGCATTGAGACCTGCTTGCCAATTAAGACAACAATTTGGCGAGTCTGCCGATGGTGATCATCCGCCCAGGCCCCGCCTTACAAGTCTAACAGACAGGAAGCAGCCGATGAAAGCCGTTCTGTGCACGCACTATGCCGGTCCCGAGGAACTCGAGATTGCCGATATCGACCCGCCTTCGGCTGGCCCCGGTGAAGTCGTGGTAGCGGTGCGTGCAGCCGGCCTCAATTTCTTCGATACGCTGATCATCGAGAACAAGTACCAGTTCAAGCCCGAGCTGCCGTTCTCGCCCGGCGCCGAAGTGGCGGGAGAAGTTCTGCACACCGGTGCCGGCGTCACGGCATTCAGGCCGGGCGACCGGGTAATGGCCTATACGGTGTGGGGCGGCGCGCGCGAACAGGTGGTCGTACCCGAAGACTCCGTCATTGCGATGCCCGATGGTCTGGACTTCACCGTGGCTGCAGGCCTGATCGTGACCTACGGCACGTCGCTGCATGCCTTGCGGGACCGGGCGAAGCTGCAGCCCGGCGAGACGCTTGCGGTGCTAGGCGCCTCGGGCGGGGTTGGTCAGGCGGCGATCGAGATCGGCAAGGCGATGGGTGCGCGCGTCATTGCCTGCGCTTCGGCTGATGACAAGCTCGAGTTTTGCCGCTCGCTCCGGGCGGACGAGACGGTCAATTATTCAACCGAAGACCTGAAGACGCGGCTGAAGGAACTCACCGGCGGCAAGGGCGTGGACGTCATCTACGATCCCGTGGGCGCCGATCTGGCGGAAGCCGCCTTCCGGGCCATCGGATGGAAGGGCCGCTTCTTGGTGATCGGATTTGCCGGCGGCGGCATACCGAAGATGCCGCTCAACCTGGCGCTGCTGAAAGGCGCCGATATCGTCGGCGTGTTCTGGGGCGATCATCTCAAGCGCGAACCAGCCCTGCACCGCACCAACATGGCACAATTGCTGGACTGGGTTCTCGAAGGAAAGGTCAAGCCGCATATCCACAAGGTCTATCCGCTTAAACAGACGGCTGATGCACTGCAGGCAATCGCCCGGCGCGAAGTGCTTGGAAAGGTAATAGTGACGCCGTGATCAGACGGCGGCCTCCGGGGGCTCATCACCCTGGCGTAGCGCCTCGACGGTGGCGCGGGCACGCTCGCGGTGCTGTTCGGTGACGTGTGTGCGGATCAGGCCGAACGCGGTGAGCAGCACCGTCATGTCGTCGGTGAAGCCGAGACCGAGGATGAAGTCCGGCACAACGTCCAGCGGCAGCACGAAGTAGGCGAGTGCTGCCATCAGCATGGCCTTGGCGCGGAACGGCGTGTTGCTGTCAAAGGCAGCATAGAAGGCGGCAACCACCTCGTCAGCCTTTGGGATGCGGGCGAGATTGCGCTTCAGCTTTTGCCAGAAGCCGCGGCGGACGGTTTTCTCGTTGCGGGCAACGGTGTCCGGCGTGATGATCTCTTCGGTGTCGAAATCCGGATACTTTTCGCGCCTTATCATGGTGCGGCTCCCCCGATTGAAACACAATGCTCGGGGCTGATATGGAAACAGGCAGCAGCGAAAACAAGTGGCGGGACAAGGCGCATGAAGATCACAAAGGGCATGGTGGCAATCGTAACGGGCGGTGCTTCGGGACTTGGAGAGGCGACGGCGCGGGCACTGGCGGGCGCGGGTGCCAGGGTAACGGTGTTCGACATGAACGCGGAGCGGGGCGAGGCCGTCGCGGCAGAACTGGGCGGCGTGTTCTGCCGGGTCGACGTTGCGGACGAGGCGAGCGTCCTGGCTGGCGTTGAAAAGGCGCGCGAGGCGCACGGCCAGGAGCGGATACTGGTCAACTGCGCCGGCATTGCCATCGGCGAGAAGACGGCGGGCATCGACAAGAAGACCGGCGAGGCGCGCTATCATGCGCTGGCAAGTTTCCAGAAGACCATTGCCGTCAACCTGACCGGCACGTTCAACATGATATCGAAGTGCGCTGCCGGCATGATAACCGCCGAGCCGGTGACGGCTGATGGCGGGCGTGGGGTGATCATCAACACCGCCTCGATCGCCGGCGTCGAAGGCCAGATCGGACAGGTGGCTTATGCAGCATCCAAGGGCGGGGTAATCGGGATGACGCTGCCGGTGGCCCGCGACCTGATGCGCGACGGCGTACGTTGTTGCACCATCATGCCCGGCCTGTTTCATACGCCAATGGTGGCGGGCCTTCCGGATGAGGTGCGGGCAGCACTTGCCGCCAACGTGCCGTTTCCGGCGCGGCTGGGCGATCCGTCAGAGTATGCGAAGCTGGCGCTGCACATCGTGGACAATGACATGCTCAACGGTGAATGCATCAGGCTGGACGGCGCACTGAGGATGGCGCCCCGGTAAGCTTTCGGGCTAGCGGCCTGTGTACCAGATGACGCCCATGATCACGATGATCGCGAGAAATTGAAGCAGCACGCGGGCGCGCATCAACTTCTGCGAGGTGTTGGAATTGCCGCCGCGCATCATGTTGACGAGCCCGAACAACAGCACCACCGCCACAGCACCGACCGCGACGATGACGAGGATATCGGGAAGGTTCATGGAGCTGCTCCGCTTGGGCTTGGCCGGGCTTGGGCGGGCCCGGGTCGTTCAGTTCTGCCGCTGCATCAGTGCGACGTGCACGCGGTCCGGCAACAGGCGCCGGGCCAAAGCGGCAAGCTTGGTGGTGTAGGTAACACGATAATAGGGCCGCGGCCTGTCGCTTTCCGTCGCATGGATGAGGCAGGTCAGCACGGCATCGGGTCCCAGCCGGTAGACCGGCTTCAAGCCACTGCCGGTGATGCGGGCGGACTCCTCGGGGCTTTCCAGCGGCGCCGGCACGTTGCCGGCAAGCGCCTCAAGTTCGGCGATGCACTTTTCGTACAGGGCCCGGTTGCGCGAATTGCGGTGGTCGATGTTGGCCTTCAGAGCGGCCAGTGCGTGCCAGGTGAAGCGGGAGCGAATGGGGCCGGGCTGGATCGAGCTGACATGTATCCCTGAGCCGGCCAGTTCGAGGCGCAGCGTGTCGGTCAGCCCTTCAAGCGCAAACTTCGAGGCATTGTAGGCGCCGCGATAAGGCGCCGCGACGATGCCCAGCACCGAGGAACACTGGATGATGCGGCCCGAACCCTGATCGCGCATGGCCGGCAGAAGCCGCGTGGTCAGGTCGTGCCAGCCGAAGAAGTTGGCCTCGAACTGCTTGCGCAGTGCGTCCATCGTCAGGTCTTCGACAAGGCCGGGCTGACCATAGGCGCCATTGTTGAACAATGCCGCCAGCCGGCCGCCGGTCAGCTTCAGCACTTCGTCCGCGCAAGCCGCTATCGAAGCGGGGTCTGCGTAGTCCAGCATCGCGGCTTCAATGCCGTGAGCCCGCAGCATGTCAAGGTCTTCCGGCTTGCGGGCGGTGGCGATGACGCGCCAGCCGCGCTGCTTCATGCCGACGGCGCAGGTATAGCCGATGCCGGACGAACAGCCGGTGATGAGGATGGAGCGGGGCTGCATGCCGGGGCTAGTTCGCCTGTTCCAGCAGGCGGCGGGCGATCACCTGCGCCTGGATTTCGCCGGCGCCCTCGAAGATGTTGAGGATGCGGGCGTCGCACAGCACGCGAGATACCTGGTACTCCAGCGCGAAGCCGTTGCCGCCGTGAATCTGCAAGGCACTGTCGGCATTGTTCCAGGCCACGCGAGCGCCCAGCAACTTGGCCATGCCGGCCTCAAGGTCGCAGCGGCGGCCGGCGTCCTTCTCGCGGGCGGAGAAGTAGGTGAGCTGGCGCGCCGCCATGAGTTCCACCGCCATCAGGGCCAGCTTGTCGGCAATCCGCGGGAACGAGATGATTGGCTTGCCGAACTGCACGCGGTCGAGTGCGTAGGCGAGCCCCAGGTCGAGGGCGTTCTGGGCCACGCCGATGGCGCGCGCAGCGGTCTGGATGCGGGCCGACTCGAAGGTCTGCATGAGCTGCTTGAAGCCCTGGCCTTCCTCGCCGCCCAGCAGGTTCTCGGCTTTCACCTCGAAGTCCTCGAAGCGGATCTCGTATTCCTTCATGCCGCGATAGCCGAGCACCTCGATCTCGCCACCTGACATGCCTTGGGCCGGGAACGGGTCTTCGTCGGTACCGCGCGGCTTTTCAGCGAGGAACATGCTGAGACCCTTGTAGCCAGGCTCATCCGGATTGGTGCGGGCCAGCAGCGTCATCACGTTGGCGCGGACGGGGTGGGTGATCCAGGTCTTGTTGCCGGTCACCTTGTAGACGCCGCCATCCTTAACGGCCCGGGTGCGCAGCGAGGCAAGGTCGGAACCTGTGTTTGGCTCGGTGAATACGGCGGTGGGCAGAACCTCGCCGGATGCAATCTTCGGCAGCCACTTTTCCTTCTGCTCGTCCGTACCGCCTGCAAGGATGAGCTCGGCGGCAATCTCGGGCCGGGTGCCGAGCGAGCCGATGGCAATCCAGCCGCGCGACAGTTCCTCCGACACGAGGCACATAGATTCCTTGCCAAGTCCCATGCCGCCGAATTCTTCCGGCAGGGTCAGTGCGAACACGCCCAGATCGGCCAGCTTCTGGATGATGTCGAGCGGCACGTACTCATTATTGCGGTGCCAGTCGTGCGCATGCGGGGCGACGTTCTCCTGGATGAAGCGGTTCATCTGCGAGCGCATCTCGTCGAGCATCGGGTCCAGGCCGCAGTCGCCGGTGGTCAGGTTGGCGCGGCCATCGACCATCAGCTGCACGATGCGGGCGCGCGCCGCAGGGGTCGAGCCGGCTTCGATCAGCTCCCCGGCTGCGCCTTCGTTCAGCGCGGCGGCGTCCTTGCGCGACAATCCAAGCTCGTGCAGCCGGATGTGCTCCTGCGCGTACATCGGGATACCGCCGGCGATATGGTTGAGGTATTCGCCGAAGCAGACCTGGGCGATGAGCTGCTCCAGTTCGCCCAGCCGGCCGCCGGCTTCAAGTGCACTGTGCCAGCCGTGAACCGCGCGCAGTGTTTCGGCATAGGTGGCCAGCCAGGCGAGGCCGTGAACCGAGTGCTGTTCCTGCTCGATTGCAGGCGACGACAGCCGCCCGCCTTCGCTTACACGCGCAGTGACCGCGGCGCGGGCCTTGACGAACAGGCCGTCGACCGTGGCCACGGCATCACGCATCAGGCTGTCGAGGCCGTCCAGCAGGCCGGCGTCCGGGCGGATGTTTTCAGCAACGCTCATGGCTCATGTCCTCACGCTTACATTCGTGGTGCAGCGCAGAAGTATAGGGGCAGCTTGCTGCGCTGCAACAAGTAGAAAGTCGCACGCCTCAGGCGCGGCGGGTGGCCAGCATGACCGCACCGGCGCACACGGCCATGCCGGCGATCTGCAGCGGCACCAGGGCTTCGCCGAACATCAGCCAGGCGATGAGCGCCGTGACGCCCGGCACCAGATAGAACAGTGTCGTGACGCGGGCGATCTCGCCGTGGCGAATCATCAGGTAAAGCAGGCTTATGGCGCCGATGGACAGCACGAACACCAGCCAGGTCATGCCGAAGATCACAGGACCGTTCCAGGTGATGAGGTAATTTTCGGTGGCAAGAGCGGCGATACCGGTGACGATGGTGGCGCCGGTGAACTGCCAGGCATTGCCGGTGCGCAGGTCGATGGCTGACATGAAGTGCTTCTGGTAGATCGAACCCAGGGTGATCGACAGCATGGCGAGTATGTTGGCGCCGACCGTGATCGGCGTAATGCCGGCGTCGGTGAGCGTGAACTTCGGCCATACCACCATGGCGATGCCTGCAAGACCGACCAAAAGGCCAAGCCAGTGGCGCGTCGTGATGCGTTCTCCCAGCACGAGACCGGCCAGCAGGGCCGTCACCAGCGGTTGCAAGCCGACGATCAGCGCGGATAAGCTAGCCGGCATGCCCTTCCAGATCGACCAGAAGACGAAGCCCAGATAGCCGCCGTGCATCAGCGCGCCAGCGACCATGCAATGAAGCGCCATGCGCCGGCCCGGCCAGCGGGCACCCATGATGAACCCGGCGCTCGCCAGCAGCGTTGCGACGATTGCAAAGCGGATCGACAGGAACGACAGCGGCTCGGCGTAAGGTCCGGTCAGCCGGGCGCCAATGAAGCCGGTTGACCACAGCAGCACAAAGATGACCGGCGCAAAACTGAGCCAGGCGGGTGGTGCCGGTTGTGGAGAAGTCGTCATCAGGGGGCGGGCTGTCACGTTGCGGTCAATCCGGGCCTGCTCTTGTAGCGGGGCTCGGGCAGCGATGCGAGAAAAATGACTGCAAAGCCATGTGGCGCACTTGCAACCCGGCCGTGGAATTCCTTTATCAGCTCTCCGGGACGCAAGAACAGGAACAAGACAGCATGATCGACCCGCAGAGACTCATCGAACAATTGCTTGGCGGCGGTGCTTCTGCTTCCAGCACCTCACAGGCCGATGGCCCGGCGGCAGGCAGGGGCGGCAGTGCACTGGATGCATTGCCCGACAGCCTCAAGGGGTTTGGCGGCGGAATGGCTGCAGGCGGTCTTGCCGCGGTACTGCTGGGTACGAAGGGCGGCCGCAAGATGGCCAAGAAGGCCGTCAAGCTTGGCGGGCTGACAGTACTGGGCGGGCTTGCCTACAAGGCGTATAACGACTGGCAGGCGACCAAGGGCGGCAACTCGACGGTCTCGCAGGGCGAGGCTGCCGATGCAACTGCAAACATGAAGAACATCACGCCGAAAGCCGAAGGAACACCGTTCCTGCCCGCCCCGAAGCCTGAACGCAACGAGCTTGCGATCAAGCTGCTGAGGGCCATGATTGCCGCTGCCAAGGCGGACGGTCACATCGATGCGGCCGAGCAGCAGCGCATATTCGCCAAGCTGGACGAGGCCGGTCTCACGGCGGAAGAGAAGGGCTTCATGATGGACGAGCTGCGCAAGCCGCTCGATATCGATGCGGTCGTGAACCTTGCCGCCAACGATGCAGAAGCCGTGGAAATCTATGCCGCCTCGTTCCTGGCCATCGAGCCGGATGATCCGGCCGAGCAGGCCTATCTTTCGATGCTGGCGGCACGGCTGAAGCTGGCGCCGGAGCTCAAGGCAGGGATCGAGCAGGAGGTGGCAGCGGCAGCCCGATAGGCTAGACTTGCCATCCCCGTCCGGCGGCGGTGGCCGGTCGCAGAAGGGAGCGGCAATGCTGTTCGTTCTGAAAACGCTGGCGAACGACATCTACCGCAGGTTTATCAATGACGACGGCTTTCCGCTTTCAGGCAACATCGCCTATTGCACGATCCTGTCGCTGTTTCCGTTCCTTATCTTCCTGACCTCGCTGGCCGGTTTCTTCGGCGACGAGAACATGGCGGCAAAGGCGATCGACTACCTGCTCGAAAGCTTGCCCAAAGACCTGGTGGACCCGATCAGCGGCGACATCCACGCCATCCTGACCACCCACAACAGCGGCCTGCTGACCTTTTCCATCCTGTTCACGCTGTACACGGCGGCCGGTGGCGTGGAGAGCGTCCGGACCGGTCTCAACCGGGCCTACGATCTCACCGAAAACAGGCTGTATCCGTTCCGGCTGCTGCAAAGCCTGTTGTTCGTCGTTATCGGAGCCGTGGTGTTGCTGGCGCTGGCGCTGCTGATCGTTTTCGTTCCGCTGTACTGGTCGCGGCTGGAACAGATACTGCCGGTGGCGCGGGAGTTCTCAGGCTGGTTTCACCTGGCCCGCCATCCGCTGGGGCTTGGCCTGATGTTCCTTGCGCTGATGCTGTCGCACATGTACCTGCCGGCACGCCGGCACAGGATGCGCGAGCTGTTGCCCGGCGTGCTGACCACGATGGCGCTCTGGCTTGCTGCCGCGTGGATATATGCAGCCTACATTGCCGAGTTCAGCCGCATACAACTGATGTATGCGGGCCTTGCCAACGTGATCATCACGCTGGTGTTTCTCTATATTTCGGCAGCCCTGCTGATCCTGGGCGGCGAGATCAACCAGTCTCTGATCTCGCTCGCCCGGCGCCAGCGGGAGGAAGGCTCCTAGCTTCCGCTTGCCTCAAGCACGTCCTCGAACGTGCGCAGGCCGGTGCGTGGGGCGTTGACAAGCACTGCCATGTTGCCCGGCAGGTGCTTGTTGTGGCGCATGCGCATGTGGCCCTTCGGAATGTCGGCCCATGAATAGACCTCGGACATGCACGGGTCGATGCGGCGGTTGATGACCAGCCGGTTGGCCTGGCTTGCCTGCATCAGGTTTGCGAAGTGCGAGCCCTGGATGCGCTTCTGGTGCATCCAGACATAGCGGGCATCCATGGTCAGGTTGTAGCCTGTGGTGCCGGCGCAGAAGACGACCATGCCGCCGCGTTTGCAGATCAGCGCAGACACGGGGAAGGTGGCCGCGCCGGGGTGCTCGAACACCATGTCGACATTGTTGCCCTTGCCGGTGAAGGCCCAGATTGCCTTGCCGAACTCGCGCGCCGACTTGAGCCAGTTGTTGTATTCGGGCGTGTTGACCGTGGGCATCTGGCCCCAGCAGTCGAACTTCTTGCGGTTGATGACGCCCTTGGCCCCGAGGCCCATCACGAAGTCGGTCTTGTCGTCCTCGGAGATAACGCCGATGGCATTGCCGCCGGCCGTCGCAATGAGCTGCACGGCCATCGAGCCGAGGCCGCCGGATGCGCCCCACACGAGCACGTTCTGGCCGGGCTTGAGGGTGTGCGGGCGATGGCCGAACAACATCCGGTAGGCGGTTGCCAGCGTCAGCGTGTAGCAGGCTGCTTCTTCCCACGTGAGGTGCTGCGGACGCGGCATCAGCTGGCGGGCCTGCACGCGGCAGAACTGCGCGAAGGAGCCATCGGGCGTCTCATATCCCCAGATGCGCTGCGAGGTGGAGAACATCGGGTCGCCCCCATTGCACTCCTCGTCGTCGCCATCATCCTGGTTACAGTGAATGACGACTTCGTCGCCGACCTTCCAGCGGGTGACCTTGCGGCCCACGGCCCAGACGATGCCCGAGGCATCGGACCCGGCAACGTGGAAGTCATGCTTGTGGCCGTCGAACGGGGAAATCGGAATGCCAAGCGATGCCCAGACGCCGTTGTAGTTGACGCCCGCAGCCATCACCAGCACGAGGACTTCGTCCGAGTCGATCTCCCAGGTCGGAACGACTTCTTCCTGCATGGCCGTTTCCGGCTCGCCGTGGCGCTCGCGCCGGATCGCCCAGGCGTACATCTGCTTCGGTACGTGGCCGAGCGGCGGGATTTCCCCGATCTCATAGAGGTCCTTTCGCGGCGCGTTTGAATTTGCCGTAGGGGCAGCCTGCTCGGGGCTCGCAGCTGGTTGGGCCATGGGCATTCCTCCTGTTCATTCAGCACAAGATTTGCGCATCTAATGCTGCAATGCAACATGCCATTCGTATCATTGTCCAGAATCTCCCTGGTCGGGGAAATTTACCAAAAATCAAGATTGATGAGTTATTTCTGGGCCTGGTATGGCAAGAATCCATTTCTTTTGGTGGATAAAAGAGGGCTTGTCGCAATGGATGGTTTTCTCCGGCTCATCGGAATAAATATGCACTTTTCGAGCTATTCGCCGTTTGCCGAGGGCAATGGCGGGTCCACTTCGTTGCTCGTGGTGGTGGCGATGTGCCTCGCGGGAACGACCATCATCAATGGCGTGCTCAAGTTCGATTCCCTGTTCAACACGCTGGTGAATTTTTCCGCCCTGTTCGCAGGCGCCTACTTCGCCAACGTGCTTGCCCGCTCCTACCAGCTTCCGGGTATCGACAGCATGGTCATGGTGGCAATCACGGCCAATGCGGGCATGGCAATCGCTGCCCTCGGGCTGATGATCTACTACCGTACGTCATTCACCTGACACCCGGAATGTCCCGCCGGCGGCGGCGGCACGGGCCGGATTTCCCGTACTCCCAAGGTTTGGTTGCACCGCAGCAATCTGCATGCTTGGATGGTTGCGCCTGATTGCCGGAGACCAACCGATGACCGACCAGACCAAGCGCGACCGCCCGTGGATTTTCAGAACCTATGCCGGCCATTCGACGGCCGAGGCCAGCAACGAGCTGTACCGCAAGAATCTCGACAAGGGGCAGACCGGACTGTCCGTGGCCTTCGATTTGCCGACCCAGACCGGCTACGACAGCGACCATGAGCTGGCACGCGGCGAGGTGGGCAAGGTCGGCGTTCCGGTATCGCACATCGGCGACATGCGCACGCTGTTCAAGGACATTCCGCTGGAGCGGATGAACACGTCGATGACGATAAACGCCACGGCGGCCTGGTTGCTGGCGCTGTACGTGGCCGTGGCCGAGGAGCAGGGAGCAGACCGCAGGCAGCTGAACGGGACTACCCAGAACGACATCATCAAGGAATATCTGTCGCGCGGCACATATGTGTTTCCGCCGGATCCGTCGATGAGCCTGATTACCGACACCATCACGTGGTCATGGGACCAGTGCCCGAAATGGAACCCGATGAACGTGTGTTCCTATCACCTGCAGGAGGCCGGCGCGACGCCTGCGCAGGAGCTGGCCTATGCACTGGCCACCGCCATTGCGGTGCTGGATGGCGTCAAGGCATCGGGGAGGGTTTCGGATGCCGATTTCCCGCAGGTGGTCGGGCGGATCAGCTTCTTCGTCAATGCTGGCATCAAGTTCATCACCGAACTCAGCAAGATGCGCGCCTTCACCGAATTGTGGGACGAGATTTGCCGTGACCGCTATGGCGTCGAGGACGAGAAGCTGCGGCGGTTCCGCTATGGCGTGCAGGTCAACTCGCTGGGGCTCACCGAGCAGCAGCCGGAGAACAATGTCTACCGCATCCTGATCGAGATGCTGGCCGTGGTGCTGTCGAAGGACGCCCGCGCCCGGGCGGTACAACTGCCGGCGTGGAACGAGGCGCTGGGCCTGCCGCGCGCCTGGGACCAGCAGTGGTCGCTGCGGATGCAGCAGATCATGGCCTTCGAGACCGACCTGCTCGAACATGACGACATCTTCGACGGCTCGTCGGTGATCGGGGCGAAGGTCGAGACGCTGAAGGCTGCGGCACGTGCCGAACTCGATGTGATCGAGAAAATGGGTGGCGCCGTGGCCGCGGTTGAAAGCGGCTACATGAAGGGCGAACTGGTGAGGTCCAACAGCGCTCGGATCAAGGCCATCGAGGAAGGCCGGGAGACGGTCGTCGGCGTCAATGCCTTCGAGACCACCGAGCCTTCACCGCTGTCGGGCGGCGACGGACCGTCGATCCTGACAGTGCCCGACCATGTCGAGCAGGAGCAGATCGAGCGGCTCAGGGCGTGGCGCAAGCAGCGCGATGCCACCGCCGTGGAGGCCGCGCTGGCAGAGCTGAAGTCTGCGGCGCTCGAAGGCCGCAACATCATGGAACCGTCGGTCGCCTGCGCCAGGGCCGGCGTCACGACCGGCGAATGGGGCCAGACGCTGCGCGACGTGTTCGGCCAATACCGTGCGCCGACCGGCGTCGGCACGGTGGTCCGGTTGTCGGACGAGGATTCGGAAGCGGTCCGCGCCCAGGTCGAGGCCCTGTCGCAGCGCCTTGGCGTGCCGGTGAAGTTCCTGGTCGGCAAGCCGGGGCTGGACGGCCATTCCAACGGAGCGGAGCAGATTGCGGTGCGCGCCGGCGAAGTGGGCATGGAGGTGATCTATGAAGGCATTCGCCTTACGCCCGAGGAGATTGTTTCGGCGGCCATCGAGCAGCAGGCGCACATTGTCGGGCTGTCGATCCTGTCGGGCAGCCACGTGCCGCTGGTGCGGGAAGTGATGAGCCGGATGCGCGAGGCGGGGCTGGACAAGGTGACGGTCGTGGTTGGCGGGATCATTCCCGATGAGGACGCGCGGGTGCTGAAGCAGCTGGGCGTAGCCCGGGTCTATACGCCGAAGGACTTCCGGATAAGCGGCATGATGGGAGAGATCGTGTCGCTGGTCGAACGCCGGCTCGACGATGCCGCCGCCTGACGCAACCAGACCGGCCATCCGTTTCCGTGCAGCGAAGGCCGGAGACCTTCCCGCGATCATCGCGCTAATTGCCGATGACGGATTGGGGCGCGGCAGGGACGATGCCTCACTGCCGCTGGATTCATCCTACGTGCGGGCATTCGACGCGATGTCGAGGGACGCCAACCAGGTGATGCTGGTTGCCGAACTGAATGAAGCGGTTGTGGGCTATCTGCAGATCACCTTCATTCCGGGCCTGAGCAGAAAGGGTGTTTGGCGCGGCCTGATCGAGTCGGTTCGAGTGGCGTCCCGGTTGAGGGGAACGGGGATCGGCGGACAGTTGCTGGAGCACGCCATCGGACTGTGTCGGGCGAGGGGTTGCAGTCTGGTTCAACTGACCAGCGACAAGACCCGTGCCGAGGCTCACCGGTTCTATGGCAGGCTCGGGTTCGTCGCCAGCCATGATGGCTTCAAGCTTGCGCTCTAGCCGAGGCTAGGCGCGTTTCGCCACCAGCATGTGGACATCCGCCGCGCCGCCGGGCAGGACAGCTTCGAGGCCGTGACTGAGCGTCTCCAGTTCCAGTTCCCACAGCAGCCGGTCAAACCGGTCCTGCACCCAGACAGAATCCGCAATCGCACAGACCATCAGCCCGTCCCAGGCGACAAGACGGGCAAGACTGGCAAACCCTTGCGCGTCGACATGCCCATGCACGAAGGTGCCGGCACTGACGACGGCGTCATAGCCGGGTTGGGGAGGGAAGAATGGCAGGTTGAGATCGGCCTCCAGCAAGGCATGGTAGGCACCTTTGCCACGGGCGATCTCCAGCATTTCGGGTGAGATGTCGATGCCGTCGATGTGCCGGAACCCTGCATCGTGAAGCAAGGCACCGAGCGCTCCGGTACCGCAACCGGCATCCAGAATGGATACCTGCCCGTCCGGCCGCATGTGGCTGTTCAGCAGACTAGCGATACGGGCCGTGCCGGAGACACCGGCCGTGTCGAACACATCGCTGTCATAATGGCTTGCCCACCGGGCATACAGGCGTCGGGCTTCGGCCGGGCCGCTGATCGCGCGGGCGCGCCTGATGCGGGCAAGGGCGTCTTCGTCACCGCCGCTCATACACGTTCAGCCAGCTGTCGGGCTCCTGCGCCGTGCGGTAGTTCACTCCTGCCGTACGGCTGATGCGGGTTGCCACGCCGTCCTTCTCGATGGCGTCGAGTTCGGTCTCGAAGCCCATGTCCGTCCAGACGCCTGCATTGACCGAAAAGGCAAAGATGCCGCCGGGCTTGAGCAGCCGGAACAGTTCGCGCAGGCAACCGGGACCCACATGGCCGTGGGTGAAGGTGCCGGTGCAGATGGCGGCATCCCAGCTTTCGCCGGGCAAGCCAAGCGGCCTGGTCAGATCCGCTTCGATCAGATTGCGGTAGATGCCGCGTTCGCCCGCCACGGCCAGCATTTCAGCCGAGTAGTCGAGCCCATCAATGACAGAGAAGCCATGCCGCGCCAGTTCCGCTCCTGCCAGTCCGGTGCCGCAACCAACGTCCAGAACCAGGCAGCTGCGGTTGGACACATGATCTGCCAGCAGACCAGCCACCAGCGCGGGCGATACGTATCCCAACCTGTCCAGCATGGTGGTGTCGTAGGTGCCGGCCCAATCGCGGTAGAGGGCTTGGGTATCCTCGTCGGTCTCGAGCGAATAGGCACGCTCGAGCAATTCGGCTGCCTTGCCGTCGACGCTTGGAGGTATTCTGCTGGAACCGGACATGGCAATCAGTGTATCGCAGCCGTTGGCATTGGCAATGGCACCGGACCCGCGCGAGCCGAAATGATCGACGTCTTCAACACGGTAGCTCCCGTCTTCCTGCTCATCCTGCTCGGCTTTGCAGGCGGCAAGTCCGGCTGGTTCGCGGAAGGGTCAGCACGCGGGCTGTCGATGTTCGTGTTCAGCTTTGCCGTACCGGCATTGCTGTTCAAGGCCACGGTGTCGCTGGGGCTGCCACCTTCGCCGCCGTGGAAACTGTGGGCGGCGTTCTTTGGCGCCGTGGCATCGATCTGGATCATAGCCATTGTACTGTCGCGACGAGTGGCGGGACTGGGCGGTGCAGGCGGGGCGTCCGCAGCGCTTGGCGCGGCCTTCGGCAACACGGTGATGCTGGGATTACCACTGGGCGTGGCGCATTTTGGCGATGCCGCATTGTTGCCGATGGCGCTGATCCTGTCGATCCATCTGCCGCTGCAGTGGTTTGCGGCAACCTTGCTTGCGCAGGCATCGGGCGCGGCCCGCGACACCAGTGGCATGGGGTTGGTGCAGGCGCTGGCGCGCGACATCGCGTTCAACCCCATCGTGATGGCGCTGGTGGCTGGCATGGCATGGAACTTTACCGGCCTGGGTCTCGCTGCGGTTCCGGCCAAAGTCATCGGCATGCTGGGTGATGCGGCAGTGCCGGCCGCACTGTTTGCGCTCGGCCTGTCGCTTTCCCGGTTCGGGCTGAAGGGCAACGTTGCTGCGGTGGCAACACTGCTGGCGCTCAAGCTTGCGGTGATGCCGCTTGTGGCCGCAATGCTTGCGGTGGAAGTGTTTGGTCTGCCTCCAGTCGAGGCCGGTATCGTGATTCTGTTTGCAGCGCTTCCTTCGGGTGCCAATGCGTTCATCTTTGCCGAACGCCAGGGCCATGGCGAGGCTGCCGTATCTGGCGCCATTGCGGCCGGCACCGCGCTGTCGGTGGTCACCTTGTCCGTGGTGCTGACGCTGCTGGGCTAGGCGCCGTCGAAACCCAGTTCGCGGCGGATTTCCTCTGCGCTGACGCCAGCTTCGCGCAACGACGCCAGCGAGCGGTCGCCGGCGCTTTTTGACAGCTTGCGGCCGGTCTCGTCCGGGATCAGCCGGTGATGGATGTAGACGGGCTGCGGCAACTCCAGGATCGACTGCAACAACCGGTGGATCGACGTGGCATGGAAGAGATCCTGGCCGCGCGTCACATGGGAGATGCCTTCCAGCGCGTCGTCGTGAACGACGGCGATGTGGTAGCTGGTGCCGATGTCCTTGCGGGCCAGCACCACGTCTCCCCAGGCCTTCGGGTTGCACGGCACAAGCCCGGTCTCGCCGGCCGGGCCGATGCCTTCTTCCCTAAAGGCGAGATTGTCGCCGCCGGCGACGATGGCCTTGGCCATGTCCAACCGCAGCGCATAGGGCTCGCCGGCAACCATGCGCCGCTGGCGCTCCCACTTCGTCATCAGGCGGCAGAAGCCGGGATAGACGGGCGCACCGTCCGGGTCCTTCGGGCCATCAAGGGCATGCAGTCTGGCGCGGGTGCAGAAGCAGGGATAGAGCAGCCGCAACCGCTCCAGCCGGTCGATGAATGAGATGTATTCGTGCAGGTGCCTTGACTGCCGGCGCACCGGCTCCGGCCAGTTCAGGCCGAGCCAGGCAAGGTCCTCGAAAATGCCGTCGACGAACTCCTGCTTGCAGCGGAAGGTGTCGATGTCCTCGATACGCAGGGTGAACAGACCATCATGGCGGCGCGCCTCGCGCCGGGTGAACAGGGCGGAGTAGGCGTGGCCAAGATGCAGCCTGCCGTTCGGGCTGGGGGCGAACCTGAACCTGCGTCCTGCCATCGGATTTCTTCGGTCTGTCAGTTGCCGGGCACGGGCTGCCCGCTATAGTCCGACTTCATGCAGGCAAACGGTTTTGCAATCAACACGATCGGTGATCTCGAACGGGCGGCACAGATGCTGATCGGGCGGGACGAGCGGTTTGGCGTTCTGCACGAGCGCAACGGGCTGCCGCCGCTCAGGGCGCGGCCGGGAGGGCTCGAAGGCCTGGCATGGATCGTGACGGGCCAGTTGATCTCGGCGAAGGCTGCAGTTGCGATCTGGCGGCGTGTGTCGGCGACGCTTTCGCCGTTCGATGCATCCGAAGTTTGCGCGATGGCTGAAACCGAGCTTGCGGCGCTGGGGCTGACGCGAGCCAAGGCGCGCACCATCATCGCGGCGGCGAAGGCCGAGCGCGACGGGGCATTCGATCATGCCGCCCTTTGCAAGATGGACGATGCGGCGGCTTCGAGCGCGCTGATGAGCCTCAAGGGTATCGGGCGATGGAGCGCCGACATCTATTTGCTGAGCTGCCTTGGCAGACCCGATGCGTGGCCGGCCGGCGACCTCGCCGTGCGGTCCGGACTGCACGGCCTGCTGGGGCTGGAGACATTGCCGCCGGTTGCCGCAATGGATGCACTGGCTGAAGGCTGGCGGCCATGGCGGGCGGTCGCAGCGCGCTACCTGTGGGAGCAACATGTGTCGATGCGCCAGGCAAAGGCTGCAGACCCGGCAGCCTGACCGCAGGGCCGGGTTACAAATTTCGGGCCTTCACACGTTCGTTGCACAAGATATAGTAAACGGAGTTCGCCGTTCGTATTCACTGCAACCGAATCAGAGGAAGGAACGTGCTGCACGTCAACGTCGCGCCGGAAAGTTGTCCGGCCCTCGTCCTGAATGCCGACTTCCGGCCGCTCAGCTACTACCCGCTGTCGCTGTGGTGCTGGCAAGACGTGGTCAAGGCAGTGTTTCTCGACCGTGTCGACATCGTGTCGGAGTACGACACGATGGTCCGTTCGCCCAGTTTCGAGTTCCGACTGCCCTCCGTCGTCAGCCTCAAGACCTACGTCAAGCCGGCACGGCACCCGGCCTTTACCCGGTTCAACGTGTTTCTTCGTGACCGCTTCACCTGCCAGTATTGCGGGGATGGCGACGATCTCACCTTCGATCACGTTGTTCCCCGGTCAAAGGGCGGGCAGACGACGTGGGACAACGTCGTCACCGCCTGCAGCCCATGCAACCTGCGCAAGGGCAACAAAATGCCGAGGGACTGCGGCATGCATCCGGCGCACATGCCGGAGCGGCCAACGGTGCACCAGTTGCATGCAAACGGGCGGCACTTCCCGCCCAACTACCTGCATGAAAGCTGGCAGGATTACCTCTACTGGGATACGGAACTCGATCCATAAGCAGCGGACCGGCGAGCGCCTGTCAGGGCAAGGCCGGCCAGCAGCAGCGACACCACCACGTTCCATCCAGCAAACGACAGTCCGAGGAAGCGCCATTGCGTCTCGGAGCAGTTGATAACCCGCGCCTTGGCCAGATCCGGCAGACCGCCCGACAGACCGGCGCCGGTGGAGCAGGCATCCGGTCCGGCCCACCATTGCCATTCCACGCCGGAATGGTAGACGCCCACACTCGCATTGAGCAGCATGGCCAGCATCACGGCGAGAAAGCCCCAGCGAACCACGTCGATATCGGCGCGCCCGCCATAGACACGCAACCAGATCAGCGCCAGCACGGGCAGCGAGAAGTAGTAGGCCCAGCGCTGCTGCAGGCACAGGGCGCAGGGCTTGTAGCCGCCGAGCAACTCAAAGCCCCAAGCGCCGACAATGGTTGCAGCGGCCAGCAAAAAGGTTGCGGCTGCAACATTGGTTATCGACATGTGTTTGGTCATCTGCGGAACTCTAGATCGATCAGAACAGGTATTTCACGGCGGCAAATCCGCCCACGAGCGCGATGCCAGCGGCCAGGGTGAGCCAGCCGAGGTACTTCTCGATGAAGACGCGCATCGGGTCGCCAAGCCACCACAACAGGCCGCAGACCAGGTAGAAACGTAGGCCGCGCGAAACGATCGAGGCGGCGACGAAGATGGGCAGCGACATCTCGGTCACGCCGCTCATCAAGGTGATGACCTTGTAGGGGAATGGCGTAAGGCCGGCGAAGAAGACGATGGGCAGGCCCCATTCGTTGAACTTGTCCTGGAAGTCCACGAATTTCTCGCCGAGATTGTAGAAATCGAGGATCACCTGACCCAGGGTCTCAAACATCCAGTAACCGATGGCATAGCCCAGGAGGCCGCCCAGCACCGAGGCGAGAGTGCAGATGGCGGCGTAGCGCCAGGCACGTTCGGGCCTCGCCAGCGTCATTGGCACCAGCATGGCATCCGGTGGTATCGGGAAGACCGAGCTCTCAATGAACGCAACAGCCGCCAGGTACCACTGTGCGTGGCGGTGGCCGGCGAGTCTCATCACCCAGTCGTAAACTGATTTCAGCATGGGCAATGCCAATACGCGCGCGCGCGCGATTTGTCCATCGCGGGAGACGGCGGCGGCCTGCGGCCTGTTTGCAGTTGACGGGTGCGTTGCGGTGCCTATGATCCGGCCCGTTTTGAGTGCCCCTGTGGCGGAACTGGTAGACGCGGCAGACTCAAAATCTGTTGCCCGAAAGG
>JAHEBA010000031.1 GCA_024642465.1 Alphaproteobacteria bacterium
CCCGGCAGCACGAACAGCAAGCCTGCCATCAGCCCGCCCCTGACGCCGTGCAGCCGCCAGCCGGCATAGGTGGCCAGCTGCATGGCTTCCGGCCCCGGCAGCAGCATGCAGAAATTGAGCACGCGCAGATATTCCTGCTCGCTGAGCCGTGGCCGTTGCTCGACCAGTTCGCGGTGCATCAGCGCAATCTGCCCGGCCGGCCCGCCGAACGATAGCAGGCCGATGCGGGCGAACACCTTGAACGCGTCCGCGAGGCCGGGACGGCCGGTTTGTGAAGACGCGGTCATGTTCTCATCGGCTCCCAACCATGGGTTTCCTGTGCAGCCAGCGCCAAGCGTACATACAAGGCATCGTATACCGGAAAGCCAAGCCGTATGACATCGTGGTCCGAGTTGCCGATCAGTGCGTTGCCCAGCATGACTGCCAGCAGCCCGGCGGCTTCAGGTGCAATGACGGTGCGGTCCTTGTCGGCGCCCCGAACCGCCATCGCCAGTTTCTCGAGGGCCGGGTCGTTGAGGTCGAAGTCGCGCAGCAGCGTATCGAAGCTGCAAAATTCGCCATCGTGTTCGATGTCTGCTCCCGGTGTATCGAAAGAGATGCCTCCAAGCTCCCTGGCGATGTCGAGCACCCAGTCCGGTTCGACGAACAGGAAAGTTGCATCAGGGTCAATGAAGCGGCGGACGAGCCATGGACAGGCGACGCGGTCGATCTTCGGATTGAGACGGGTGACCCAGAGGCTTGCAGATGAGCCAACTGGCACGAGACTGTTTTGCCCGACAGTCGGCAAGCCTGCCTCGATCCAGCCGTCCACACCGCCTGCAAGTGCGCGAGCATTGTAGCCCGCTTCGCGCAAGGTTGCGGTGGCCAACTGGGATACGTTGTGTCCATGCATGCAGTTCAGCACGATCAACTGGCCATCGGGCAGCTCGCGAGCCCAGTCGTTTGCCGCAAGATGGTCGCGCCAGCGCGCACCGGGAAGAAACCGGGAGCCGGCGGTCAATGCCTGCGCACGGCGGACATCGACTATCCTGACTGGCCGGGCTAGCACGATGTGCTTCCATAATTCAGCTGGTGAAATGAAAAAATCGCCCATAGGCAAGTTCGCTCCATGACAGAGTGAACGGCGCTTGGGCGACATGCCTGAAGGGGCGGCCGGTGGTGCCCCTTGAAATTGACATTACCGGCAGCCTCATCAGGCAGCAAGGCGTTTCGCCAAACGGTTATGGCCATTGCCCCGGCCGGGCCGTTGGCCCACCTTGTTACCAAATGTTGATTTGACGCAGGCGAGTCAAGTATGTCAGTAATACTGACATACTTTGGTTCAACGGAGTTTGAGTGATGACGCTGAAGTCGGTAAAGCTCGACGACAAGTTTGACCTTTCGAAATCGCAGGCGTTCATGACCGGCACGCAAGCCATCGTGCGCCTGACGCTGATGCAGCATGCCCGCGACAAGGCAGTAGGGCTCAATACTGCGGGCTATGTCACCGGCTATCGCGGGTCGCCGGTTGGCGGGCTCGACCAGCAGTTTGCGAAGTCCGTTCGCTACACCCAGGCCGCCAACGTGAAGTTCGAGCCCGGCATCAACGAAGACCTTGCGGCCACCGCCGTTTGGGGGTCGCAGCAGGCCGAGATGCGTGGCGAAGGCGCCTATGACGGCGTATTTGCCATCTGGTACGGCAAGGGGCCGGGCGTTGATCGTACGGGCGACGTGTTCCGCCACGCCAATGCGGCGGGCAGCTCGAAGAACGGTGGCGTGCTGGCGCTGATGGGCGACGACCACGGCGCGGAAAGCTCTACCGTGCCGCACCAGTCCGAGTTCGCCATGATGGATGCGATGATCCCGATCCTGCATCCGGCGGGCCTGCAGGAGATTCTCGATTACGGCATCTACGGCTGGGCGCTGTCGCGGTATTCCGGCTGCTGGGTCGGCCTCAAGTGCGTGCACGACAACATCGAGTCCGCCGGCATCGTCGATGGCTCGGTTGACCGGGTGAAGATCAACTATCCGGCAGATTTCAAGATGCCGGAAGATGGCCTCAACATCCGCTCGCGCGACGACCGTTTCGAGCAGGAAAAGCGGTTGCATACGCAGAAGCGCTTTGCCGCTGTGGCGTTCGCACGCGCCAACAAGCTGAACAAGATCGTGCTGTCGGGCGGCAAGGCGCCCCGGATCGGCATCGTGTCCACCGGCAAGAGCTATCTCGACGTGCGCCAGGCGCTGGAAGACCTGGGCATCGACGAGGTGGCGTCCTCCCAGTTGGGGCTGCGGCTGCTCAAGGTGGCAATGGTCTGGCCGCTCGATCCCAAGATCGTGCACGAGTTCGCCAAGGACCTCGACCTTGTCATCGTGGTCGAGGAAAAGCGCGCGCTGCTTGAATCGCAGATCCGCGAGCAACTGTGCAACGACAACAAGGCGCCCATCGTCATCGGCAAGAAGGACGAGCGCGACGAGCCGCTGTTCCCGGCCTGGGGCACCCTGGAGCCCAACCAGATTGCGGTGGCCATTGCCGAGCGGCTGCTCAAGAAGCGCAAGTCCAAGCCGGTGGAAGAACGTCTCGGCGCCATCAAGGCGGCGATGGGCATGGTGTCGAACTCGCCCAGCCTTGCCGAGCGCATACCGTACTTCTGCGCCGGCTGCCCGCACAATTCGTCAACCGTGGTGCCAGAGGGCGGACGCGGCTACGCCGGCATCGGCTGCCACTGGATGGTGCAGTACATCCCGGCCCGCAATACCGAGGGCGCGACCCACATGGGCGGCGAGGGCGCCAACTGGATCGGCGAGGCGCCTTTCTCGACCCGCAAGCACGTGTTCCAGAACATCGGCGACGGCACCTACAACCATTCCGGTTTGATGGCCATCCGGGCGGCGGTCGCGTCCGGCGTCAACATCACCTACAAGATCCTGTTCAACGATGCTGTCGCCATGACCGGCGGCCAGGCGCATGACGGCGGGCTGACCGTGCCGGTGATCGCCAACCAGGTGCGCTCGGAGGGCGTGGACCGCATCGCCATCGTCACCGACGAGCCGTTCAAGTATCCGGCCAATGCAGGTTTTCCGCCGCACGTCAGCGTGCATCACCGCTCCGAACTGCAGACCGTGCAGAAGGAAATGATGGATGTGCGGGGCGTGTCCTGCATAATCTACGACCAGACCTGCGCGGCCGAGAAGCGCCGCCGCCGCAAGCGCGGCACCTTCCCGGATCCGAACCGCCGGGTAATGATCAACGAACTGGTGTGCGAAGGCTGCGGCGATTGCGGCGTGCAGTCGAACTGCGTGGCCATCGCGCCGAAGGAAACCGAGTTTGGCCGCAAGCGCCAGATCGACCAGTCGGCCTGCAACAAGGACTTCTCCTGCCTCAAGGGCTTCTGCCCCAGCTTCGTCACCGTGGAGGGCGGCGAACTGGTCAAGGGCGTCACCAGCGCGGTCAAGGCCGACGCAACCCCGTTCCCGGTCCTGCCAGAGCCGAAGCAGGTGACGCTGGACGCCCGGCCTTGGACCATGATGATCACCGGCATCGGCGGTACCGGCGTCGTCACCATCGGCCACCTGATCGGCATGGCCGCCAATCTCGACGGAAAGGGCGTCGCCATGATCGACATGGCGGGCCTGTCGCAGAAGAACGGCGCCGTGGTCACCCACCTCAAGCTTGCGCCGGCGCAGGACGACATTGCCTCGATCCGCATCGCCGCGGGCGGGGCCGACATGATCCTTGGTTGCGACATCGTCACGTCGGCGTCGGAACGCATCCTGTCGACCGCCTCGCGCGAGCGCACCCGTGCCATCGTCAACAGCCACGAGACCATGCCGGCGCAATTTACCCGCGATGCCGACTTCCAGCTTCCGGGCAAGGAGATGCGGGTGCAGATCGAGGCGCACACCGTGCCGGGCGCAGCCGAGTTCGTCGATGCTACCCGCATTGCCACTGCGCTCCTGGGCGACTCTATCGCTTCCAACCTGTTCACCCTGGGCTATGCCTGGCAGAAGGGCCTCGTGCCGGTGTCGGAAGAGGCCATCAACCGCGCCATCGAGCTCAATGGCGTGGCGGTGAAGATGAACCAGCAGGCGTTCCTGTGGGGCCGCCGCGCCGCCCACGATCTCAAGGCGGTGGAGTCCGTCATCGCTGCTGCCACGCGCGTCGAGGCGCCCAGGCCGCAGACGCTGGACGAGATGATTGCGCGGCGGGTGGAGTTCCTCACCGGCTACCAGAACCCGGCCTATGCAGGCCAGTACCGCAGCTTTGTCGAACAGGTAAGAGCGAAGGAACAGTCGGCGAAACCGGGTTCCGAGGCGCTGACCACCGCCGTGGCGCGCTACCTGTTGAAGCTGATGGCCTACAAGGACGAGTACGAAGTGGCGCGGCTGTTCACTGACGGCAGCTTCGAGCGGAAGGTGGCCACCACCTTCAAGGGCAACTACCAGATCCGCCATCACCTCGCCCCGCCGCTGTTTGCCCGCCCCGATCCTGAAACCGGCCACCTGCAGAAGCAGGAGTTCGGTCCCTGGATCCGCCAGTTCATGGGTATTCTGGCAAAGTTCCGCTTCCTGCGCGGCACCGCCTTCGACCCGTTCGGCCGCACCGCCGAGCGGCGCATGGAGCGCAAGCTGATCGAGGACTACAAGGCTACCGTCGCCTCGCTGCTGGACAAGCTCAGCCCCTCCAATCTGGCGCTGGCGGTCGAGATCGCCGAGGTGCCCGAGCACATTCGCGGGTTTGGCCACGTCAAGGAACAGCACCTCAAGGACGCCAGGGCGCAAGAGGCGGTGCTGGTAGAGGCCTACCGGGCAGGCAAATCGCGTGCTCCCGTCTACATGGCGGCGGAATGACGCCGGATGACGTGGCAAGGATTGCCGTTTGGGCGGGCTCGATCAGCCGCGAGGAACTGGTTCACATAGCGCCCGGTGTGCGGCTGAAGGAGCTCACGCGCGGAGAGCATCTGCTGCATCTCGATGACCGGGTGGATGCGTGGCATGGCGCGATCTCCGGCGTTCTCCGGGTCGGCATGATCTCCAATGACGGCCAGATTGCCGGGTTCTCGGCGGTGATTGGCGGCGCCTGGTTCGGCGAAGGATCAATTCTCAAGAACGAACCGCGGCGATACGACGTGGTAGCGGTCACTGACTCCACGGTTGCCGTGTTGCCCGGCGACATGTTCCGTTGGCTGACCAACAATTCGGTCGGGTTCAACCGCTACCTGGTCCAGCTGATGAACGAGCGGCTCGGACAGTTCATCGCCACCGTGGTCAGCGACCGCACCGGCAATGCAGCTGCCCGGCTGGCCTACACCATCGCGTCGCTCTACAACCCGGTGCTGTTTCCCCGCACGCCCGATTTGCTCGACATGCCGCAGAAAGACCTCGGCATATTTGCCGGGCTATCGCGACAAATGACCAACCGCTGCCTGAAGACCTTGAGTGAAGAGGGGCTGGTGGAAATCACGCCGCGCGGGGTGAAGGTGCTCGATGTGAAGGCGCTAGTCGAATTTGGCGATGCGCACGGTTCGTCTTAGGCGATCCTTCGCTCAATTAGAAGACAATTTGCCATGTTGTCTGTCAACTGCCCTATGGTGTTGCCAGAAAATTTTTTGCACACTCAACGCATCATCCCGGCATCAGATCGGGCTTTCAAACAATAATGCGGGCGGCTCAGGCCGGCCTGTTCAGGGTGGAAACATATGCCTGGTGGAGCTTCTCAGGGCTCGGCTCACGATACCTTTCCGAAATTACTGCTGCGCAATGCGCAAAAATTCGCCGCGCGTGCGGCCATGCGCGAGAAAGACCTGGGAATCTGGCAGAGCTGGACCTGGGCGCAGGTTCTTGACGAGGGGAGGGCTCTTGCCATCGGCCTGAAGGAACTCGGCCTCAAGCGTGGCGACCGCATGGCCATAGTCGGCGACAACCGGCCTCGCCTGTACTGGGCCATCTGCGCGGCACAGTCCCTCGGAGCGATCCCGGTCCCGGTCTATCAGGACTCGGTGGCCGAAGAGATGGGTTACGTGCTCGAGCATGCCGGGGTGAAATTTGCCATCGTGGAAAACCAGGAACAGGTCGACAAGCTGCTGGAGATTCGCGAGAGCTACGACGGCATCAAGCACATCATCTATGACGACGAGCGCGGGCTGAACCACTACAGCCAGGCAGGGCTCGAGTCATACGCCTCGGTGCAGGAGATCGGCCGCAAGCTTCTTGCGTCCTCTGGCGATGCCGAGAAGCTGTGGCTCGACGAGATCAACAAGGGCAGCGGTGATGACACTGCCATCATGCTCTACACCTCCGGCACGACCGGCCGTCCGAAAGGTGTAGTGCTGTCGCAGAGCGCCTGCATGTGGGCGGCCGAGACAGCCAACCAGTTCGACAACCTGACCGAGAAGGAAGAGACCATCGCTTACCTGCCGATGGCCTGGGTGGGTGACCACGTGTTCTCATACGCCCAATCCTATGCGTCGGGTTACTGCGTGAACTGTCCGGAAAGTCCCGAGACGGTGATCGCAGACCGCCGCGAGATCGGCACGACCTACGCCTTCGCGCCGCCGCGCATATACGAGAACCTGATCACCATGACCATAGTGGCGATGGAAGATGCGAGCCCGATCAAGAAGAAGATGTTCCACACCTTCATGAATCATGCCCGCAAGGTTGGCGGCGACATCCTAGATCGCAAGCCTGTGGGAGTGCTCGACCGGCTGAAATATCTGCTGGGCGAGTTCCTCGTCTACGGACCACTGAAGAACCGTTATGGCCTGTCTAAGGTTCGCGTGGCCTACACGGCGGGCGAGGCGATCGGTCCAGAAATCTTCCGCTTCTACCGTTCGCTCGGCATCAACCTGAAGCAGCTTTATGGGCAGACCGAGGCGGCGGTGTACATTACCGGCCAGCCGGACGGCGAGATTTCCGCCGAGACCGTGGGCAAGCCAATGGGCAAAGTCGAGATCAAGATCGCCGATAGCGGCGAGGTGATGTACCGCTCACCCGGCGTCTTCACAGAGTACTACAAGAACCCGGACTCGACCAAAGAAACCAAGACGAAAGACGGCTGGGTGCATTCCGGCGACGCTGGCTTCTTCGATGAGCACGGCCACCTGAAGATCATCGACCGCGCCAAGGACGTGGGCAAGCTCAACGACGGCACCATGTTCCCGCCGAAGTACATCGAGAACAAGCTCAAGTTTTATCCCAACATCAAGGAAGCGGTCGCTTTCGGGCATGGCCGCGACTTCGTCACCGCGTTCATCAATATCGATCTGACGGCGGTCGGCTCGTGGGCTGAGCGCAATAACGTGGTCTACGCGAGCTACCAGGAACTGGCTGGTCACCCGGAAGTCTACAAGATGATCGAGGCCCACGTGAACGAGGTGAACCGGGAGCTTGCCGGCGAAGAGCGGGTGGCAGGCGCGCAGATTGCACGCTTCCTGATCCTGCACAAGGAACTCGATCCGGACGACGGTGAGATCACCCGCACGGCCAAGGTGCGCCGCTCGCTGATAAACGAGCGCTATGCGGTGCTGATCGATGCGCTCTACGACCCGTCCGTCAAACGACAGAAGATCAAGACAGAAGTGACCTTCGAGGACGGCCGACGCGGAGCCATCGAAGGCAACGTGGAAATCCGCGACATGAAGCGCTATGGCGCCGGCGACGTGGCGTTTAGGGAGGCTGCGGAATGAATATGGCTGTTGCTCCCACCGGCACTGCTGCCAGCAAGCCGGCTGCACAGGAAGTGCTACTCGACGTGAAGAACGTGTCGCTGTCATTTGGCGGCGTGCAGGCCATCAAGGACGTCAGCTTCAACATCAACAAGGGCGAGATCCGCGCGATTATCGGCCCCAACGGTGCTGGCAAGACTTCGATGCTCAACGTTATCAACGGCTTCTATCACCCGCAAGTTGGCGAGATTACCTTCAAGGGCGAGACACGTTCGGCCATGCGTCCCTACGTGGCGGCCAGCCAGGGCATTGCGCGCACCTTCCAGAACGTGGCGCTGTTCCGCGGCATGTCCACGCTTGACAACATCATGTCGGGACGGACGCTCAAGATGCACAAGAACTTCTTCTGGCAGATGCTGCGCTTCGGCCCGGCGCTGGACGAGGAGATCGAGCACCGCCACAAGGTCGAGGAGATCATCGACTTCCTCGAAATCCAGCACATCCGGCGCACGCCCGTCGGGCGGCTGCCCTATGGCCTGCAGAAGCGCGTGGAGCTTGCCCGTGCGCTTGCCATGGAGCCGGAACTGCTGCTGCTGGACGAGCCGATGGCGGGCATGAACCTCGAGGAGAAGGAGGACATGTCCCGCTTCATCCTCGATGTGAATGATCAGTTTGGAACCACCATCGCGTTGATCGAACACGACATGGGCGTGGTGATGGACCTGTCGACGCGCGTTGTCGTGCTCGACCATGGCGAGAAGATCGCCGACGGAACGCCGGAAGAGGTAAGCGCCAACCAGGACGTGATCGACGCCTATCTCGGTGTGGCGCACTAGAGGCAGGGGAACGGGAAACGTGGACATTCTCTACAACATCTTCATTGATCCGTTCGTCCAGATGGGCAACGCGCCGGATTTCCTGCTGCAGGTGCTGTGGTCTGGCTTCGTGGGGGGAACGCTCTATTCGCTGATCGCGCTTGGCTTCGTGCTGATCTTCAAGGCGTCAGGCGTGTTCAACTTTGCCCAGGGCATCATGGTGGTGTTCGCCGCGCTGACGCTGGTGGGCCTTTACAATCTCGGCCTGCCGGCGTGGCTGGCGCTTATCGCCACCATCGGCGTCATGGCGCTGCTGGCCATCGGGGTGGAGCGAGTGGTGTTGCGCAAGCTTGTCAATCAGCCGGACATCATCCTGTTCATGGCAACCATCGGGCTGACCTACTTCCTGATCGGTCTGGGCGAGTCGATCTTCGGCGGCGAGCCGAAGAAGATGATTACCGAAGAGCTGGGCCTGCCCTCGGGCTCGACGAGCTTCGAGCCGTTTGGCGGACTGGTCATCATCGAGCATCTCGACGTGGCGGCGGTGGTCATGGCCATCGTGCTGGTGACGGGCCTGGCGATATTCTTCAACAAGACCCGCATCGGTCGCGCCCTGCGCGCGGTCGCGGACGATCACCAGGCGGCGCTGTCGGTGGGCATTTCGCTCAACCAGATCTGGGCCATCGTGTGGTTTGCGGCCGGCATCGTGGCGTTGGCCACTGGCATCATGTGGGGCGCCAAGTCGGACGTTTCGTTCGCGCTGCAGATCGTGGCGCTGAAGGCGCTGCCGGTGCTGATCATCGGCGGCTTCACCTCCATTCCTGGCGCTATCATCGGCGGCCTCATCATCGGCTTCGGCGAGAAGCTTTTCGAGATTTACTGGGGAAGCCTTCTGGGCAGTGGCGTCGAAGGCTGGTTCGCCTACGTGATCGCGCTGATCTTCTTGCTGTTCAGGCCACAAGGGCTGTTCGGCGAAAAGATCATCGAGCGCATTTGAGATTGGAAGACTGACAGATGTTCTATCGCGAAGTAGGCCAGTTCAAGACCAGCTACAAGGCTGACCAGTCGATCTTTCCGATCCTGCAGGACCGGATCGGAATTGCCGTTATCCTGTTCGTTGCCTTCGCCATCATTCCGGCGTTTGGCAGCGACTTTTTCCTGAGTTCGATCATGATTCCGTTCCTGATCTTCGCGCTTGCGACGATCGGGCTCAACATCCTGACCGGTTACACAGGCCAGTTGTCGCTTGGCACCGGGGCCTTCATGGGCGTTGGCGCCTATGCCTGCTACAAGCTGACGACGTTCTTCCCGGACGTGAACATCATCATCATGGTGCTGTTGTCAGGCTTCTTCTCGGCTGCGGTAGGCATGATCTTCGGCCTACCCTCCTTGCGCATCAAGGGCTTCTACCTGGCGGTGACGACGCTGGCGGCGCAGTTCTTCCTGGAGTGGTGCTTCATCCGCATTTCGTGGTTGTACAACTACAACAATTCCGGCGCCATCGAGGTGCCGCGGCGCGAAGGCTTTGGTGATATCGTGCTGGCAGGCGCTGCCGCTACGCCGGCGACTCGCTATCTCGTCGTGCTGTCGATCGTGGTGCTGATGACATGGATCGCCTCTAACATCATTCGCGGGCGCATTGGCCGGTCGTGGATGATGATCCGCGACATGGACATTGCGGCCGAACTGATGGGCGTGCGTCCGCTGTACGCCAAGCTGTCGGCTTTTGCGGTGTCATCGTTCTATTGCGGCGTAGCGGGTGCAATGATGGTGTTCTTCTGGCTGGGCGCGGCGGAGGTGGAGAGCTTCGACATCAACCACTCGTTCCTCTACCTGTTCATGGCGATCATCGGCGGTCTCGGTTCACTCGTCGGCAGCTTCATGGGCGCTGCCTTCATCTGGATCCTGCCGATCATCATCCGCGCGCTGCCTGAGACGTTCGGCATCGACATCAACGCCGCAACGGTCGAGCACATCAACTTCATGCTGATTGGCGGCATGATCATCTTCTTCCTGATCGTCGAGCCGCACGGGTTGGCCCGGCTGTGGCAGATCGCCAAGGAGAAACTGAGAACGTGGCCGTTCCCGTACACCTGACCAGGGTCCAGGGGGCCGGCCGGCCTGAATAGGATTTTTGAGTGCCGTCGCGGGCGGTCTGTCCGTAGCGGGGAAATGAAAGAAGAAGCTTCCGGCATCCGTTGGTGCCGGCATTCAGGGAGGAAACCGATGAAGAAGCTTTTGATGACTGGCGTTGCCCTTGCCACCCTGGCAGGTGCCGCCCTTACCACCGCCCAGATGGCCCAGGCAGAGGACAGCCTTTACGTTCCTTCGCTGAGCTATCGCACGGGTCCGTTCGCCTCGGGCGGTGTGCCGATTGCCAACGGCTACGCGGACTATCTCAACATGCTCAACGAACGTGACGGCGGCATTGGCGGCGTCAAGGTCGTGGTTGAAGAGTGCGAAACTGGCTACAACGCCCAGAAGGGCGTGGAGTGCTACGAGTCCACCAAGGGCAAGGGCGCGCTGGTCTACAACCCGTACTCCACCGGCATCACCTTGCAGCTGATTCCCAAGGCGCCGGTCGACAAGATTCCGGTGCTGTCGATGGGCTATGGCTTGTCGGCCGTGGCGGTTGGCGAAAAGTTCCCGTGGACCTTCAACTACCCGACCAGCTACTGGGGCCAGATGACGGCCATCCTGAAGCACATCGACGCCAATGGCGGGCTGAAGGGCAAGAAGATCGGCTACATCTATCTCGACGCAGGTTACGGCACCGAGCCGATTCCGCTGCTTGACAAACTGGCTACCGATATGGGCTTCACGGTCGCCAAGTTCCCGGTCGGCGTGAAGGAAATGCAGAACCAGGGCTCGCAATGGCTCAACGTGCGCAAGGAGCGGCCTGACTGGATGATCATGTGGGGCTGGGGCGCGATGAACGCCACTGCCGTCAAGGAAGCCGCCAAGATCAAGTTCCCGCTCGACAAGTTCATCGGCAACTGGTGGGCAGGTTCGCACGCCGACATGCGTGCGGTTGGCGAGGAAGGCAAGGGTTATACCGCTGCCAACTTCTCCGGCGTGGGCAAGGACTTCCCGGCTGTCCAGGATGTCATCAAGTATGTCGTCGATGCTGGTAAGAGCCAGATCGACAACAAGGACCATGTCGGCGACGTGCTCTACAACCGTGGCCTGTTCAATGCCGTGATCGTGGCTGAAGCCATCAAGGTGGCCCAGGAGAAGACCGGCAAGAAGGTCATCACCGGCGAAGACATGCGGATGGGCCTCGAAAACTTCGACCTGTCCGAAGCGCGCCTGAAGGAACTTGGCCTGGAAGGCTTCGGGGCTCCGATCAAGGGCTCGTGCGCCGACCATGAAGGTGGCGGTGCGGTGTACCTGATGCAGTGGGACGGCAGCGACTGGAAGAAGCTGACGGACCCGATTGTGCCGATGCAGGATATCGTGCGTCCGCTGCTCGAACAGGCTGCCGACGATTACCTCAAGGACAAGCCGAACTGGGAAACCCAGAAGTGCAGCTGATGCCGCAACTGACGGCTTGAATTGACGACAAGTCCCCGCCTGCATGGGCAATCGTGCAGGCGGGGGTCCCCTGATCCGTTTGCAACTCAAGGTTCTCCGCGATATGGCCAATATCGTTCATGCCGAAGGTGCCGCCGCTGCCGCCGGCCAGGCGCCGGTTCTGTCGATCAACAATATCGAGGTGATCTATGATCACGTGATCCTCGTGTTGAAAGGCGTGTCGCTGGATGTCCCGCAAGGCGGCATCACCGCGTTGCTGGGCGCCAACGGGGCGGGCAAGACGACCACCCTGAAAGCGGTGTCCAATCTGCTCAAGGCCGAGCGCGGCCAGGTCACCAAGGGATCGATCACCTTCAAGGGCGAGCGGGTCGACACGCTCAATCCGAACGACCTGGTACGGCGCGGCTGTATCCAGGTAATGGAAGGCCGGCACTGCTTCGGCCACCTGAGCGTGGAAGAAAACCTGCTCACCGGCGCCTTCACGCGCAAGGACGGGCAGGCCGCGATCGCCAATGACCTGGAGATGGTCTACAACTATTTTCCGCGACTGCGCGAACGGCGAAATTCGCAGGCCGGTTATACCTCGGGCGGCGAACAGCAGATGTGCGCCATTGGCCGGGCGCTGATGTCGAAGCCGACAACCATCCTGCTGGATGAGCCATCAATGGGTCTGGCGCCGCAGCTGGTGGAAGAAATCTTCGAGATCGTGAAGGCGCTCAACGACAATGAAGGGGTGTCTTTCCTGCTGGCCGAGCAGAATACCAACATCGCGCTACGCTATGCCAAGTACGGCTACATCCTCGAGAACGGCCGGGTGGTGATGGACGGCGAAGCCCAGGCCCTGCGCGACAATGAGGACGTCAAGGAGTTCTATCTTGGCGTCTCGGGCGAGAACCGGCGCTCGTTCCGCAATGTGAAGGCCTACAAGCGGCGCAAGCGCTGGCTGGCCTGAAGTCAGGCCATTGATCAAACGGCCCCAAGGTCATGCAGATGCAGGGTGACGGCCTGAGCAGAGCCTCTGGCAGGGGCGGGAAGAAAGCTACCGTCATGGGCCTGCAGCAATGCTTGCATGAGGCTGCTGCCGATGGCCGGGTGCATCAGCTCGATGCACGTAGCCCGCGCCGGAGACGGGCAGGGCGCTGCGCTGTCGAGCAGTGTTTCGTCAAGGCGAACTCCCTCATACGACCAGGTGAACGCAATGCCGCCGCCGGACGGGATAGTGCACGCCAACCCGGCCGTGTGTCCGGGCGTCATGGCGGGCAGGGCGATGCGGGCGGCAAGCTGGAGCAGTATCGCAACCCGCGACAGGTCGGCATTCAACGCCGCTCCCCAGGGCGGGGTCTGGCCCGCAAGGTGGACGCCGTGGCGTTCCAGCAACCTTTTCATGCCCGGCATGGCCCGGGCGATGATGTCCGGAACCGGCCAACGCTGGGGTTCCAGCTTCAGGCAGCCATGTTCGGCATCGGTGTAGTCGCGCAGCAGATCGGCCGCCATGATCAGTTCGCCTGCTGCGCTTCTTGCATCGGCTGCCAGCATGTTGCGGCTGCCACCAGGGGCGCCCGGGTCCGGCTCGGATGCATCGCCGTGCAATTCGCAGATGCTCGACATGACGTGAGCTTGATGGCGGATGGCTGCGGCCACGCTGGCAGTGGTCAGTCTGCGGCGGGCGTTTTGTTCGGGCGACACGAAAAATCCGCGCGCCACCGTGTCGGCCAGGTCGCGCGCCAGGCTTACATCGCGCACCAGCCCCGTTACCACGCCGGCCTCGTGCCGCGTGCTGACAAGCCAGCACTGCTGCGCGCCCTCGCCGTCGGTCCACTACAGCTCAAGATTGGTGACGCTGGTCTCTCCAAGCGGGGCGAGCCGGAAGCTGGTGCGGGCTGCTTCGGTAACGCTGTCTGCGCAGGCCAGTGTGTGCAGGGTCCGCTTCAGGCAAGTGCGGTCCAGGCTCCGTTCGATTTCCGGCAGTGGATGCCATATGTCGATTTCCCGGCGGCTGGCCGGATGAGCCGTGAACATGAAGTCGGCGATGCCGTTTACCTGGCAATCCAGCGAGAGGATGAGGCCATTGCGCAGCCTGTCAGGCGTGACGATGCTCGAGCCACGGAACATCGGCGCCGCCGCCCGGCCATGGCTTGTGAGGCCGCCGGCAATGCGGCCGATGGCCGACATGAATGCAGAAGTCAGTGTGCTTGCCGTCAATGTCTGTCTGTGCGCAAGAATTGCGCGCTCCCCCGAGTGTCGTGCGTTACTAGTCCTGTCCAGGTCGCGGTCGTTGGTCTATTCCGTCCAGCATGCTATTTAGACCAGAGCAGGTTGGCATGCCGTTAAGTCAATTGTGAAAACTTGGATACTGACGTTATGGTAGATTTTTACGATGAGCTCGAGGTCCGCGATCCGCAGGAGCGTGAGCAGGCGCTGATGGCCTGGCTGCCGGAGCAGGTCGCCCACGCCACCTCGGCGGCGTCCGGCTGGGCGCGACACCTTGCGGGCATCGATGCATCCTCGATCAACAGCCGCCAGGCTCTGGCCGCGCTGCCGGTGTTGCGCAAGTCGGACCTCAAGGCGTTGCAGGAGGCCGAACCTCCGCTGGCGGGGTTCGCGGCTGGCGGACCCGAGACATGGGGTCGGCTGTTCATGTCGCCGGGACCGATCTTTGAACCGATGGGGCTGGCGGCAGACCCCTGGCGCGGGGCGCGGGCGCTGTTCGCTGCCGGGTTTCGCACGGGCGACATCGTGCACAACTGTTTCGCCTATCATCTGACGCCGGGGGGCTTCATCCTCGATGAGGGGGCGCGTGCGATGGGTTGCGCCGTCATCCCCGCCGGTATCGGCAATACCGAGCTGCAACTGGATACCATCGAGAAGTTGAAGCCGGTTGCGTACACGGGTACGCCGGACTTTCTCAAGATTCTGCAGGACAAGGCGGCAGAGGCAGGCCGGGACGCAAGCTCCATCACCAAGGCACTGGTGTCCGGCGGGGCGCTGTTTCCATCGCTTCGCGAAGAATACAGGAGCCGCGGGGTGCGCGTGCAGCAGTGCTATGCCACGGCAGACGTCGGCGTGATTGCGTACGAATCCTCGGCGCTCGAAGGCATGATCGTGGACGAGGGCGTGATCGTGGAGATCGTGCGCCCGGGCACTGGCGAGCCGGTGCCGGATGGCGAGGTCGGTGAAATCGTAGTCACCAACTTCAGTTCAACCTATCCGATGATCCGGTTTGGCACCGGTGACCTGTCAGCGGTGCTGCCAGGTACGAGCCCGTGCGGACGCACCAACGTGCGCATAAAGGGCTGGATGGGCCGGGCCGACCAGACCACCAAAATAAAGGGCATGTTCGTGCATCCTTCGCAGGCTGCCGACGTTATGAAGGCTCATGGCGAGCTTGGCCGCATCAGGCTGGTGGTTGGCCGGGCGAACGAGCAGGATACGCTGGTGGTCATGGCGGAATGCGCCAATCCGGCGGCCGAGGGCCTTGCAGAAGCGGTTGCGCGCACGGTGCAGAGCGTTTGCAAGGTGCGCGGCACGGTGGAACTGGTTGGTCCGGGAACGCTGCCCAATGACGGGCTGTTGATTTCCGACGAACGACCGGCGACCACATGACGCGCGTTCCGGTAGGTGCAGGAAAGGCTCGCCCGGCGTACAAGTCCGGGACAGGAAGCAGTAAGACCATGCTCGACAAGACAGATACCCGCGCCTTCAGGCTGCCCGGAGACCACCCGCCCGTGCTGGGCGGCAAGATCGGCGTGCTTATCATGAACCTGGGTACGCCCGAGGCCACCAGCTACTGGCCGATGCGGCGCTATCTCAAGGAGTTCCTGTCGGATCAGCGCGTGATTGAAACCAACCGCGCGCTGTGGTGGGTCATTCTCAACGGCATCGTGCTGACGACGCGGCCCAAGAAGTCGGGTCATGCCTATGACCAGATCTGGAACAAGGAACTGGACGAGAGCCCGCTGAAGACGATAACACGCTCGCAGGCAAGCCAGCTTGCCGACCTGTTCAGGACGAGCCCGAACATCGTGGTTGACTGGGCCATGCGGTATGGCATGCCGCCGGTGAAGGAGCGCATCGAGCATCTGCAGGCCCAGGGCTGCGACCGGATCGTGCTGTTTCCGCTCTATCCGCAGTACTCGGCTACCACCACCGCCACGGCACTGGACAAGGCCTACGAAGCGCTGACGAAGATGCGCTGGCAGCCGGCCGTGCGTACGGTTCCACCCTATCATGATGACCCGGTGTACATCGAGGCGCTGGCGGACAGCATGAAGGCGCACCTCAAGACCATCGACTACAAGCCGGAAGTGATCGTAGCCTCGTTCCACGGCCTGCCGAAGGACTACCTGATGAAGGGTGATCCGTATCACTGCCATTGCCACAAGACCGCGCGGCTGCTGCGCGAGCGTCTCGGCATGAACGAGAAGGAACTCGTCATCACGTTCCAGTCGCGGTTCGGCCGCGCCGAATGGCTCAAGCCGTACACCGATGCAACCGTGGAACGGCTGGCCAGCGAAGGCGTCAAGAACATGGTGGTCATCACGCCCGGCTTCTCGGCCGACTGCGTCGAGACGCTGGAGGAAATCGCCATCGGCGTGCGCGAGACCTTCGAGGAGCACGGCGGCGAGAACTTCTCAGTGGTGCCTTGCCTCAATGACAGCAAGTCATCGGTGAAGATGCTCAAGCATCTGATCGATCGCGAACTGAAGGGCTGGGTTTGACCAGCGGTTTACCCTACGCCCGGTTTCAGCCTGGCACCGTCACCGAATCAGGATAACTTCCTGCCCAGTCTGGTTGCATGAAACTGGGGTCCATGGCGTTGTGCCGCGGCCCCCTGCTAAGGAGGGTCCGGCGCCATGCTGGAAGGCTTCAGTGTTTTCTTGCTGGTGTTTCTGGTGCTGGCAGCCGTCGGCATCTTCAAGGCCATCACCACGGTGCCGCAAGGCTATGAGTACACGGTCGAGCGGTTCGGGCGCTACATCAAGACGCTCGGGCCGGGGCTTGGCATCATCGTGCCGTTCATCGACCGCATCGGTTCCAAAATGAACATGATGGAGCAGGTGCTGGAGGTGCCGAGCCAGGAGGTCATCACCCGCGACAACGCGATGGTGCAGGTTGACGGCGTGGCCTTCTACCAGGTGCTCGACGCCGCCCGCGCGAGCTATGAGGTCAACGAGATCGAGAACGCCATCCTCAATCTCACCATGACCAACATCCGCACGGTGATGGGTTCGATGGACCTCGACAGCCTGCTGTCGCAACGTGACGAGATCAACCATGCCATCCTTGGCGTCGTCGACCAGGCCACCACGCCGTGGGGCGTCAAGATGACCCGCATCGAGATCAAGGACATCAACCCGCCGCGCGACCTGGTGGACTCGATGGCCCGCCAGATGAAGGCCGAGCGCGACAAGCGCGCCGCCATCCTCGAAGCGCAGGGCCTGCGCGAAGCTGCGATCCTCAAGGCCGAAGGTGAAAAGCAGGCCATCATGCTCGACGCCGAAGGCCGCCGCGAGGCAGCCTTCCGCGATGCCGAAGCGCGCGAGCGCGCCGCCGAAGCCGAAGCCAACGCGACCCGTATGGTGTCGGAAGCGATTGCCGCGGGCGATGTGCAGGCAATTAATTATTTCGTAGCCAACAACTACATCAAGGCGCTCGAAGGCCTCGCCAAATCGCCCAACCAGAAGGTGCTGATGCTGCCCGTCGAGGCAGCCAACGTGATCGGGTCCATCGGCGGAATTGCCGAGATTGCCCGCGAGGCGTTTGGTGATGGCGATGGCGGTGGTGATGGCGGAAGCAGGCGCACGGGCACAACCGTGCCGCGGGTGAAGGCCTGATGCGGTACCTGCCAGACCGGCGCGCACAGGGAGACAACCGGCATGGAACAGCTTCTCGACATATTCGGCATCTGGACCTGGTGGATCATTGCAGCCGTGTTGCTCGTCGCCGAACTGCTGGTGATGAGCGTGTTCCTTGTCTGGTTCGGCATCGCCGCGCTCAGTGTGGGTGTGCTCGCGCTGTTTCTGCAGTTGGGATGGCAGATGGAACTTCTGCTGTTCGTCGTCCTGAGCGGCGTCTACCTGTTGCTCGGCCGTCGGTACGTCAAGACGAGAGCGGCGTCTGAAACCGATCAGCCGTTTCTCAATCAGCGCGCGCAGGCCTATGTCGGTCAGACCGTCATCCTGTTCGAGGCAATCGAGAACGGACGCGGCAAGGTGCGCCTCGATGATGCCATCTGGCAGGTCGCCGGCAAGGATGCTCCGGCCGGGTCGAAGGTGCGGATTACCGGCGTTTCCGGCATGGTGCTGCAATCGGAGCCTGCGTGATCCATATCTCGCCGCGCTACAACCTTTTGACGAGCTGTTAACCATAATTCTCCATTATTGCGATTATCGACGCGGGTGAAGGCCTTCGCCCTCTTGCACTGAAATCCGGAGGGCACAGGCTCCTTGTTCATCCGCCAGCCAACCGGTTAGGGGACGGAGTTTGGTAATGCGTGGACGGATTGGGGCGGCCAGCCTGGCCGCTATGGCGTTGTGGTTGCCCGGCGTTGCGATCGCTCAGGATGCAACGGGTCTGCGCCAGACACTGACCATCGAGGACCCGTTCGCCGAGGCGCGTGTGCCGGTGTCGCCTCCGGCATTCATCGAAAGGCCCGCACCGCGTGACGCCAGCGCACAGCAGCGTCAGGCGGATGAAAGCGCCGGCATCGGCGTGAATACTGACGAGACCAAGACCCAGTCGAGTCGCAGTGTGTTCGACCGCGGCGCCGATCTCGATGTGGCTGACGAATCCGTTCTGGCCTACAGCGGCTACGACTCAATAAACCGCGAGGCCGAGGAACGGCGCCGGTTGTCGCTGCTTGCCGCGACCGGTCAGTTGCCGCCGTTAGAGGACGAGACCGTGCTGCGCCGCACCGTAGCGGAGACGGATCCCTTCGCCCCGGTGGGCATTCGCCGTGGCGGGTTCGTGCTGTTTCCCGAGCTTGAAGTAGGAAGCGTCTACAGTTCCAACGTGGCCGGAACGGCGCAGAACAGGCGGGATGATTTTGGCTTGCGGCTGGCGCCGAAGATTGCGCTGCGCAGCGATTGGGAACGTCATGCGCTGGCCTTCGAAAGCCAGGGCGAACTGGTGTTCTGGAACGACGAGCGCGAGCAGAACATCAACAATGGCTCTGCTGCCGTGTCAGGGCGGGTCGACATTCGCTCGACCACTACGCTGGACTGGTCGGGCGGGGTAGGCTGGTCGCAGACGACCTTGTCCGATCCGGAAGTGCCGGACACGGCTGTAAGCCCGCGAACCGATACCGCCTACAACGTGCTCGCCCGGCTGACCCATGTCATGGGCCGCATTGTCACGCAGACCACGGCGGCTGCAACCTGGTTCAAGTACGGCAATCTCGACCTGAGCGGTCTTGGCGTCGAGGACAACGAGGACCGCGATTACGTGGCCCCTTCGATTGGTCTGCGCGTGGGATATCAGATATCGGACACGGTACAGCCGTTCGTCGAGGTTACCTGGTCGCCGCGCTATCACGATGTGAGCATTGACCGCAACGGGCTCCGGCGCGATTCACAGGGCGTGGTCATACGCCCAGGCATCACTTTCAACGATGGTTCGATCTGGTCGGGCGAGGTAGCAGCCAGGTACGAATATCGCCACTATGAGGATTCGCTGCTGGACAGCCAGTCCGTGCTGGGCTTGGACGCAAATGTGAGCTGGAACCCGACCGAACTCACCACGGTTCAATTCCTGGCTGCGTCGCAGATCGAGGAAAGCGCTGATTTGTTGGTCTCCGGCTCGATCAATTACACCGCCGGTGTACTCGTTACCCACCAGATGCTGGAGAACGTGGCGCTCGAGGCCGGCTTGTCGGTGGGCTACACCGACTATGACGATATCTCCAACGAGACCGGTTTCGGCGCGACGCTGGGGGCGGCCTATGCGATCCACCGCGAAGTAGAACTCACGGCCGGTTACGAGTTTACATCATCCACGCCTAACGTTGGCGACACGACGAGCGAGCACCGGATCAGCTCCGGACTGCGTTTCCGGCTTTAGGACGCTTGCCGGCTTGATTAACAGTGAAACGCAGGCGGACCTTAAAGCCCGCATTTTTCGTCGAGGATAGCCTTCAGCGCAGCGCGGAACTTGGGGCTGATGTCGTCGCGCGACAACCCGAGAGCCACGTTGGCCGACAGGAAGCCGACCTTGTCGCCGCAGTCATAGGTAGTGCCTTCGAACTTGAGGCCAAAGAAGTCCTGCTGACCGAGCAGACTCAGCATCGAGTCCGTCAGCTGGATTTCGCCGCCGGCGCCTGCGGTCTGCTTGTCGAGCAGGTCAAAGATTTCCGGCTGCAGGATGTAACGGCCGGAGATGATGAGATTGGATGGCGCGTCCTCGACTTTCGGCTTCTCGACCATCGAGGTAACGTGGAAGCCCGCACCGGCGGTCTCGCCACGGCCTACCACACCATACTTGTAGACCTGGTCTTCCGGCACTTCCTCGACGGCGATCACGTTGCCGCCATAAGCGTTGTATACGTTCATCATCTGGCTGAGGCAGCCAGGGCTTGCATGAATGAACATGTCCGGCAACAGCAGGGCGAAGGGTTCATTGCCGACCAGTTCGCGCGCGCACCAGACGGCGTGGCCCAGGCCCAGCGGTTCCTGCTGGCGGGTGAAGCTGGCCTGGCCCGCACCTGGCAGATCGGCTTCCAGTACCGCCAGTTCGGCCATCTTGTTGCGCCGGCGCAGCGTATCTTCCAGCTCGTACTGTTTGTCGAAATGGTCTTCGATCACGCCCTTGTTGCGCCCGGTGACGAAGATCAGGTGCTCGATTCCAGCCTCGCGGGCTTCATCGACGGCGAGCTGGATAACGGGCCGGTCGACGATGGTCAGCATTTCCTTCGGCACCGCCTTGGTGGCGGGGAGGAACCGGGTGCCAAGTCCGGCGACGGGAAAAACGGCTTTCTTGATCTTGCGGGTCATTGGTTCGGCCTCGATCGGTCTGCTAGCTGTGGGCTGTCGGAATGGTTGCAAACTCCTATCCGATAAAACTTTCTAAACGGTTTGTTTGGGTTTGCAGATCAGAATGAAGGTTGATGTGGATGGATCGTCCGGTTGCCGCTTTCCGGCAGCTTGTATGCATGGATGGGTAAGGCATGAGTGTACTTGTTACCGGCGGGGCAGGCTATATCGGCTCGCACATGGTGCTTGCTCTGACCGATGCGGGGCACGATGTCGTGGTCCTGGACAATCTGTCGACCGGTATGGCCTGGGCGGTCTCGACAAAGGCAAGGCTGGTCGAGGGCGACATTGCCGACCAGGCGCTGGTGGGCCGGCTGATCAAGGACCACGGTGTTGACGCTGTGGTGCACTTTGCAGGCTCCATCGTGGTGCCGGACAGTGTGACAGATCCGCTGGGCTATTACAGCAACAATACCTGCAAGTCCCGGTCGCTGATCGAATCCGCCGTGAAGGGCGGTGTGCCATACTTCATCTTTTCCTCGACTGCCGCCGTCTACGGCAGCCCGAAAAGCGTGCCGGTGCGTGAAAGCGATGAGCTCCTGCCGATCTCGCCTTATGGCACCTCAAAGCTGATGACCGAACTCATGTTGCGCGATACATCCGCCGCGCATGACCTCAATTACATAGCGCTGCGCTACTTCAACGTGGCCGGCGCCGACCCGAAGGGCCGCAGCGGCCAGTCGACGCCGCGGGCCACGCACCTGATCAAGGTCGCCTGCGAGACGGCGCTGGGCAAGCGCGATCACATGGCGGTGTTTGGCACCGACTACGATACGCCCGACGGCACGTGCCTGCGCGACTACATTCACGTGT
Organism: Alphaproteobacteria bacterium; assembly: GCA_024642465.1. Lineage (GTDB taxonomy): Bacteria > Pseudomonadota > Alphaproteobacteria > Rhizobiales > Aestuariivirgaceae > Anderseniella. The sequence goes on from JAHEBA010000031.1 coordinate 21,832, forward strand.
CGGACCTTGTGGCGGCCCATCTCGATGCGCTGACTTACCTCAAGCAGGGCGGTGACAGCCAGGTGTTCAACTGCGGCTACGGCAAGGGCTATTCGGTGCTCGACGTGATTGGCGCAGTCGAAAAGGAGTCCGGTCGGAAGATGGATGTGCGCCTGTCCGAGCGCCGGCCGGGCGACCCGGCCGAGATCGTGGCCAACGCCGACAAGGCGCGCGCCACGTTGGGCTGGTCGCCGAAGCATGCCGACCTGGACCTGATCGTGAATACGGCATTGTCGTGGGAGAAGCATCTGCAAACCCGCAACGCGTGAGCATGGCGCCGCCGGCCTTGCATGGGGATGCGGGGCCTGCGCGGCGCAACCTGAACAGTAACTCCTTGACGTTTGTTAAGCCTGGTGGGGGCATGATGGACCGTCTGAATACATCGCTTATCTCAATCGGCGCGCTGGCAGGCGCGGTTGGTCTTGCCGCGCTGTCGTGGACGGCGCCGGCACGTGCGCTCGACATTGGCGCGCTGGAAGAGCTGTCGCGCAATGCAGCGTTCGAGCAGTTCGTCGCCGAGCTGTGGCCCGAGGCGCGGCGCGAAGGCATTTCCCGCAAGCTGTTCGACGCGGCATTTCGGGGAGTCACGCCAGATCCGAAGATCTACCACCAGCAGTCGTCGCAAGCCGAGTTCGCGACGCCCGTGTGGGAGTACATCGAGAAGCGCGTGACGCCTGCCCGCATCTCTCGCGGGCGCGAGGCGTTGGCCGAGCATGGCCGGGCCATGGCGGCAATCGAGGCTCGCTTTGGCGTCGACCGGCACGTGTTCACCGCCATCTGGGGCATGGAAACCAACTACGGCGGCTATACCGGCAACATGAGCATCATCCGTTCGCTGGCCACCATGGCGTTTACCGGCGAGCGCAAGGACTATGGCCGCAAGCAACTGCTGGCAGCACTCGACATCCTGCAGTCGGGCGACATTGGCCTTGACCAGTTCAAGGGCTCGTGGGCCGGCGCCATGGGCCATACCCAGTTCGTTCCCGTGACCTACAACGCCTATGCGGTCGACATGACCGGCGATGGCAAGCGCGACATCTGGAACTCGGTGCCCGATGCGCTGGGTTCCACCGCCCACTATCTCAAGAAGCGTGGCTGGCAGAAAGGCCAGCCATGGGGCTGGGAAGTGGCGCTGCCGAACGGCTTCAACTACCGGATGGCCGGCAAGGATGGCACGCGCTCGATCGCCGACTGGACACGGCTTGGCGTGCGTCCGGCGCGCGGCGGCAACTTCGGCAATGCAGGTGTGCGTGCGCGGCTGCTGCTGCCCGTCGGCCGGCATGGTCCCGCGTTCCTGGTTACACAGAATTTCGATGCCATCCTCGCCTACAATCGCTCCAACGCCTATGCGTTGGCCGTTGGCCACCTGGCTGACCGGATTGCCGGCGGCGGGCCGTTCGTTGCCGAATGGCCGCGCGATCTGAAGTTGCTGAGCCGGTCTGACAGCAGGGAGCTGCAGCAGTTGCTGACGGCGCGCGGCTTCGATACAGGCGGCACCAGCGGATTCATCGGACCGCGCACGCGCAATGCCATTTCCGACTATCAGCACCGGTTGGGATTGCCGCCCGACGGCTATGCAGATGCAAGCCTGCTTGAGCGTTTGCGCCGGGGCCTGTAACGTGCGCCGGCAATGACCCGCGCCCGTCACATATTTGCAGTTCTGCTGGCTGCCGGCACGCTTGCCGTGGCCGCGCCGTGGGCGAACGCCCAGCAGACGGGTGAACCTGCCGCGGGTGCTACCGCATTGCCCTTGGAACAGGTTCCGCAGTCCAGCTACCTTGCCCGCCGCAAGCAGGTCTATGACATGGTCATCCTTGGCGACGTTCTGGGCACCGGCCTGTGGGCCGGCATGAACCGGGTCGTCGAGACCGATGACCGCATCACCGTCACCGGCCGTATTCAGGAGAATTCGGGCCTCACGCGGGCACGTGTCTATGACTGGACGCAGGCCACGGCCAAGCTGCTTGAATCGCGCGAATTCGACATCGCGGCGATCATGCTGGGCGCAAACGATGCCCGCGAGTTCAGCACGGCGGACGGCGAGCTGGCCTTTGGGTCGCTGGAATGGCGCGCGGCCTACGGGGAGCGGATCAAAGAGCTGGTCAACGTCCTCAGGGCCGGCAAGGTGGCGGTCTACTGGTTCGGCGTGCCACCTATGGCCCGCGACACCTATGACGAGGCCATGGCCGTGGTGGCGCAGGTGGAACGTGACGTGACCGCCGAACTTGGCGTGCGCTACATCGACCTGCGAATGATGCTGCTGGGGCCGGACGGCAAGTTCACCGATTCCGGTGATGACGGCACCGGCGAGGTCACCCGGTTGCGCGCACACGACGGCGTGAAGTTCATTACCCGCGGCAATGACCGGCTGGCATCGGAACTGATGAAGCTGGTTCATGCCGACATTGCGGTGGCCGATGGTGCACCGGCACCGGCCGTTGTGATCAGCACGCCCGGCATCCAGCTCACGCCCGAACAGCTTGCCGCCCTACCGGCGTTCGCTGCCGAAAGGGCTGATGGCGAAGAGCCCTCCGCAATAGACCCCGCCGGATTGCCGGGACCGCATTATGTCGAGCTTGCTGCCGTTGCGCCGGGCGAGGCGGATGCAACCGCCGCCAGGCGGGCGTTCGAGTCGGCGCGCAATGCCACCGAGCCGGCCAGCGCGGCACACCGTCTTTTCGTCGAGGGGCTGTGGCCTGAAACGGACAAGGGCGCGGATGATCCGTTCACCGCGCCCCTGCCTCAATCCAACTAGTTATTGCCGGCTGCCTATCGCGGCAGCAGCGTGGTTCCCATCAGGAACTCGTCGATGGCGCATGCCGCCTGACGGCCTTCGCGGATGGCCCACACGACCAGCGACTGGCCACGGCGCATGTCGCCTGCCGCGAACACCTTCCAGCGGTTGGTCTTGTAGCCGATGGTGTTGGCCTTGACGTTGCCACGCAGGTCGAGGCTCACTGACAGGTCCTTGAGCATTCCCTGGTGGACCGGGTTGGTGAAGCCCATGGCCAGCAGCACCAGGTCTGCGGGCAGTTCGAACTCGGTGCCTGCAATCGGCTTCATGGCGCCATCGAGGCGAATGCCGTGCAGCGTCTTGACCTTGCCGTTCTCGCCGGTGAGCTTCGTGGTGGCCACAGCAAAGTCGCGTGCGGCACCTTCTGCCTGGGAGGACGAGGTGCGCATCTTCAGCGGCCAGTTCGGCCAGCTCAGACCCTTGTTCTCCTTCTCCGGCGGTGCGGGCATGATTTCCAGCTGGGTGACGGACAGTGCGCCCTGACGGATCGAAGTGCCGATGCAGTCGGAACCGGTGTCGCCGCCGCCGATTACCACCACGTGCTTGCCCTCGGCCAGGATCGGCAGCACGTCGCCCAGGTCTTCATGGCTGACGCGCTTGTTCTGCTGGCGCAGGAAGTCCATGGCGAAGTGCACGCCGTCCAGCTCGCGGCCCGGCACGTTGAGGTCGCGCGGATGTTCCGAGCCGCCCGACAGCAACACCGCATCGTGCGTTCGTTCCAGTTCGGCCACGTCGGTGTCCACGCCCACGTGGCGGTTGCAGTGGAAGGTCACGCCTTCGGCTTCCATCTGCTTCACACGACGGTCGATCAGGTGCTTCGACATCTTGAAGTCGGGAATGCCATAGCGCAGCAGTCCGCCAGGCTTGGCCTGCTTCTCATAAACGTGCACGGCATGGCCGGCGCGGGCCAGCTGCTGCGCGGCAGCCAGGCCCGCGGGGCCGGAGCCCACGACGGCAACCTTCTTGCCGGTATTCTTCTCCGGAACGTCAGGCACGATCCAGCCTTCATTCCACGCCCGGTCGACGATGGCGCACTCGATGGTCTTGATGGTCACCGGGTTGTCGTCGATGTTGAGCGTGCACGATGCCTCGCAAGGGGCAGGGCAGATGCGGCCGGTGAACTCCGGGAAGTTGTTGGTGGAGTGCAGATTGCGCGAGGCTTCCTGCCAGTCCGAATTGTAGACCAGGTCGTTCCAGTCAGGAATCTGGTTCATCACCGGACAGCCGTTGTGGCAATACGGAATGCCGCAGTCCATGCAGCGGGCGGCCTGCGTCTTGATCTCGTCCTCCGGCAGCGGCACCACGAACTCGTTGTAGTTGGTGATGCGCTCGGCGACCGGCAGATACTTGCGGTCGTGGCGCTCGAACTCCTTGAAGCCTGTAACCTTACCCATCTCAGTTACCCTCCCTAACGCCAATTCGCATTTCGCCATCGGCTTCCTGCGCCTGCATTTCCTTCAGTGCCCGGCGATAGTCGACTGGCATCACCTTGACGAACCTGGGCAGGTAGGCCTGCCAGTTGTCGAGAATGGTGCGGGCGCGCGCCGAGGCGGTGTAGTGCGCATGGTTCGAGACCAGCTGGAACAGGCGCTCCGCATCGTGGCTGGTCATGTCGCCCTGGATGTCCACGAGACCGTGGCTTTCCAGGTCGCCGGACTGGTTGGCGATGCGTTGCAGCAGTTCTTCTTCTTCCGGTACCGGTTCGAGGTCGACCATGGCCAGGTTGCAGCGCTGGCGGAAGTCGCCGGCCTCGTCGAGCACGTAGGCAATGCCGCCCGACATGCCGGCCGCGAAGTTGCGCCCGGTCTGGCCAAGCACCACCACGATACCGCCGGTCATGTATTCGCAGCCGTGGTCGCCGGTGCCTTCGACAACCGCGATGGCGCCGGAGTTGCGCACGGCAAAGCGTTCGCCGGCCACGCCGCGGAAGTAGCATTCGCCCGAGATCGCGCCATACAGCACGGTGTTGCCGACGATGATCGACTCTTCCGGCACGATGCCCGAGTTTTCCGGCGGGCGCACCACGAGGCGGCCGCCGGACAGGCCCTTGCCGACATAGTCGTTACCTTCGCCGATCAGGTCGAGCGTGATGCCCTTGGCGACGAATGCGCCGAAGCTCTGGCCGGCGGTGCCGCGCAGGGTGATCGAGATGGTGTCGTCCGGCAACCCGGCGTGGCCATAGCGCTTGGCAACTTCGCCCGAAAGCATGGCGCCGGTCGACCGGTCGACGTTGCGGATCGGCAGCTCGATCTTCACCGGCTTCTTGTTTTCCAGGGCCGGCGCGGCCTTCTCGATCAGGGTGCGGTCGAGGATCGAGCCGAGATTGTGATCTTGGACCTCGCAGTGATGGATCGCCACGTCCTTGGAAACTTGCGGCATGGCGAAGATCTTCGAGAAGTCGAGGCCGCGTGCCTTCCAGTGCTCGATGGCGTTTTCCTTGTCGAGGAAGTCGGTGCGGCCAACCATCTCGTCGAGCGAGCGGAAGCCCATGGCCGCCATCATCTCGCGTACTTCCTCGGCGACGAAGAAGAAGTAGTTGATGACGTGTTCGGGCTTGCCGGTGAAGCGCTTGCGCAGCTCCGGGTCCTGGGTGGCGACGCCGACCGGGCAGGTGTTCAGGTGGCACTTGCGCATCATGATGCAGCCCGCCGCAATCAGGGGTGCGGTGGCGAAGCCGAACTCGTCGGCGCCGAGCAGCGCGCCCACCACCACGTCACGGCCGGTGCGCAGGCCGCCGTCCACCTGCACGGCAATGCGTCCGCGCAGTTCGTTCAGCACCAGCGTCTGCTGGGTCTCGGCAAGGCCGATTTCCCAGGGGCTGCCGGCATGCTTGATGGAGGTCAGCGGCGAAGCGCCGGTGCCGCCTTCGAAGCCCGAAATGGTGACATGATCGGCGCGCGCCTTGGATACGCCCGCGGCAACCGTGCCGACGCCTACTTCCGACACCAGCTTGACTGAGATCGCGGCCTTCTCGTTGGCATTCTTCAGGTCGTAGATCAGCTGGGCCAGATCCTCGATCGAGTAGATGTCGTGGTGCGGCGGCGGCGAGATGAGGCCGACGCCCGGGGTCGAGTAGCGCACCGCGGCGATTGTCTTGTCGACCTTGTGGCCGGGCAGTTGGCCGCCTTCGCCGGGCTTTGCACCCTGCGCCATCTTGATCTGTATCATGTCGGCATTGACCAGGTACTCGGTGGTCACGCCGAAGCGGCCCGAGGCCACCTGCTTGATCGCCGAGCGCATCGAGTCGCCGTTCGGCAGCGGCTTGAAGCGGTCGGGTTCCTCGCCGCCCTCGCCGGTGTTGGACTTGCCGCCGATGCGGTTCATGGCCATCGCCAGCGTAGTGTGCGCCTCGCGGCTGATCGAGCCGAACGACATGGCGCCGGTGGCAAACCGCTTGACGATTTCCGATGCGGGCTGGACTTCGTCGAGCGGCACCGGCGCGCGGCCCATTTCTTCCGCCGAGCGGATGCGGAACATGCCGCGCAGCGTCATCAGTTGGGCCGACTGGTCGTTGATCTGCTTGGCAAATTCCCGGTACTTTTCAGGAATGTTACCGCGCACCGCATGCTGCAGGTCGGCCACGACGCCGGGACGCCACACATGGCTCTCGCCGCGGAAGCGGAAGGCGTACTCGCCGCCCACGTCGAGCGCATTGCGGTAGACCGGCGCATCGGAGAAGGCGAGCTGGTGGCGGGCCACGGTCTCGGTGGCGATTTCCGGCAGGCCGACACCCTCGACCTGGGTCGCGGTGCCGGTAAAGTAGCGGTCGACGAACGACTGCTTCAGGCCAACCGCGTCAAAGATCTGCGCGCCGCAATAGGACTGGTAGGTCGAGATGCCCATCTTGGACATGACCTTGAGGATGCCCTTGTTGACCGCCTTGATGTAGCGCTTGCGGGCCTCATCGCGGCTGACTTCCTCGGCCAGCTTCGGCAGCATGTCGTCGATGGTCTCGAAGGCGAGATAGGGGTTGATGGCCTCTGCGCCATAGCCCGCCAGCGTGCAGAACTGGTGCACTTCGCGAGCCTCGCCGGTTTCCACCACGAGGCCGACCGAGGTGCGAAGGCCCTTGCGGATAAGATGATGGTGCACGGCCGATGTTGCCAGCAGCGACGGGATCGGGATGCGGTCGTCGGAGACCGTCCGGTCCGACAGGATGATGATGTTGTGGCCTTCGTGCACCGAGCTCTCGGCGCGGGCGCACAGATGGGCGAGCGCTTCCTCCATGCCCAGCGCGCCGTCGGCGGCGGGGTAGGAGATGTCGAGCGTCATGGTCAGGAAGTCGTTGTCCTTGATGTCGCCGATGGCGCGGATCTTTTCGAGGTCCTCGTTGGTGAGGATCGGTTGGGCCACTTCCAACCGCTTCTGGCGCGAGGTGCCGGCGAGGTCGAGCAGGTTGGGGCGCGGGCCGATGAACGACACCAGCGACATCACCAGTTCCTCGCGGATCGGGTCGATCGGCGGGTTGGTCACCTGGGCGAACAGCTGCTTGAAGTAGGTGTGCAGCAGCTTGGGCTGCGACGACAGCGCGGAGACCGGCGTGTCGGTACCCATCGAGCCCACAGCCTCCTGTCCGGTCTGGGCCATCGGGGCAAGCAGGAACTTAATGTCTTCCTGGGTGTAGCCGAAGGCTTGCTGCCGGTCGAGCAGCGACACGTTGGTCTTCGGCGCGGACGGCTTCACGTCCGGCATGTCCTTGAGCAGCACCTGGGTGCGGTCCAGCCACTCCCGGTAGGGATACTTGGTGGCGAGTTCTTCCTTCAGGTCCTCGTCGGAGACGATGCGGTGTTCCTCAAGGTCTATGAGCAGCATCTTGCCGGGTTGCAGGCGCCACTTGGTGGTGATGGTTTCCTCGGCGAAGTCGAGCACGCCCATTTCGGACGCCAGCATCACAAAGCCGTCGTTGGTGACCAGGTAGCGTGCGGGGCGCAGGCCGTTGCGGTCCAGCGTGGCGCCGATCTGGCGGCCGTTGGTGAAGGCGATCGCGGCGGGTCCGTCCCACGGCTCCATCAGCGCGGCGTGATATTCATAGAAAGCGCGCCGGTTCTCGTCCATCAGTGGGTTTCCGGCCCACGCTTCTGGGATCATCATCATCATCGCGTGCGGCAGCGGGTAACCCGCAAACTGCAGCAGTTCCAGAGCGTTGTCGAAGCAGGCGCTGTCCGACTGGCCTTCATAGGAGATCGGCCACAGCTTTTCCATGTCGGCGCCGAATAGGTCCGAGCTCATGGTGGCATAGCGCGCCGCCATCCAGTTGTAGTTGCCGCGCAGCGTGTTGATCTCGCCGTTGTGGCAGATCATGCGGTAGGGGTGGGCCAGCGGCCAGGACGGGAAGGTGTTGGTCGAGAACCGCTGGTGCACCAGCGCCAGCGCCGACGTCATCCTGTCGTTCTTCAGGTCGGTGTAGTAGTCGCCCAGGTTCATGCCCAGCACGAGACCCTTGTAGACGATGGTGTCCGGCGACATCGACACGACGTAGTAGCCGGACGAATCGGTATCGCGGATCGAGGTGACGCGGTTCGACACCACCTTGCGCATGACGTAGAGCTTGCGCGCGAAGTTGAGCGGGTCGGTGTCCTTGAAGCCTGCACCGCGGGCCACGAACACCTGGCGGTGGAAGGGCTCGGTCGGCTTGACCGATTCACCCAGCACCGACGAGTTCACCGGCACGTCGCGCCAGCCCAGCACTTCGAGGTTCTCTTCCGCCGCCGCCTTGGCAAAGATGTGCTCGATGCGTTCGCGAACAGCCGGGTCGCGCGGCATGAACACGAAGCCCACGCCATAGTCGCCCGCGCCCGGCAGGTCGAAGCCGAGCCGCTTCGCTTCGGCCGAGAAGAAATCGTGCGGGATCTGCAACAGGATGCCTGCGCCGTCACCGGCCCTCGGGTCCGCGCCAACCGCGCCGCGGTGCTCGAGGTTTTCAAGGATGCGCAGGCCATCCGCGATCACGCGGTGGCTCTTTACGTTGTTGATGTTGGCGATCATGCCGACGCCACAGGCATCGTGCTCGTTGGCGGGATCGTACAGGCCGGTTTTGGCGGGCAGTCCGGCCTGGGTCAGAGCCTTGGAGCGTGCTGTCGGGTCGTATGTCATGTCCGGCCATCCTTGCCTGTTGCGCCTGTGCCGATGCGGTCCGACCGGGACCAGATGCACCAGCTGTCTAATCGGTTCGTCGTTTCAGGGGGAGTGCCGGGAGGGGCGCTGGCGAGGCGGGGGAGGCGGCGGTGCCGGCCAGTGCGCGGCAGCTGTCTCATGTAACCCTGTCAGAACGTTCCTTGCCCTTGCTTTTCCCTCTGATCGTTGCCGGGGAGTGCTTGGCTTGTACGTTCTTAAGAGCGTTTGAGACCGTCGCGTTTCCCCAAGGTCAGGCAGACCGTGCCTGTTTTGCTGGTTTTCCGTTTCGAAGTCATTTTGACGATCTGTCCGACTTGTCCGGTTGGTCTGCCTGAATTTTAGGTCAGCCGTGCTGTCCTAACGCCGATGTTCTGCCAGAAATCCATCCAATATGCAAGCGCCGATAGGGCCAGCGGGTACGGGAAGTTTGCCGCATCGGCTGTGGGCAGCCACTTGCCGCTGTGCTAGTGAAGCTGACAGCTATCCCGCGACGCAATCTCCGGCAGGCAAGAATCATGAATTTCGCATCCGACAACGTCTATGGCGTGCATCCGGCCATCATGCAGGCCATGGCAGACGCCAATTCCGGCACGCAATCGTCCTATGGCTCCGATGAATTCACCGCCCGTGCCGAAAGGCAGCTATGCGACATCTTCGAGCGCGAGGTGGACGTTTACCTGGTACTCACCGGCACGGCAGCCAACAGCCTGTGCCTGTCGGCCATGGTGCCGCCCTATGGCGGCGTGGTGTGCCATTCGGAAGCCCACATCATGGTGGACGAGTGCGGCGCGCCGGAGCTGTTCACCGGCGGGGCCAAGCTGATCGGCATTCCCGATCCCGCAGGCAAGCTGACGACGGTTAGCATCACCAGGGTGCTCGACGGGTTCATCCGCGGCGAGCATGACCCCAAGCCCAAGGCAGTCTCGATTACTCAGGCCACCGAACTCGGCACCGTCTACAACCTCGACGAGATCAGGGCCATTGCAGACTTGGCTCACGGGCGCGGGCTGCGGCTTCACATGGACGGTGCCCGGTTCACCAACGCGCTTGTGTCGCTCGGCTGCACGCCGGCGGAGATGACGTGGAAGGCCGGTGTCGACGCGTTGTCGTTCGGCTGCACCAAGAACGGCGCGATGATGCTGGAAGCGGTGATCTTCTTCGGCCGCTCGCTGTCGGAAGACTTCATCCACCGGCGCATGCGCTCGGCGCAGCTTCTGTCGAAAGGCCGCTATCTCGGCGCGCAGATGAACGCCTACCTGGACAATGACCTGTGGCTGGACAATGCTCGCCATGCCAATGCCATCGCGGCCTACCTTGCTGGCAAGCTGGAAATGACCGGCAAGGTGAGCCTGCCGCTGCCGGCGCAGGCCAACGAGGTGTTCCCGATCATGCCACGCGGGCTTTACGAGCACCTGCAGGCGGCGGGAGCGGTGTTCCATGAGTGGCCGGGTGAAGGGCCGGGCACGGAAGGATTGATCGAAGGCAACATGTTCGTGCGCTTCGTGTGCTCTTATATGACCACGAAAGACCAGTGCGATGCACTGGTCGCGGAGGTCGAAAAATGGAACGGACGGGCTTGAAGCGCGCGCTCATTGCAATTGCCGCACTGGCGCTCCTGCCGGTGGCTGCAGCCGGCCAGACGCGTGACCTTTATATCTACGGTCCTCCCGGCTGGAACCCTTACCAGTATCCCTATCCGGATCGCGACGGTTACGCTCGGTTCGACCTCAATTGCATGGAAGCCGCGCGGCTGCTGCGCGAGGACGGGTTCAAGGTTCTCGATGCGATCCGCTGCAAGCGGCACCTGCCGTTCGTCTATCTCGCCATCGGCGACGACGGCCGCAAATACAAGGTGACGATCAGCCAGTTCGACGGGGCGATCCTGGAGGTGGCGCCGGCAAGCGAGCCTGCTTCGAAGCGCAAGAAATCCCGGAAGAAGAAGCGCAAGAAATGACAAAGGCGCCGGAATCTCTCCCGGCGCCTCGTTTCAAGAACACTCAGACCGGTTCAGGCGGCCTTCTTGTCCTCGATCAGCTTGGTGCTGCCATTGCCGTTCTTGATGGCAATGGTGCGCGGCTTCATGGCTTCAGGGATCTCACGCTTGAGATCCACGTGAAGCAGGCCATTTTCCATGGTGGCGCCGGTCACTTCAACGTGGTCGGCCAGCTGGAAGCGGCGCTCGAAATTGCGCGCGGCAATGCCCTGGTGCAGGTACTGCGGCTTGTCTTCGCGCTCGGTCTTGCGACCGGTCACGCTCAGCGCGTTTTCCTTCACCTCGATGTTAATTTCATCGGCGGTAAAGCCGGCGACCGCCATGGTGATGCGGTACTCGTGTTCGCCGGTGCGCTCGATGTTGTAGGGCGGATAGCTTGGCGCGTCGAAATTGTTCACTTCATCCAGCATCTTGGCCAGACGGTCAAAGCCAACGCCAGTGCGATAAAGCGGAGTGAGGTCAAACATGTTCAATCATCCTTTCAAAGCGATGTTCGGTTCCTGCCACCCTCCCACGTCGGGGCAGGGCGGTCATTCAGTCGTCGTGAACCCGTTTTGGCGTCCACGTTGCTAGATTTAGGATGCGCAAGGCCGGTTTCAAGAGGTGTCCAGGGCCATCAGCCTTGCTTGCCGAAGGGGGGAGCATGGAGTACCTATCGCGCTGGGGTTTTCTTCGGGTTTCGAGTGATCAAGGACATACAGGCGTTGATGGCCGACGGTTTCGTGCACGTTGCCGGCAATCCATTGCCGGACAGGGCTGAATGCGGTCACCTTGAACTGGCTGGCGGGGTGCGGCTGCGCTATGGCCAGTTTGCGCCTAATGGGGCCGCGGCGGGCACGGTACTGATGCTGCAAGGCCGTGGCGAATGCATGGAACGTCAGTTCGAAACCATCCGCGATCTCAATGCCCGCAATCTGCATGTGCTGTCGTTCGACTGGCGCGGGCAGGGCGCTTCGCCACCTGCCGGCAAGCCGGGGCGGGTGGGCCACATATCCTCGTTCGCCCGGTACGAGGAAGACCTCGTCAGCCTGGTCCAGCAGGTGATGCTGCCGGACTGTCCGCCACCCTACTTCATGCTCGGCAATTCGATGGGGGCCCATGTGGGGCTGGCCACCATTGCGCGCTACACCTGGTTCGATGCTGCGGTCATGGCCGCGCCGTTCATCGACGTTGCGCCGTCTCGGCTGCCGCGCTGGTTCAAGGTGTCAGTGGTGGGTGCCATGACAGCGTTGGGCCTTGGCCGGGTAAAGACCCCGCTCACCAACGGGGCAAGGCCGACCGAAGACGACTTTGCCCGCAACCCGCTGACTTCCGACCGCACCCGGTTTGCCCGCAACATGCGCATCTGGGACGAGGCGCCGCTGCTTTCGGCCCATGCGCCAAGCGCAGGTTGGGCGTTTGCCGCGTTGAGGTCTTGCCGACGGCTTGCCCGGATGGACAACCGGGAGCCGCTCAAATGTGCCGCGTTGCTGGTCATCGCTGGGCAGGACAAGGTGGTGTCGAACGAGGCCATTCAACAGTTTGCCCGCTTCGTGCCGGGGGCTGCCACGGTAACGCTCAACGGGGCGCGGCATGACATCCTGAGCGAGGCGGACTTCTACCGCGACCAGTTCTTCGCCGCCTTCGACGCATTCCTGGCAGACCGGCTGCGCCCGCTCTGAAGCTCATACCAGCAATTGTAGCGCCTTGTCATACAAGGCGCGATTGCCGGTTGCGACGATATCGCCGCCCTTTTCGGCTGTTTCGCCCGCCCACGTGGTAACGATGCCGCCAGCGCCCTCGATGATCGGGATCAGTGCCGCGATATCGTAGGCCTGAAGGCCGGTGTCGAGGCTGACGCCCAACTGGCCTGCCGCAACCATGCAGTGGAAATAGGCATCGGCATCCCAGCGCAGGTGCCGCACGGCCGCCACCACGCGATCCAGCCGTTCCTGGTGACCGTGCGCCCGGAATAGCTGCGGTGCCGTGGTGCCGGCCAGCACGCGCGCCATGTCGGTTTCGGTCGTGGCGGAAAGCGGGGTACGCGTGCCGCCGCGCTGCAGGAAGGCGTGCCTGCAGTCGCCGGCAAACACTTCTCCGGTATATGGCTGGGCAGCGACGCCGGCCACTGGCTGGCCCTCGAACTCGAGCGCGACCAGCGTCATCCATGTCGGCGTGCCGCAAATGAAGCTGCGGGTGCCGTCGATCGGGTCGAGCACCCAGCGCCAACCGCTTCGGGCAGGCCTTTCACCGTGTTCCTCGCCTAGGATCCCGTGATCCGGATAGCGCGCCTCGATTGCCGCGCGCATGGTCTCCTCCGCTTCGCGGTCTGCCCGGGTGACCGGGTCGAAGCCGCCCTGCAGCTTGCTGTCGATGGCGGTGCCTGTGCGGAACAGGGCCAGGGCCGGTCCTGCAGCCAGCCTTGCGAGTTCGATAGCGAACTCCAGGTAGCCTGCTGTGGT
>JAHEBA010000107.1 GCA_024642465.1 Alphaproteobacteria bacterium
TCTGCCTCAAGCCAGAGGCCGGTGAATGCCGCGCCATTGTCAGCGGCCAGCCGTTCTACCGCATCCCGCTCCGCCGGATCGAGGAAAGCCGCGTCGACAACCACTGGCCAACCCGCTTGCAGCACGGCCTTCGCCTTTGCAAACACAACCGCATAGACCCCATCACTGGCCTGCTTCGTATAGCTTTCCGGCGGCAGGCGGTCGTCCAGTCCTACCCCGGCCATCAGCTTGCGCTCCACATCGGTGCGCAGGTGCAGCGCGCCGGGGCACGGATCGAGTTGGGGGGAGAGACGTCGGGAAACGGTAGTCTTGCCGGTGCCCGAATAACCGCCGATGGCAACGAGCCGGGGCATCACCGGTGCCGCTTCGGCTACGGCGCGTTCGAGGTAGGCGATGGCTGCGCCCCGGTCCGTTTCCGCCTCGCTGCCCTCATGCTGGTCCGCACGATCAAGCAGCACCATGGCGCGGACCGCTGCCCGCATGGCGATGAACAGCGGCAAGGCTGCAAGGCCGCCCAGCTGCATCGCACCATCTCCCGGGCTGGCCTCGCGCAGGTAGCCGTTGAGAAGGCGATTGGCTTCGGGCACCAGCTTCTCATGGCACAGGTCCATCAGCAGGAAGGCGAGGTCGTACAGCACGTCAATGGTGGCGAGTTCTTCGGAAAACTCGATGGCGTCGAACAGCACCGGCCCACCGTCCAGCAACACGATATTGCGCAGGTGCAGGTCGCCGTGGCAGCGGCGCACGAAGCCTGCCGACTCACGGGCTGCTAGCAGTGGGCGGCAGTGGGAAAAGTGCATGGCGGTTCGCTTGGCGAAGGTGGCTGCAAGACCGTCAGGCAAGGTTTCTGCGGCGCGAGAGAATGCCGAGTCGAGGCTGGCGAGAATCTGGGGCACGCGGGAGGAGGCAAATCCCCCGCCCGCATCGGCTGGCGCGGCGAGGTGAGCAGAAAGTATGACTTCGCACAGGCGATCCATCACCCGATCCGTCAAGCGCCCGTCGCGGGCTACATGGTTGAACAGCGCATCATCGGGAAAGCGGCGCATGTGCACCGCCCATTCGACAGGCTCGCCATTGCCGTCCAGGGCCAATGCGCCGCCGGGCTCGCGCGTGACCGGAACGAGGCCCAGATAGATTTGCGGGGCATGGGGGCGATTGATCTCGATCTCGCGGCGGCAGGCTGCCTCGCGCAAATCAAGTGTGGAAAAATCCATGTAGTCGAACTTCACCGGCTTCTTGATCTTCCAGGCTTCGTGCGGCGTCAGGAACACCAGCGCACCGTGAGTCTCGACAACCGAGACCTCTTTGGCGGTCAGGCCGAAGGCCGCGCCATTGGACAGGAACCGGACGATCTGGTCGTGGGTGGTCATGCACTGTGCCGCCTGTCAGGCCATTGATCACGCAGTCAACACTAACCACGTTTCATGGCAGGCGCACCTTGACCGGCATCAAGCGGTGGACAGGTGTCCTCAGCCGCGTACGCAACTGGCCGAAATCAGCCGGAAACCCGCCTGCGCTGCCCGGTAGTCATCAATGATGCGGCCGGCGGCATACTGGCAGCTGGCCATGTCATGAACGTATACCGGCGACATGGGAATCCGGTAGTCCTGCACCTGCCCGCCCATCAGCGCCGTCATGATCAGGAAGTACTTCATCTCGCTGGCTCCTCTTCAGCCTTCCGGCCTGTGTCATGCCGGTACACGTTTCCGGCTTCATGACAGGCAGGCTGCAAGAGGAGGGCCAGCAAGACGCCGATCAGTAAGGACCGCGTGCCGACATCACGTCGGCACGGATCAGCCCGATATCGCGCAACAAGTGGTCGTTAAGTTGGGACAGGGCTGCAACTGCAGCACGGCGCCGGCGGCGCTCATGCCACCGCTCAATCAATGCCGCCGGCAGCCGCCGAAGCACGCTCATGCTTTCAGGCAGCAGCAGGCCGCCCCCGTCAAGACGGTAGGTTCTCATCTTCGTCACTCCAGATTTTTCCGGCCTCCGGCGCGTGGCACGGCAAACTGCCATTGCGCGCTGAAGGCACTTTCTTCGTTTTGCTGGTGATGCTTCTATCCGCGACGCCAGCCGTCAGATGTGCATTTCATCACATCTCGAAAATACAGAATGTTCCCGTTTTATTCTTTTCAACGGCGCGAATCGAGCTATGCTGGTTAAATGGATTTTTCTGAAATAGCCTTCATTGCTGGGCGAACCGCAGTCACCTGGGGCGACTTTACCGTGGCAACGGCAGTGCTTGCGCTGGTGCTGCTGGTGGCTGCAGTGGTGCTGGCGTGGCGAGCCGGCAGGGGCAACCAGTCGCAGACCATCGAGGCGATGCGGCGTGCGGCGGAGATGGAAGTCAAGCTTGCCGAGATGTCAGGCCAGTTGCGTGGGCTGGCGGAGCATTCCGCCTCAACCCAGGCGCACCTGACGCAAACACTGGACCAGCGGCTGGAGCAGGTATCGCAGCGGCTTGGCGCAGGACTTTCCGAGAACAGCCAGCGCACCACGCAGTCTCTGCAGCAGCTCAACGAGCGGCTCGCCGTCATAGATACGGCGCAGGCCAACCTGACGCAGCTTTCCTCGGAAATGCTGTCGCTGAAGGACATCCTGTCCAACAAGCAGTCGCGCGGCGCCTATGGACAGGGCCGCATGGAAGCGATCATACGCGACGGGCTGCACGCCTCGGCCTATTCGTTGCAGACCACGCTGACCAACGGCACCCGGCCCGACTGCCTGATACGCCTGCCGGGAAACGACCTTGCCATCGTCATCGACGCGAAGTTTCCGCTCGAGGCCTACAACGCGCTGAAGAAGTGCGCCTCGGACGAGGATCCGCGCCCGCACCAGCAGCGGTTCAGGGCGGACGTAACGAAGCATATCCGGGACATTTCCGACAAATACCTAATCAAGGGCGAGACGCACGAGACCGCAATCATGTTCGTGCCGTCAGAGTCAATCTATGCCGACTTGCACGAGAATTTCGAAGACGTGATCCAGCGCGCTCACCGCTTGCACGTCATCATCACCTCGCCAAATGTGCTGATGCTGCTGGTGCAGACCATGCAGGCGGTGTTCAAGGATGCCCGCATGCGCGAACAGGCCGCCGTCATCCAGACCGAGGTGGTGCGGCTGATGGAGGACGTGGGCCGGATGCACGACCGGGTGCTCGACCTGCAGCGCCATTTCGGCATGGCCGGCAAGGACATCGAGAAGATCGTCACGTCGTCGGAAAAGATCACCCGCCGCGGCGCAAAGATCGAGGCGCTGGAACTGAGCGAGCCGGGCGGCGATGGCGACAGCAAACAACCAGCCGCGGCGCCACGGCTGGTTGCTGGTGAGTAGCCTGGCAGGGGAACCGGCTACCATACTTGCGTCCGTTGGGGTTACCTGGAGAGGTAGATCGCGGACGCAATCTGGTTCTGGATCTCTTCGAACGCCTTGGTCAGGTCATTCGAATCCTCGGCCTTGAAGAAGTGCTTTGCAGGGTTCGTCGCACAACCATTCAGCCGGTTTTCGGTGTCCGCATCAGCCAGCGCGAAGGCAATGGTGATCAGCGTGATGTTGGTACCGCGAATGTTCTCGCACAGGGTTTCGAGATTGTCCTCGCCCATCGACAGATTGCGCGAACTGCCCGGGCCAAAGGCAGGCGTGGTCTGTTTGCCGTCGGTCAGAAGCACGATGAACTTCTTGTTCTTCGGATCGTCGAAATCGCGTGCAGCATAAGGCTGGCCGGGATCGACCATGTGCCACCCAAACTCAAGCCCCAGGGAGATGTGGGTGTAGCCATAAGGCGACATCGCGTTGATCTGCGAGATCATTGCCGAATGGTCGGAAGACATCTCGCGCAGCTTCAGGTGATGTGCGGCAAAGCCGTTGCCATCATGAAAGTGGCCGTCGCAGTGATAGTTCTGCTGAGCCGCATAAGAGCCATAGCTGGCAGGCGCAGGCTGGCCCCACTTGGAGCCTGCCGTCCCGGTCGGCGGGGTCACGCCGGTGTTGAACGGATACTGGCGGTCAAATGTGCAGCCGGTCCACGTTGTGCCACTGGCATCGAGAACCTGCGATGACGGCAGCGTGGCATAGACATTGTGCGAGAATGGCACCAGGGCAAAGCGGACGTCGGAATTGCTGCCGTCCTTGGTGAGGCCGTTGACCATGTCGATGGCCGCATTCTTCATGGTGACGTACTTGGTCTGACCCGCGGACGTCTCGTTCATCGACAGGGAATAATCGAGAACCAGAGCGATTTCGGCCTTCTGCGGGGCGCGCATGGTCGCCGTGGACGAGCCGGAGATCTTCAAGTTGTCGAATCCACCAATCTTCATGATCGTGGTGGGAAGCGAGCCGTCGTAGCTGACGGTGACCTCGCCATTGTTGAACTCGATGACCGGGCTGCCGTCAATCTTGTCACCCATCTTGCCGGCGATGTTCACGGCAAACGCATCTTCGGCCAGCTTGCGGCGCTGGTCCTCGGTTGCTGACGGGCTTGCGGCTGCGGCTGCCAGTGCTGCGGCATCAAGCGATGCCTGCACCTCGGCCCTTGCAGAGCCGGCGCGGAAGGCGTCGAGCGCCACGCCCGCCGCCAGGAAGAAGGGTACGGCGGACAGTGCCAGCATCAGGGCCAGCACGCCCCTTTCATCGCGGCGGAAACGGAACGTGAGGCTGGTGCTTGCCTTGATGATGCGGTCGAAGCGGGTCTTCATGGGTCGTGCTACCTGAACCTTCCGGTTGGCGCCGTGATGCATCGTGTTCTCAATCGGGACACTCAGCGGCTGTTTCGTTCAGGATCAAGCAACCGCCGCGCCGGACCCGTGCCAGCGGGCCAGCTATGCCCCGGGTTCCGCAAGTCAGGGTTTACAAATGGTTAAGACGCTGTTTCAGAGCGACCGGCGCGCGCGCACGGCCGCGGCAAGCGTGCCTTCGTCAAGATAATCCAGCTCGCCGCCCACCGGCACGCCGTGAGCGAGCCTGGTTACCGCCGCCCCGGTGCTGTCGAGCTGGTCCATGATGTAGTGCGCGGTGATCTGGCCATCTACGGTGGCATTGACCGCAATCATCACCTCGCGAACCTCGCCAGTCCTGACCCGGTCAATGAGCGATGCGATGCGTAGATCTTCCGGGCGCACGCCCTCGATAGCCGACAAGGTACCGCCGAGCACGTGGTACATGCCCTGAACAGCGCCTGCCCGCTCAAGCGCCCACAGGTCGCCCACCTCCTCGACCACGCAGATGAGGCTGCGGTCGCGGCGCGGGTCAGCGCACAAGGTGCACGGGTTGACCACGTCGACGTTGCCGCAGACCGAACATTCGCTGACCTTTTCCAGTACGTCCGCGAGCGAATGGCTTAGCGGCTGCATCAGCTTTTCACGGTGCTTGACCAGGTGAAGCGCAGCGCGGCGCGCCGAGCGCGGACCAAGTCCGGGCAGGCGTGCGAGCAACTGGATCAGCCGCTCGATCTCGGCGCCGACGACATTGCGGGACATGGCAGGTCTCGTCTTTCTGAGCGCAGGTCAAAAGCCCGGCATCTTGAAGCCGGGAGGCAGCGGCAGGCCGCCGGTGATGTCCTTCATCTGCTCGGCCACCGCCTGTTCGACCTTGGCGCGGGCTTCATTGTAGGCCGCCATCAACAGATCCTCGAGGATTTCCTTTTCCTCCGGCTTCATCAGGCTGTCGTCGACCTCGACCCTCTGCATCAGGTTCTTGCCGTTCAGCGTGATCCTGACCATGCCGGCGCCGGCCTGACCGGTGACCGTGAGTTCATCGAGGCGCGCCTGCATGTCGGCCACCCTGGCCTGCATCTCCTGCACCTGCTTCATCATGTTGCCGAGGTTCTTCATGCCCGTCGTTCACTCCGTGAATATGCTGTCAGTCGTCCATGACCATGTCGTCCGGCTCGATATGAGCCTCGGCTTCCTGCCCGCCGTCCGGCTGGGTGGACGGCTGCTGGCTGGCGAGGTCGCGAACCTCGACGATCTCGGCGCCGGGAAAGCTTGCCAGCACGGCCTGGACATCTGCGTTCTGGCGGACTTGCCGGAACAGGCTGTCGCGCTGTTCGCGCTTCTGGTCGGCGATGGTCGGTCCGGCTGCCACGGAAGCGATCGAAACGATCCAGCGCTGCCCCGTCCATGCTTCGAGACGGCGCGACAGGTCATTGGCGATTCCAGCAGGTGCGCCATCGGTCAGCGCGATCTCGATGCGGCCACGGCCCATCGACACGGGCGAGACGTGCTTCTCGAGGTCTGACTGGAGCTTGATGTCGCGCTTCGAGGCCACGAAGGCGACGAGCTCGCCAAAGTTGGCAAACTGCACAGGGGCAACGGACTGCGGCGCGGATGCAGCGCCGTCTGCGCTGTCGTGTTTTGGCACCGCCGCCGACATCACCGGCGTGTGGGTGGTTGGCGGGACGTTCGGTGAAGGACGGCTGGAGCCGATGGCGGATGTACCCTGGTCTCCTGCAGCTTCGCCAGCGCGCCCAACTGCGTTTCCCTGGCCGCCCTGGGACCTGGCCATACGGGCCAGTTCTTCCGGCGACGGCATGTCGGACACGTGGGCAAGCCGGATCAGCACCATCTCCGTGGCCATCAGTGGATTTGGCGCGCGCGATACCTCATCAAGCCCCTTCAACAGCATCTGCCAGGTGCGCGCCAGCACCGGCATGGACAACTTGCCGGCAAGCTCGACCCCGCGGGTGCACTCCTGCTGGGTCACGGTCGGGTCGTCCGCCAGGACAGCAGACACCTTGATCTTGGTCACCCAGTGGGTGAAGTCTGCGAGGTCTGCCAGTATCTCTTCCGGGTCAGCGCCATAGGCAAACTGCTGCTCCAGTTCGTCGAGAGCCTTACCGGCATCGCCCTTCATCAATGCCTCGAACAGGTCGATGACGCGGGCGCGGTCAGCCAGGCCCAACATGGACTGCACGTCTGCAGCGCGCACAGCGTCGGTACCATAGGCAATGGCCTGATCGAGCAGTGACAGCCCGTCACGCACCGAGCCCTCGGCGGCCCGCGCGATCATGCGCAGTGCCTCGTCTTCCGCCGACACGTTCTCGCGTTCGCACACCCGGGCGAGGTGCTGCATCAGCTGGACAGCATCGAGCCGGCGCAGGTCGAAGCGCTGGCAACGCGACAGCACGGTGACCGGGACCTTCCTGATCTCGGTGGTGGCGAAGATGAATTTCACGTGCGGCGGCGGCTCTTCCAGCGTCTTCAGCAGCGCGTTGAACGCGGCCGTGGAGAGCATGTGCACTTCGTCGATGATGTAAACCTTGTAGCGGGCCGAGGCGGGCTTGTACTTCACCGCATCGTTGATCTCGCGGACATTGTCGACGCCGGTGTGGGAGGCCGCGTCCATCTCGATGACGTCGACATGACGGGATTCGAGGATGGCATCGCAGTGCCGGCCCTTGACGCCGAGGTTGACCGACGGCCCGGTGTCCTCGCCGTCGACAGGTACGTAATTGAGGGCACGGGCGATCAGGCGGGCCGTAGTGGTTTTGCCGATGCCGCGTACGCCGGTAAGCATGTAGGCTTGAGCGATGCGATTGGATGCGAACGCGTTGGTGAGCGTTCTCACCATGGCGTCCTGACCGATCAGATCCTCGAAGGTCTGCGGGCGGTACTTGCGCGCCAGCACCCGGTAGGGCGCTTGCGGTTCCACTGCTGTTGAGGTGCTGTCCACCATCGCGCCCCGTTCGCGCCAGAGTGATCTAGGGTGCCAGGAAATCAGTGGGAGGCTGGACGGGCAACCCGGGTACAACTCGTTGGGGCTGCTTCCTTCCGGACCTGACCCGGTTGGCGAGCGACACGTCTGCTGCCAACCTCCCGCCCCCTATATCGGACGGATGGCCGCAAGATGCAAGGGCAGGGTTTCGCCACACTTGCCACATGCTGCCGCACATGGCACACCGCGCAGGACAAATCCCGCCCTGCCGGTTTCCAGAAGGTAGCCTCCGCCCATGACCCGCCTGACGCCCGCATTCATGCAAGGCTCGCTGGAGCGTCTTTCAGGCCATCGCAACGAGCCGGAACGGGTTGCCGCCATTCTGGCCGACGCAAAGTCGCGCTACGCCGTGTTCTCGGGCGACAAGCTGCTGGTGCATGCCGGGCCTGCCGGATCGGACGGTATCTGGTGGCATGATCGTGCTGACCTTCCAAACGCGATTAGCGGGGTCGAACCCGTGCTGCTGGGCCTGGACGCAGATGGCGTGGCGCATTTCGCGATGCAGGCCGCGGACCCCGAACTGCAACTCGGCGCCGGACAGGCGGCGGTGGACCTGCGCTCGATCGCACTGCAAGGGCTGGTCGATGACGGCATGCTGGGCGTGGCTGCGCAGGCGCGGGCGCTGCTGCACTGGCACGTGCGGCACCGCTTCTGCTCCAACTGCGGGGCAACGACAGTAGCCGGTGAAGCCGGCTACAAGCGGGTATGCGGTGCCTGCTCCGCAGAGCATTTTCCGCGCACCGATCCGGTGGTGATCATCGCCGTGGTGCGCGGGTCATCCATGCTGCTTGGACGGTCAGGCCGGTTCTCGCCCACCATGTACTCGACCCTTGCAGGCTTCGTCGAACCGGGCGAAACGGCCGAAGACGCAGCCCGGCGCGAAGTCGAGGAGGAATCAGGCATCAAGGTTGGCGCCGTGCGTTACGTCATGAGCCAGCCGTGGCCGTTTCCGGCCAACCTGATGATCGGCATGATCGGCGAGGGCCTGAGCGAGGCCATCGACATCGACCCGGACGAACTGGCTGATGCGCGCTGGTTCAGCTTCGACGAGGTGCGCGCCATGTGCGACGGCAGGCACCCGGAAGAACTGGAGATCCCGCCGTCAATTTCCATTGCACACCACCTGATACTGGCGGCGCTGGACGGGCGGTGAGGCTGTTCAGGCCGAGGTATCCATCGCCTCGCGCTTGCGGGCCAGTTCCTCACGATATGCGCCCGCCTTGTAGACGCCGAGCACGCGCAAGCTTGATGTGAAAAACTCCAATTCTTCCAGCGCCAGGCGCACTGG
>JAHEBA010000032.1 GCA_024642465.1 Alphaproteobacteria bacterium
CAATTTGCAAGCATGAGAAGCGGACTTTTGCGCGACCCGCAGCAATCGACACTTTTGGGCTCCCTACCGCCATTAGCTGCGCTGCACCAAGATGTCCGCAGGGGGTCATGAACGGACTCTCTGATGGTTCACTCAGGATGTCTGCATTACCCCCAACAACGGACTCTTTTCGCCTGATGCAGGAGAGTCCGTTTAGTGCCACAACCGGCCATTGATCAGTTCGCTTCTTGGCTTGATCAGGTGATGTCATCTGTCCGTGCAAGCTCTGCTTGGAGCCACGTCAAGAACCTGTTTTGCCGTTTGTCATCCACAGGCTTCCTTGGATGGACGAAGTAGAACCCTCTGCCGGATTTGTGGATGTAGTCAGACACCTGCACCAGTCGGCCAGCTTCAATATCGTCCTTGGCCAGTCTGCGATCCGTAAGCGCAACCCCCAATCCTGTTATTGCTCCATCCAGGGCAAGCGCCTGTGTCGGGAAGATGATTAGGCGAGGCGAGACATCACCTTTGAACCCTTGCGCGCTCAACCAGTCAGCCCACTCGTCCGACCTCACTGACGCAGTCAGCAAGCTGACGCCGCTGGTGAGAACATTCATGAAGTCTGCATTTTGAGCTTCAGAGAAAGATGGAGAAGCAACCGCACAAAGTTCTTCATCAAACAACTTTCGGATTTCCAGTCCACGCCAGGCCCCGCCGCCATGGCGAATGGCAAAGTCGAAGCCGCTATCGGCGAGGTCCTGAACATTGGAGGTGATATCGACCTCAATGCGAATGTCCGGGTTGTTCTGGTGGAACTTGGACAGTCGCTTTAAAAGCCAGTGGGACGCAAATGACGGCGCGACAGATGCTCGTAATGGGGCTTCATCCTTATCCTGTTCAAACCGACTTACCGCTTCGTCCAGAATATCGAGTGCTCTTCGAGTGTCCTCGTATAAAGTCTTGGCGGCATCTGTCAGCTCGACCGCCCGGGTCATTCGACGGAATAGAACCTGCCCGAGGTTTTGTTCCAGTGCCTTGATCTGATGGCTGATGGCAGCGTGGGTCACGTGCAGTTCATCGCCCGCCTTGCCGAAGCTCAAATGACGGGCAGCAGCTTCAAAGGCACGCAGCTGGTTCAGCGGTGGAAGTCGTCTAGCCATGGCCACGAGTTAGAAAAGCTAACAGGTGGGGTGAAGGATGATCGTTTGTCACCGGTGCGTCAACGCAGCACCGTGTCTCCAACACAAACCCAGCCGATGGAGACAGATCATGTACTACGACTTCAACAACACCGTGCACCGCCAGCATCTGAAGGAACTGGAGAGAAACGCAAACCTGCGGGACGGGCACGATCCAACCCAGGCAAACTGCAGCTGGCGGACAGAATGGGAACTGGAGGCAGCTAAGGCACTTGCCACTTCAACCGCCCTGACCCGCAAGATCCAAGTAACCTGGAGCAACCTGAACGCCGCACTTTTTGGGATCAAACGTCCTCAACTATAGAAGCCAAGAATGGCAGCCATTACCATGATTAGAGTAGCGACTGTGACCAGCTTCCCAGCTGGTATCGCCTGCTATCCTTGCTCGCGCCAGCCTTTGGCATCAGCAGTGGTAATTGGCTTGCCGGCGTAGCCCCAAGATCCACTTTGCACTTCGTGGATCCGAACAGTTGTACCCGCTTGGAGAGTCTTGCCCGCAACTTCGCCGAAAGCTTCCGTCACCTTCTCGATAAGGCGTGCCTTATCCCCAGACGAAAAGACGCCCTCCATTACGTGGATATCGATTGATGGCATGGGGTACCTCCTAACTCACGCGTCATCCGCCGAAGCAGCCTTCCTGCCAGATACGACGAATGATGGAACTGGGACGATAATGCCATCTTCCGTCTCGTACTCCCGCGCCGCACTGTTCATCTCGTCCCTTATGCGCTGCACGACCTCGTCGGTCTGCAGTTCGATGATCATCGCGCCACGTACAGTGAGATGCATGATGTTATCGAAGAAGTCCCCTTCGGGCGCATGGTAAACACTGGGCACCTCGCGAACTTCGACATCACGAAACCCCATTGCGTCCATCAGCGCCCTGCATGCTTCCCTGTCTGACATGGCAAAAGCGTTCGGCGCCGGATCGGCTACGGACATATCCGCGTGTTTGGCGATAGCGCCCATTGTAATTCGAAAAAAATCGGACTCGGCGGGCGCGCACCATTGGCTAAATGCATAACGCCCTCCCGGTCGCAGAACGCGATGGGCCTCCGAAATTGCCTGCGACGGTTCGGTTACGTGAAAAATCCCAAACGGGCAGATCGCGGCATCAAATCTAGCATCTTCGAAGTCGAGCTGCAGTGCGTCGCCTTCAACAAACGTGCAGCCTGGAAAATTGGCTCGTGCCGTGTGTACCATCTCTGGAGCAAAATCGACCCCGGTGGCGTGTGCGCAGATCGCCTGTGCTGCTCCTGCCGCATATCCAGGGCCGGTGCAAATATCCAGAACTTCACTTCCGGCTCTCACTCGCGCCGCCGCTAGCAAGGTTGGAATGGCTTGGGTTGTGATCAGGGCGGTATGATCCGCGTATTGACCGGCTTTCGACCCCCATCCTTCGCGTTCTTTACGTCGGAATTCTTCAAACATCGGCACCTCCCGTCCCTCGGGCTTAACATATATCGAAAAGAACCAGAAATTCAGTCACTCGACATTGCTCCGTGCCTACGGCTCGGGAGACTGCTTCCGTCAGCCAGCTTAGCTGCATGCGGTTATTGAGCACTCGATATGGGTCATAGCCGCCTAATCCGGCAGTCCAATGTCCCGAAACACATCACAGAGCCGCTCAATTTCCTGCACGTCCCGATAAGGCTCATGGTCAGCCAACTGGCGTATTGTGAAGTTGGGGTAACTCTGCCGTAAGTCTCCTAGAGTTTCTGACGCCTGGAGGCAAGGCTTATCCTGAACGGTGCAAGTCCTTCAGCAAGCAAATCTGATCCAAACCTGGTGCAGCTTGTCCGCGACGCTCATCGCTGGATGGCAGCACTGACAAAGGGTGATGTGAGTTCAGTAGATGAGCTCGCTGCTCAGGAAGGCGCCCGCCAACGAGATCAGCCGCGTCCTGCCGATCGCCTTCCTGGCGCACGACATCACAAAAGCCATCCTGCTCGGTACGCACCCAGTCGGCCTCAATGCCGAGAGGTTGAAGCGCATGAGCAAGCTGCCTGCATGCTGGAATGAGCAGCGTCACCGACTCGGTTTGGCAAACTAGTGTACCGGTCAGACTTTCGACTCGCCTGATTCTCGAACTCACCAACCCAACCTTCTGGTGGTCTAAATGGTCAACAGAGACTGACGGCCAATTTGGCGCTGATTGCCTCGGCAAAGGCAGTCTCACCGCCAGAAGGTTTCGGCGACCATGCCCGCAAGCCCCCGGAATGTCGGCACAATCCAGACAGCTGCCAAAAAGGTATGAAACACAAGGCAAAAGGTGGTGGGCCCGGCAGGACTCGAACCTGCAACCAGACGGTTATGAGCCGTCGGCTCTAACCAATTGAGCTACAGGCCCACCATGTGCCGCGCCTGACGAAGGCACGGCGGCCCGCATGTATCGTGGAAAATTGCGGCCAGTGCAATGCCTCAATCAAGCGCGCTTGCTGCAATCGCTGCCTTCAATGCTTCCGTGGCCGCTTGTGCTATCGCGGCATCGTCACGGCCCATCCAGATGCGCGCCGCCCAGTCGCCTGCAAAGATGCCCGTGATCACTGGCCGGCCAGCCACATCGCTCATGTCCAGCCACTCCGCAACCATTCCCGGCTCCGGCCCCGCCATCCTGAGATAGCCCGACGGAGACACCGGCCACCAGCGTTTGTCGAACTCCAGCGCCACCTTCTCCACCCGGCCTGTCTCCAACAGGGAAAGCGCCTGCTGGTGGGCGTCCGGCAATGGCGGGTCGAAAGCCACCCGCCCGGCCCGCAGCACCGCCGCCGGCACGCACACGACCGCCGCATCGGCGCTCACGTCAACCATCGGCCCCATCAGCCGGACCTCGCCGCCGCGCTCGGTGATCACAGTCACTTCAGCCCCCAACCGGATGTCCAGCCCCCTCGCCAGCATCTGTTGCAGTTGCCCGTAGCCGCCAGGCAGCCAGGCATCGCCCGCGCCCACCCCTGGCTCCCAACTGTGCCGGGCCGACATGTCGGCAAGCGGAATGCCTGAATCCAGCTGGATCTCGAAGTCCACCATCGCCTGCATTGCAGCCCTGTCACGCAGGTCAGCCCTACCCATCCAGTCTGCCACGGCCTGCGCCATGGACCGGTCCGGCCCGGTCATGCCCGCGAGCCATCGCCGGAACCCATCCGCCATGGCACCGCACTCGGGCCCGGCCATGCGCGAGGGCGGCCCCAGGTCGAGCGGCTCATGAAAGTCGGTTTCGATCATGTCGAGGCCGGTCTCGCCAGCCATCTTTCGCAAAGGGTTTCGCGCGCCCTGCTGCAGCCAGTTGGCGCCAAGCTCGACCGGCGTCTCGCCCAGCGCGCTGGTGTGCACCCGCCCGCCGATGCGGTCGCGGCCCTCGAGCACCACCACCTCCACGCCGGCCGCAGCCAGTGTGGCCCCGGCCCCTAGCCCCGCAAAGCCCGCCCCAACCACGGCGACGCGACGGTGACCGGCGGCAATCATGGCCCGCGCTGCCCGCACGCCTTCCTCGAAGGCGCCATGGGTCATGCCTGCCTGTTCAGGGTTGGTGTACTCGCCAGCCAGCATCAGCCGCGGCGATACCGGCTGGCCCAGCTGCGCGCGAACTTCGGGCCCCGCCCCTACTCGCAGGCCACTCCATGCGCCGAGCGAATAAGGATCCTCCCACCAGCGGGATACCGCGAAGGCTCTCAGCACAAGGGTCGGCCCTATTCCATGATGGATTTGCGAACCCGGCGCACAGCCAGGGCCACGGCAACGATCACCACCGGGATCGCCGCCGCCGTCACGATCAGGTCGCTCACCGGCAGGAGGCCTGCTTCCTTGGCGCCCTTCGCCAGGTACCCGATCAACCCGACGATGTAGTAGGTGATGGCGGCGATCGACAGCCCCTCCACCGTTTCCTGCAGGCGCAGCTGCAGCTTGGCGCGCTTGTCCATGCTTTCCAGCAGGGACTGGTTCTGCCGCTCGCGCGAAATGTCCACCCGCGTCGACAGCATTTGCGTTGCCCGCGCCACCCGTTCCGACACCGTGTCCAGCCGCTTGGCCGCCGCCTCGCAGGTGCGCATGGCCGGCGCCAGCCGCCGGTCGGTGAACTCGGCGAACAGCTGCAGGCCCTCGATGCGTTCCTCGCGCAGTTCGGCAATCCGCAGGCTCACCAGGTCCGAATAGGCCTTGGCGGCGGAGAACCGGAACTGGCTTGCCGTATGTTCGCGCACCACGTCTGCATTGAGCAGCGTCAGCCGGTCGAGCAGCTTGGGCTCGTCCGCCTCGCCTGCCGTGCGCATGCTGGACGTCACCTCGCCCAGCACCGCCTCGAACGCGCTCAACTGCGGCATCAGCTTGCGCGCCACCGGCAGCGTCAGCAGCGCCAGCACCCGGTATGTGTCGATCTCCAGCAGCCGCTGCACCATGCGCCCGCGCTGGCGCGGCGTCATGCCGTTGTCCTGCACCAGCAGCCGGCCGAACCCGTCGGCGTGGATGCGGAAGTCGGTGAAGGCGCGGCCAAGCCCGCCTGCCACGCTGGAGCCCACCAGCGGATTGCCGGCGAAGTGCTGGCGCGACAGCTTTTCCTCATCCAGCTTGCCGCGGGGAACCGGCATCAGCTCCACGTGGGTGGCCACCAGCACATCGCCCTTCAACGTCTTGAGCCATCCCTGCGGCACCGCTTCCAGCGCGGTGCGCTCGAACAGCGCATTCGCACCCGTCGCCGGCACCAGGAACCAGTAGCGGGTAAACTCGGTATGCCGCTCCCACTTCAGCCGGAACGGCCCCAGGTCGGCGCTGAAATGGTTCGCCGCCTCGCCCGGCGGCTCCACGCCGTACTTGCCGCACAGCGCGCGCAAGGGCCCCATGTCCAGCTCGCCGAACAGCACCACATAGCTGATCCGCATGCGGGCCTGCAGCGCTTCCGGCGGGCGCGCATGCACCTCGTTGTTGAGCGCCATGCGCTCCGGGTGGTCGCCGGGCAAAATCTGTCCACCAGTTGCAATCAAGGGCCTTGCCGCCTTCCCGCGTTCAGCTTCATGTCGGACGGAACGATACCAACATGCGCCCGCGCCGGGAATTGCCGAACTGACGCACCAGACTTCCGCCACACTTGGCGCTAGTGTGATGTCAGACGTGCAACAATACGGGAAAATCATCCATGCGCCCAAGCCTCGCCATCGCCACCACCCTGCTCGCCGCCGCAAGCCTCATCGCCCCCGCCGCCGCACCAGCCCGCGCTGACGATGCGTCCGCCCGCACCCTGTCGCTCACCGGCCGGGCCGAAGTGCGAGCCGCGCCTGATATGGCCGTCATCTCCGCCGGCACGGTCAGCGAGGCGAACACCGCGCGCGAGGCGCTGAGCGCCAACAACGAGACGATGGCCGCCGTACTGAAAACCATCGCCGCCGCCGGCGTGGCGGAGAAGGACATCCAGACCTCGAACGTCTCAATCCAGCCGAAATACACCTACCCGCCGCGCGCCAGTGAAGGCGCGCAGGAAGCCCCGAAGATCGACGGCTACACCGTGTCGAATACCGTCACCGTGCTGGTGCGCGATCTGGACAAGCTGGGCGCTGTGATGGACGCGGTGGTCTCTTCCGGCGTCAACCAGATGAACGGACTGAACTTCACCATCGCCGAGCCCGGACCATTGCGCAACGAGGCCCGCAAGGCCGCCGTGGCCGAGGCGCTGGCGCGCGCGCAGCTCTATGCGGACGCAGCCGGCGTTAAGCTCGGCCCCATCCGCTCGATCTCGGAGGAATCCCACGTGCGCCCGCCCCAGCCCATGGCGCGCATGGCCATGGAGGCCACCGCCGCTGACGCCGCCGTGCCCATCGCGCAAGGAGAACAGGTCATCGAGGCCACGGTGAACATCGTGTGGGGGCTGGAGTAATCAACTGCCCTCTCCCCCGCCTGCGGGGGAGAGCTGGAGAGGGGGCTGATGTCGGGCCACGCCCGGCCTTGCCCTATCCCTGTCATCCCCGGCCTTGTGCCGAGACAAGCGAAGCGAAGTCGAGGACGAAAGGCAAGCGAAGCGCCGCCGTCAGTCCGGGGATCCAGTTCACGTTTCCATTTGCCAGTTCGCACCAACGCCGTAGTCTGCCAAGTGGACGTTAGGAAAGATTCGATGTCGCTGAACTGGAATGAAATACGCCTTCGCACCAAGGCTTTCTCCAATGAATACAAAGGCGCAAACTACGAGAAGGGTGTCACCCAGACTTTCTATAACGACTTCTAGAGAGACAAGCGGTTCGCCTGCGCCCCGCCCAAGCTCCCTTCATTAACAACGTCGATCCTGAGGGATGCGCGGGCATAATGCCTTGCGGCTCCCACCCTCACCCCAACCCTCTCCCGCCAGCGGGAGAGGGAGCGCTATGGCGCACCAAATGTGCCCCGGATTCATTCCGGGGCCCAGACTGGGTCCCGGCACGAAGGCCGGGACACACGAGGAAAGCCAAGTGCCAATTGCCGATTGCCCACTCCCTATTCGCTACTCCCCACTCGCCCATGCGCTTCGCAGCAAAAACCCGCCCTTCCCGTGGTAAGGAAGGACGGGCTCCGATCAGGCAGGGAACAGGGAGGCCTCCCCTGCCCGCCGTGTGTGTCAGGTCCCTCCGTGGCAGGGCCAGCAAACCGGCAAGGTTTGCGCCAGCCCGTGAACGGTCGCCCGCACGGACGTGCGGGCGGAACCTCTAAATGTTACCCTTCGACATTTCGCCGGCGATGAAGTCGGCCTGCCGGAGCGCCAGCGCCACGATGGTCAGCGTCGGGTTTTCCGCCGCACCGGTGGTGAACTGGCTGCCGTCGGACACGAACAGGTTCTTGATGTCGTGCGTCTGGCCGTGCTTGTTGACCACGCCGTCCGACGCCTTTTCGCTCATCCGGTTGGTGCCGAGGTTGTGCGTCGAGGGGTATGGCGGCGTGCGGAAGGTCTTCACCGCGCCAACCGCGTTGTAGATGGCCTCGCCGCGCCCGAAGGCATGCTCGCGCATGGCGATGTCGTTGGCATGGTCGTCGAAGTTCACGTTCGGCACGGGCAAGCCGAACTGGTCCTTCTCGGTGGCATGCAGGGTGATGCGGTTGGTTTCCTGCGGCATGTCCTCACCGACGAGCCACATGCCAGCCATGTTCTCGTAGTTGTCCATCCACCAGGCGAAGTCCTTGCCCCACCCGCCCGGATCGAGGAACGCGGCCATGAACGGCAGGCCGAGCGACAGCGTCTCCATTTCGTAGCCGCCCACGAACCCGCGCGACGGGTCGTGCCGCGCCTCGTCCTGCACGATGCCGGCCATGGTGGTGCCGCGGTACATGTGCACTGGCTTGTCGAACACCGCGTAGACCGAGCCGGTCATGTGGCGCATGTAGTTGCGCCCCACCTGGCCGGAAGAGTTGGCCAGCCCGTCCGGGAACTTCGACGAGGCCGAGTTGAGCAGCAGGCGCGGGCTCTCGATGGAGTTGCCGGCCACGCACACCACGCGCGCGAGCTGCAAATGCTGGTTGCCGTCCTTGTCGGCATACAGCACGCCCGTCACCTTGCCCTGGTCATTGTGCTGGATCTGCAGCACCTGGCAGTTGGGGCGCACTTCCAGCTTGCCGGTGGCCTCGCCCTTCGGGATTTCGGCAATCAGCGTCGACCACTTGGCGCCCGACTTGCAGCCCTGGAAGCAGAAGCCGATCTGCATGCAGCCCGAACGATCGTCGCGCGGTTCGGAGTTGATGGCCATGCGGCCCGTGTGCACCTCGTTGTAGCCGAGTTTCCTGGCGCCCGCCTCGAGCACCTTGAAGTTGCTGTTGCCGGGAAGGCCGGGAATGCCGTTGGTGCGCGTCACGCCCATGCGGTCTTCGGCCTTGGCGTACCACGGGTCCATCTCGATGGCGTCGATCGGCCAGTCCAGCAGGTTGGCGCCGGGCACGTTGCCGTAGGTCGTGGCCGCCTTCCACTCATGGCTCTGGAACCGCAGGGATGCGCCCGCCCAGTGGATGGTCGAACCGCCCACTGCCTTCACGATCCATGCAGGCAGGCCGGAAAAGTCCTTCGCCACCCGCCATGAGCCCGACGTGGTGCGCTTGTCGAGCCAGGAAATCTGGCCGAACGAACCCCACTCGTCGTTCTGGAAGTCTTCCGTTTCGTGCCGGCCGCCGGCCTCGAGGATCACCGTCTTCACGCCCTTCATGGCAAGTTCTGCGCCCAGCGTGCCGCCACCGGCGCCCGAGCCCACGATCACCACGACGGAGTCATCATTCTTGTCAAATGTAGCCATGCTGATGCCCTCCGCTTACAGCCAGTCGATGTCGTTGAAGCCACGGTCGATGTAACCGCCCTTGGAGGCGGACTCGCCCTCGTAGCCGAACAGCGGCCAGGCCTTCTTGTTGTTGTAGAGGCCGGTCACGAGGTTGCCGCGGATCTTCTGGAAGAACCCGTCGCCTTCCATCGACTTGAGAATGGCCACCCGGTCATCCTCGCTCGACATGGTGCGGTAGGAAGCCGCCTTCAGCCCCATGGCCTCCTTGTCGAGCTTGGCAGCGCCTTCTGTCAGCATGGTCTTCAGGCCGGCATCGTCCTTGGCGGCCGTGTCCAGCACCGAGACGGCCTCGGCATAGAAGCTGTCGTCCAGCCGCGAGTGCGGGTAGGTGTCACGCGACATCTGCACCAGCGTCGCAAACGTGTCCGCATCCAGATTCTCGGCCGTCGCGGCCCAGGCATTGCCATGGCCAAACACCAGGCCGCCTGCGCCCGTGCCGGCAACGATAAGCCCGGCCACCGCGCCTTTCAGCGCCGTGCGGCGGGTTACGTTGGGATTGGTTGTCATCTTGGGGTTTCCTCCTTGGGGGTTATTGTTTGTCCTTGGCGCAAACGCGCGTCAGGTGTAGCGGCCGTGGCGCTGCAGCACCTCGATCTTGTAGCCATCCGGATCCTGCACGAAAAAGAACTTGGCCATCAGCGACCCGTCGCGATGGAACTCCTTGACGTCACCCGGATTGAAACCGGCGGCCTTGACCCTCGCATGCTCGGCATCGACATCGCTCACCGACACCGCGAGGTGGCCATAACCGTCGCCATGGGTATAGGGCTCCGTGCGGCCGTGATTGATCGTCAGCTCGACTTCGAAGTCGTTCTCCGGGTTCTTCAGATAGACGAGGGTGAAGCCGTCGAACTCGAACCGGTCCTCGACATCGAGGCCGAATGCCTTGTTGTAAAATTCTACCGAGCGCGCTTCATCGAGCACGCGCACCATCATGTGAATGGCTTTTGCCACCA
Organism: Alphaproteobacteria bacterium; assembly: GCA_024642465.1. Lineage (GTDB taxonomy): Bacteria > Pseudomonadota > Alphaproteobacteria > Rhizobiales > Aestuariivirgaceae > Anderseniella. The sequence continues at coordinate 10,405 of JAHEBA010000032.1, forward strand.
GCGGTACCTCCCTTGCTTGCACTATGCGCAAAGGCTAACAACCAACCGCCGTCAGGTGGTGTTATATGACTACTACAGGTGCGCCCTGGCTTCAGGCCGCATCTGCCTTCTCAAGCTTGGCGCGTGCCTCAGCCGCCTCCGCGGCCAGCTGTTCGTGATCGAACGTCGGATCGAGGAAGTTCAGGCAGCAGCACCGCAGCAAAGACGCGAAATTTCCCACATCCCCGTGAATGTCCAGGGCTTCCTCGTACAGGGCCGACAGGAACTTCGCCATCGGCATGCCCTGCGCTTCAGCCAGCTGTTCCAGCACCACCCAGAACCTGGCCTCGAGCCGGACGCTGGTGGGGTGTCCCATCAGGCGCACGGAGCGGGTTTCAAAGGTATAATTGGCGGGATCCTGGCCCGCAAAGACGTGACACATCGCAAACAACCTCCCTGCGTGACGTACGCCGGAGGAACCGGGACCCCCCGGAACACGCCACTGATGCGGCCTTGCACAGCCGCTTGGATAGCCATGATGTCGCTTGCACAAGAGTTTGGCAATAAGCCTCGGGTTTCACCAGCCGGAATGCCGGACGCCTACAGATCAAGCCGCCGCAACCGGAGCGCGTTGGTGATCACCGACACCGACGAGAGGCTCATTGCCGCTGCCGCAATCATCGGCGATAGCAGCCATCCGGTAACCGGATAGAGGATGCCCGCCGCGACCGGCACGCCAAGCGCATTGTAAACGAAAGCGAAGAACAGGTTCTGCCGGATGTTGCGCATGGTCGCATCCGCCAGCTTGCGCGCCCGGACGATACCGTTGAGATCACCCTTGAGCAGCGTGATGCCCGCACTCTCCAGCGCAACGTCCGCACCGGTGCCCATTGCGATGCCGACCTCCGCCGCAGCCAGTGCCGGCGCATCGTTGACGCCGTCGCCGGCCATCGCCACCTTGCGGCCCTGCTGGCGCAATCCTTCCACCAACCGCTTCTTGTCTTCCGGCAGCACGCCCGCATGCACCTGGTCGATGCCGAGCTTCCGGGCCACGGCCTTTGCCGTCACCTCGTTGTCGCCGGTCGCCATGATGATGGAGAAGCCTTGAGCATGCAGCGCCTTGATCGCCTGGCCAGCCGAAGCCTTCACCGGATCGGCCACCGCGATAATGCCCGCCAGCTCGCCGTCCTCGGCAAGGTACATCACCGTATTGCCCTGCGACTGCAGCCGCTCCACCAGGCGCGCCAGTGCCTCAATGTCCGCGCCTGCGTCTGCCATCAGCGCAGCATTGCCGAATGCAATGCGCTTGCCGCCAAGCTTCGCCATGACGCCCTTGCCGGTCACCGCTTCGAAGCCGCTCAAGCTGGCCGGTTTTACCGACACTGCCTGTGCGGCCTTGAGGATGGCCTCGGCGAGCGGATGCTCCGAACCCTTTTCGATGCCCGCAGCCAGCGTCATCAGGTCGGTCTCTGTCCTGCCGCCGAGCGGGCCGATCTCGGTTACTGCAGGCCGGCCTTCCGTCAGGGTCCCGGTCTTGTCGACGACCAGCGTATCGGAGTGCGACAGCCGCTCCAGCGCGCCTGCTTCCTTGATCAGCACGCCGGCCTGCGCGCCCCGTCCCGTCGCCGTCATGATCGACATCGGCGTGGCCAGTCCCAGCGCGCACGGGCAGGCGATGATCAGCACCGACACCGCCGCCACGATGGCAAAGGCCAGGCCCGGCGCCGGCCCGAATGCCAGCCAGACAAAGAACGCTATCACCGCCACGGCCACCACCGTCGGCACGAAATAGCCAGCAACCCTGTCCGCCAGCGACTGGATCGGCGCGCGCGAACGCTGTGCCGAGGCAACCATGTCGACGATCTTGGCGAGCATCGTGTCCTCGCCGACGTTCACGGCCTTCATCGCGATAGAGCCGTTCTTGTTGATCGTGCCGCCGGTGACGTGGTCGCCCGGCGCCTTGGGAACCGGAATCGGCTCGCCTGTCAGCATCGCCTCGTCAACCGAGGTCTCGCCCCCGACGACTTCGCCATCCACCGGAACCGCCTCGCCGGGGCGCACCCGCAACAGGTCGCCTGCAAGAATGTTCTCAAGCGGTGCGTCATATTCCGACCCGTCGTCATTGATCCGCCGCGCCGTCTTGGGCGCAAGGTTGATCAGCGCCTTGATGGCGTCACCTGTTCGCTCGCGCGCCCTGAGTTCCAGCACCTGGCCCACGAACACCAGGGCGATGATGACGACCGCCGCCTCGAAATAGACCGGCACGGTGCCGTCGCCGCCATGCCCGCCCTGCAGTTCATGCGGGAACAGTTGCGGCGCGAACGTTGCAATCAGCGAGTAGAGATAGGCCGCGCCGACGCCGAGCATGATCAGCGTCCACATGTTGAAGTTGCGGGTCTTGAGCGAAGTCCAGCCACGGTGGAAGAACGGTCTTGCCGCCCACAACACCACGGGCGTTGCCAGCGCCAGTTCAACGAACTGCGCCGTGCGCTCGCCCAGCCACTCGCGGAAAGGCAGGCCGATCATCGGCCCCATGGTCAGCAGGATCAATGGCACGGCCGCACCAGCCGACACCCACAACCGCCGGGTAAAATCGATCAGTTCGTGGTTGGGCCCTTCGACAGGTGCGCCCATTGGCTCAAGCGCCATGCCGCAGATCGGACACGTGCCCGGACCTTCCTGCACGATCTCCGGGTCCATCGGGCAGGTATAGAGAGCGTTCTGCGCTGCCTTCTTCGGCTTGAGCTTGTTCTTGCCGGACAGGAAGAACACCGGGTCGGCCTCGAACCGGTGCTTACATTTCGGGTTGCAGAAATGGTAGGTCTCGCCTTTCCAATCGAACTCGGGCTTGCCCGCGTTCAACTTCACGGTCATCCCGCAAACGGGATCGATGGCTGTCGGGGTGCTGGCCTCGTCGGAAGCCATGGTCAGAGCATTCTCCATTGGCCTGAACTGAAGTTCAGTACATGGAGTTCTCCAAGGCCGATGTCAAACCAGGCGCCGTGCAAGCCCAGTTCGCCACGCTGCTCGCGCTGGCGCACCCAGGGAAAGGTCCTGAGGTTGGCCAGCGAATGCTCCACGTTGGCGCGCTCCACCGCCGTCTGGTGCTCATCGTCCGAACACGTGCCGCGCTCCACGAACTGGGCGAGATCGCGGATCTGCGTCAGCCACTGGCCGATGAAATCGCCGCTGCTCAACGGTCCGGACTGGTTGACCACCGCCGAAATGCCGCCACAGCGCCCGTGCCCCATGATGACTATGTGCTTCACGCCCAGTTGCAGCACCGCAAACTCCAGCGCGGCGGAGGTTGAGTGATGCTTGCCGTCGGGCGCATAGGGCGGCACCAGGTTGGCGACGTTGCGCACCACGAACACCTCGCCGGGGCTGGCGTCGAACACGATCTCGGGCGCAGCGCGCGAGTCGCAGCAGGCGATGATCATGATCGTCGGCTTCTGCCCGCCCGCCGCCAGCACATCGTAGCGCTGGCGCTCACGCGGGAAGGCCTCGGAGCGGAAGGTGCTGTAGCCCTGTTTCAGGCGCTCGGGAAATCTGTCAGGCATGGCGGCTCGTCCACATGGGTGTGCAATCGATCGGCAACTAGCCGTTTACCGATAGGCCGTTCCCGGCAAGGCTTCAAGTGAGGTCCGTCACCCTGGCACCGGGAAACGGCCCGGCGCCGGGTTGCTCGTACCAGTGATTGTAGGTTTGAACCCCACCGGACTGCCGCACCTCAGCCAGCAGGTCGAGGTCCACCTCGGCAAACACCCACTGCGGCTTGTTGAGTTCGCCCAGCGCCATCACGCCACCTGCCGGAAAGCCCTTGTCGGACGCGGCATAGACGCCAGCAGCGCCCACATTCATCTCCACCGGCGGGCACCACGGCGCCGGCCCGACGGTCGGCGAATGCACCGTGTAGACCTGGTTCTCCAGCGCGCGTGCCATGCAGCCCGTGCGCACCCGCCAGTAGCCATGCTCGGTCTCGGTGTTGGACGGCGCGAGGATGATCTCCGCCCCCGCTTCGGCCAGCGCCCGGCTCAGCAGCGGAAATTCGATGTCGTAGCAGATGACGAGACCGACCCTTGCAAAGCCAAGATCGAACACCTGCAGGCCCGAGGCAGCGCCCGCGCGCACCTTCCAAGGGTCGCGCTCCCACGGCGTCATCATCAGCTTGGCATACTCGCCCACCTTGCCCGACGGGTGGAACACGCGCGCCACATTGGTCGCGCTGCCGTCACCATGGCGCACCGGGCCTGAAGCAGCCACGATGGTCACGCCATGCGCCGCCGCCAGCTTCGCATGCACTGCTGCCTGCAGCTCCATGCGCTCCGACACCGCGTCGATGGCACCCTGCAGGTCCGCGGCAACCTCCGGCCCGGCAAGGGCGGCAAGCTCCATCGCGCCGTACTCGGGAAACACCAGCAGCTTCGCATCCGCCGCGAGGGCATCGTCCACCCAGTGCGAAATCTTGTCCTCGTACTGCGCCTCGGACTGAAGCTCGTCGAGCGGATACTGGGCGGCGGCAATAACAAGGCATCTGCTCATAGGCGTTTCATCCAGAACTGCATGGTCTTTGAAGTCTCTTGCGTATCACCAACGTCCTTCCACGAATAGGTGGTGGTGATGCCGTCTGCCTTGTGGAAGCCGCGCTTCGTCCAGAACGCGTCGAGTGGCTGGTAGCCCTCAGGGCGCGCCGGGTGATCTGCAGGCCGCACCACCGAACAGAACGTGGCGTACTCGTACTCGCCGAACGAGCGGGCATGGGCTTCGCGCGCGTCGAAAAACTTGTGGCCCACGCCGTGACCGCGATACTGCGGCAACAGCAGGCTCTCGGCGAAGTAGAACACCTTCGACACGTCGTAGCCGGCCTTCTCGAACGGCGCGCGGAACTCGTCCGTCTCGCCGGCCATGGGCGCCGCGGTCGCAGCACCAGCGATCCTGTCGCCGTCGAAGGCGGCAGCGAGGAACGCCCGGTCCGCCGCCTTGAAGCGCGCCAGGTACTTTTCCTCGTACGCCAGGTCTCCGTCGTAAAGGTATGGAAAGACTCTGAAAATCCGGATGCGCAAACCGGCCAGCGCCGGGATGGCCGCATCGAAATCGGCGCCGGTGAGCGGGCGAACAGTGACGGTCATGAGTTTCTGCCTCCGAGCGAAGTGAGGCAAGCGCGACTGCGCGCCGGCCGGTCAGGCCGCCCCCGCGGAGCCGCATCGCCCAAGTGGCGCAGAGGAGCCATAGCTCCGACACGGAACCACTTGAAGCGATGCTGGCGTGAGCGAAATCAAGTTACTTACTTCCCCACCACCTGCCGGGTCCATTCCGGAAGGCTGTAATGGGTCGACACCCGCGTGATCTTGCCGTCGGCCACCTCGAAGAACGCGCCGACGCGCAGCTTGTAGGTCTGGCCCTTGGCCGGCGGCAGGCCTTCGTCGGTGGCGAGGTACTTGCCCTTGAGGTTGAACTCGGCCGCCGCGCGTGCCCCGTCGGTCGAGGTCATCACCACGACGTCGGACAGCTGCTCGTGATAGCAACGGTGCATGTGGTCGAGAAACTCGGCGAACTTCTTCTTGCCGTGGCGGCGCTCGCCCTGGCTCACATCGTGCACGAAGCCCGCGCCCAGGCAGCCGAGCATGGTGGCGGTGTCCTGCTTGTTGAAAGCGTCGTAGTAGCGGGTGATGAGCTTGCGGGTTGCTGCTGCCGTCATGGTCTGGGTGCCCCTGTCGAGTTGTGAAACGTCGCGCCCCCTATAGCGCAGCCGTCATTCTCCACAAAGATGCAAAGCGACTTTTCTTTCATGCGGATGCGACCTGTGCTCGAACAGGTAGATGCCCTGCCAGGTGCCCAGCACCATGCGCCCGTTCATCACCGGGATCGACAGCGACACATCGGTGAGCGCGGCCTTGATGTGCGCGGGCATGTCGTCCGGCCCCTCGATGGTGTGGCGCAGCCAGCCCATGTTCTCCGGCACGAGGCGGCGGAAGAACTCGTTGAAGTCGGCCCGCACGTCCGGGTCGGCATTCTCCTGGATGGTCAGCGAGGCCGACGTGTGCCGGCAGAACACGGTGACGAGACCAGTCTGGACATTGGCCGCGCGCACAAAATGCTCAACCTGAGCCGTGAACTCATATAACCCCTGCCCTTGAGTTGAGATGGTGATTTCGGAGGCGTGGTGCATGGGGTTAGGCTTATCGCCCATCCCATTCATTGTCATCCCCGCCGTTGCACAACCTCACGGATGCAGTACAGTCTTCCCTTGCGCGGCGGCCCGGCGCTTGTGCCGGCACCCGCGCCATGCGATGCGCAAGAGCCCACCCCCGATGCCCGTCTGCGAAGTTGACCCTTGGCGCTACCAGTTCTTCGAGCAGGTTCCCTGTCCCGATCACGTGCGCATTCCCACCGAGGACGCTGACGCCTGGGCGTGGAACCCCGCCCATCGCCACGTCTACGACAAGCTGCAGGTGGCGTTGAGCCAGGGCCTTGCGGCCGCGCCCCACGGCGTGACGCCGCCGCACTGGCCAGTGTTCTCCAAGCCCGTCATCAATCTCAAGGGCATGGGCCGCGACAGCCGCCTGCTGCCGGACGCCCACGCTTATGCCGCCGGCGAGACGCCCGGCCACATCTGGGTCGAGGTGCTGGAAGGCGACCACGTCAGCACCGACGTGGCGGTGGTCGACGGGCATCCCCGCTGGTGGCGCCACGCCACCGGCCGGCCCATCGGCGGCGGCGTGTTCGACTACTGGACCATCCATGCAGGCGCACTGCCTGCGCTCGAGGCCCACGCGGGAGGATGGATCGCCAGCCAGCTTGCCGGCTACACCGGCATGGTCAACCTCGAGACCATCGGCGGGCGCATCATCGAGGCGCACCTGCGCTTTGCCGACCAGTGGCCGGACCTTTACGGCGGCAATGACTGGGTGCGCGCCCTCGTTGGGCTCTATTCGGGCGGCGGCTGGACGCTGCCGGACGAGCAACGGCGTGACGGCTACAGCCTCGCGCTGTTCGTGCCGCACGCCGCTGCCACCCCGCGCCATCCGCCGGCCGGGCTGGTGCGGGAGGTGCTGGCGCAGCCCGGCGTCACCAGCGTGCAGGTCACCTTCCACGAGGACCGCGCGCCCGAAGCCCACGCCATGCCGCCCGGCGGCTTCCGCGTCGCCATCGTCAACGCGTTCGACCTCGCCGCAGGCCACGCCGCACGCCGCCGCCTGGCCGGGTGGTTCGGCCAGGTCATCCAAGCCTGAACGGCCACCAACATAAAAGGCCGGACGTGCGTGGCGTCCGGCCCTTGACTCTCCGCGCCATCAATGTGGCGCAGGCGATTGTTTTGACTCAGTTATCGAGAAACGACCTCAGTCTCCGGCTCCGGCTCGGGTGCTTCAGCTTCCTGAGCGCCTTGGCCTCGATCTGGCGGATGCGTTCGCGCGTCACCGAGAACTGCTGGCCAACTTCCTCCAGCGTGTGGTCGGTGTTCATGCCGATGCCGAAGCGCATGCGCAGCACGCGTTCCTCGCGCGGGGTGAGGCTCGCCAGCACCCGCGTCGTGGTCTCGCGCAGGTTGGCCTGAATCGCCGCGTCGATGGGCAGGATGGCGTTCTTGTCCTCGATGAAATCACCCAGGTGGCTGTCTTCCTCATCGCCCACCGGCGTTTCGAGGGAGATCGGCTCCTTGGCAATCTTCATCACCTTGCGCACCTTTTCGAGCGGCATGGACAGCTTCTCGGCCAGTTCTTCCGGCGTCGGCTCGCGGCCGATCTCGTGCATCATCTGGCGGCTCGTGCGCACGATCTTGTTGATCGTCTCGATCATGTGCACGGGGATGCGGATGGTGCGCGCCTGGTCGGCGATCGAGCGGGTGATGGCCTGCCGGATCCACCACGTCGCGTAGGTGGAGAACTTGTAGCCGCGCCGGTACTCGAACTTGTCCACCGCCTTCATCAGGCCGATGTTGCCTTCCTGGATCAGGTCGAGGAACTGCAGGCCGCGGTTGGTGTACTTCTTGGCGATGGAGATCACGAGGCGCAGGTTGGCCTCGACCATTTCCTTCTTGGCGATGCGCGCCTCGCGCTCACCCTTCTGCACCGCATGCACGATGCGGCGGAACTCGGGAATCTGCAGGCCGGTGTCGGAAGCCAGCGAATGAATCTCCTCGCGGATCTCCTTGATCGCGTCCTTCTCCTTGGTGACGAAGTCCTTCCAGCCGTGCTTGGTCAGCCGCGACACCCGGCGCACCCAGTTGGCGTCAAGCTCCTCGCCCTGGTATTCCTCCAGGAACACCGTGCGCGGCACCTTGTGGCTTTCGGCCAGGCGCATCAGACGGCCTTCCAGCGAGATCAGCCGGCGGTTGATGTCGTACAGCTGCTCCACCAGCGCCTCAATACGGGCCGGGTTGAGCGACAGCGACTTCACGTCCTCGATGATTTCCTCACGCAGCTTCTTGTAGCGGCGCGCCTGCGACGACGACAGCGCCGTCTTCTCGGTAACTTCCTGGTCCTGCAGCTTGCGCAGGGACTTGTAGGTCTTGGCGATGCGGTCGAACGTCTCCAGCACGTGTGGCTTCAGCTCGGCTTCCATCGCCGCCAGCGACACGTTGGCCTCTTCCTCGTCGTCCTCGTCGTCCTCTTCGGGCGCCGCAGCCGGTTCGAAGTCGTCGGCCGACAGCACGTCATCGTCCGGATCGGGACGGCGCGGGCGAGACCGGCGCATTTCGGCCGCAGCCTTCTCGCGCTTCTCGGCCTCGGCCCTGCGCGCTTCCTTTTCCTTGGCCTCGCGCTCCTCAGGCGTCGGCGCCTCGACCTTCTTAGCGTCGGGACCGGCATAGGTGGCCTCGAGGTCGATGATGTCGCGCAGCAGAATCTTGCCCTCCATCAGCTCGTCGCGCCAGATGATGATGGCCTGGAAGGTCAGCGGGCTTTCGCACAGGCCGGAGATCATCGCCTCGCGGCCGGCCTCGATGCGCTTGGCGATGGCAATCTCGCCCTCGCGCGACAGAAGCTCCACCGAGCCCATTTCGCGCAGGTACATGCGTACGGGATCGTCGGTGCGGTCGGCGGTGGCGGGCGCGTTGCTTTCCGCCTTCACCACGCCGGTCTGGGCGGTCTCGGCAACCTCGGTGGTGTCCTCGGTCTCTTCCTCGGTTTCCACCACGTTGATGCCCATGTCGGTGAGCATCGCCATGATGTCCTCGATCTGCTCCGACGACACCTCGTCCGACGGCAGTACCTCGTTGAGTTCGTCATAGGTGACGAAGCCGCGCTGCTTCGCCAGCTTGATCATCCGCTTGACGCCGGCATCGGTCAGGTCGAGAACCGGACCGTCGCTGCCCACTTCAGGGGTATCGTTTTCTTCGGCATTGGGGTCCTCGACCACCGCTGCCGCTTTCTTGCTGGCCGAAGAATTCTCGCGTGCCTGTGCTCTCGCCATTCGTCTTGCGCTCGCTCATCTTTGGGGCTGAATTGGCCGGGCCCGATCCCGTCCACTGTCAGCATTGTCCCTGATTCGTTTCGTTGGTCACGGTCAGCCGGTTATCGCCCTGCTGCCGTTAACCGTGTCTTAATCATGTTCGCCGGGCCCGTGCATTGCTGGCGTCGCGCCCTCGGCCTGCCGCTTCGCCCTCGCAGGATCGCGGCCATGGCAGGCCATCACCCGGTCGGACTGGACATGCGTCCCGACGCTTCGCCGTATCCGTCTACGCTGGCTTCCACGCCCGTCACTGACTGCAATTGCTCCCTTACCTCGTTGAGAAGATTCAGATTTTCTTCGCTTGGATGTTCAGCAAGGCGCAATTCGGCCCGTCTCAGTTCCTTCTCCAGAGTCACCAGTTTCCGGTTCAGCGCCAGCAATTGCTGCAAACCCGTGCGAGCGTCCCGGTCGGCGGCGTCCGCTCGTGCAAACCAGCAATCGTGGTGCCTGGCCTGGGAGTCCAGCGCATCAATGACTGCGCTCATCCCCGTCTGGTTTAAGTGGTCGCGCAGGCCAGATGTTTCAAGGTCAACCCCAAAGGCGACCGTATCTATGATTCGCCGGCGCAAAGAGTCAAGCGCGGCACTTTGCACGTCGAGGCTGGCAATCTCCTCGACCAGATCTTCGGCAAGCACCGGATGGTTGACCAGCGTCAGCAAAATGAAGCCGGTACGGCGCTCGGTGGCCATCTCGCCGGCCGGCCGTGCGGCCAGCGCCTTGAGCTGCGGCGAGGCCGGCAGCTTCATCTCCCAGGGCTGCTTCTGGACAAACCGGCCACCCTTCATCCGCCCGGCCGGATAGCCACTGCCGGCCATGCCCCGGCCCCTGCGCCCGGATGCCGGGCCTGCCCGCCCGAACAGCGCCCGGACCCGCTCGCGCATGTCGTCCTGGTAGTACTTGCGCACCGTCGGGTCGGCAATCTGGTTCACCGTCTGCATCAGCCCGGCCTCGAACCGCGCCTTGCGTTCGGGCGTCGAGCGGTCGTTGGCGGCCAGCGCCCGCCGCCACACCATGTCGGCCATGGGTTCAGCCGCGGCAATCGCCTGCTTCACCGCATCTGCCCCGCCGGTTCGCAGCAGGTCGTCCGGGTCCTGGTCTTCGGGCAGCAATGCAAACCGCAGCGAGTTGCCCGGCGTGAGCCGTTCCAGTGCCAGGTCGAGTGCCCGCCATGCGGCCTTCAGGCCTGCCTCATCACCGTCGAAGCACAACACCGGCTCGGGCACCATCCGCCACATCAGGCCAAGCTGGTCCTCGGTCAGCGCGGTGCCAAGCGGCGCCACCGCCTGGGGCAGCCCGGCCCGGGTGAAGGCGATCACGTCCATGTAGCCTTCGCAGGCAATCAGCTCGCCTGAATCGTGCGCGTGCTTGCGGGCCTTGTCGTGGTTGTAGAGCACGGTGCCCTTGTGAAACAGCGGCGTGTCCGGCGAGTTCAGGTACTTCGCCAGTGCGTCCGCGCTCATGGCCCGTCCGCCGAAGGCGATCACCCGGCCCCGGGCATCGCGGATCGGAAACATGATACGATCTCGGAACCGGTCATAGGACGGTTTGCCGTCATCCGGCTTGATGACAAGTCCCGCCTCGACCATCTGCTCAGGCGGCACCTTCTGCGCCGTCAACGCCTTCGTCAGCGCATGCCGGTCATTGGGCGCATAGCCGATGCCGAAGTCCTGCTGTACGCCCGCCGGCAGCCCCCGGTCGGACAGGTAGCCGCGCGCCCTGGCGCCTGCCGCCGACTGAAGCTGGGCGGTGAAGAAGTCCTGCGCCATCTGCATGACGTCATAAAGGTTTGCCCGGCGTTCCTCGCGCGCCTCCGCCTCGGGAGACAGCTTCGGCATCTCGAGTCCGGCCTGCATCGCCAGCCGCTCGACGGCTTCTGGAAACGGCACCCCTTCCTTCTCCACCAGGTAGGTGAAGATGTCACCGCTGACCTTGCAGCCGAAGCAGTGATAGCGCCCCTTGTTGTCCTCGCAGTGGAAGCTTGCGGACTTCTCGCCGTGGAACGGACAGCACGCCCAGAAGTCGCCCTTGCCGGCATTCGTCTTGCGCTTGTCCCACTGCACGGTCCGGCCGATGACCGAGGATATCGATACCCTCGCCCTGATCTCGTCCAGGAATGACTGCGGAAAGCGCATTGAACTTCTTTGCAGGAATGGTTTGACTGGCCATCTTTGCAGCAACTGGGGGCGGCTTCAACAGCATGCACGACCCACGCCTATCACAATTCCCGCTGGGGTGCGCGGTGACTCTCGCCGAACTCGACGAAGACCCCTACGCCGTCTATGCCCGCCTGCGCCCTGCCGAACCGCTGACCTGGCTGCCGGCGACCGGCATGTACTACGCGCTCACCCACGATCTCGTGCAGCGGTTGCTGCTTGATGACGTGAACTTCGTCGTTGGCTGGGAAACCTCTACCGTCTTCGACACCTTCGGCGTGCACATGATGTCATGCGAGGGCACCGAGGCCCGGCGGCAGAAGCGCCCGCACCGGCAAGCCTTCCTGCCAGCATCGATCCGCCACAACATCGAGCCGGCAATAGAAACCATTGCGCGAAGCCTCGCCGGCCAGTTCAGTGCCGATGGCGAGGTCGAACTGCGCGCAGCCTTCGCATCGCGCTTGCCCATCCTCGTCATGCTGCCCCTGTTCGGCCTGCCCGAAACCGGCGAGGCGCTGTTCCGTTCCTGGTATGACGACTTTGAGGCCGCTCTGGCCAACGAACACTTCGACCCTGCCATCCGCGCCCGCGGCCGTGAGGCCGTCGCCGCCTTCCACGCCTACCTGCAACCGGCCATGGACGCAGCCCGCCCCGGCCACCCGACGACTCGCTGCTGTCTGCGTTGGTGCACGACGGCCGCAATGACCGCCTGATGGACGAGGAAATCCGCCGTAACGCGCTGATCGTGATGTTTGGCGGAATTTCAACCGTCGAGGCACTGATCCTCAACACGCTCTGGATACTTGCCCGTCACCCGGACTGGATGGAAGCCGTCCGCTCGGACCGTTCGCAACTGCCCGCCATTCTTGAAGAGAGCATCCGGCTCATCGGGCCGGTCCAGTCGGCCACCCGTTTGGTCACCCGCAACATGGAGGTTGACGGTGTGCAACTCCGCCAGGGAGATATCGTCAACCTCATCCTGTCCGCCGCCAACCACGATCCGGCGGTGTTCGAGGCGCCCGGCGAGTTCCGGCCCCGCCGCGCCAGCGCCTCACGCCACCTCAGTTTCGCCGCCGGTCCACACCTTTGCCTTCTCATGCACCTGGCCCGTGCTGAGGCCGCCATAGCCCTGGCGGTATTGTTCGACCTGCTGCCGGGCCTGCGCGTGGACCTGCAGCACACCTGCCCGCCGCGCGGGCAGTGTTTCGCCAGCCGTCAAGGCTGACGCTGCGCTGGCAGAGCCGGCCTAGGCGCTGAGCTTGCTTGCAGTCCGGGCAGGTACCGCGGGGTCCAGCCCGCCCAGGATCGCACACAGCCGCTCCGGCCCCAGCGCCACCAGATGCCCCGCGTCAGCCGCGCTCAGCCACGCCACCCATTCCGCAAACACCGCAGACTTGCGCCGGTCATGCCAGTCCACGCTGCCCTGCTCCAGGTGAACGAAACCTGCCCGCGCCACCAGCCCCTTCACCGCAGACCCACGTTCGACCAGCGCCCAGACGTGATCCGGATCCCATTGCGACAGTGCAAGCGCCATTGCCGCTAGCGGCACCAGCCCGATCAGGGGTCCGCCGCGATAGCCGTACGGACCGCCCTTGATCCACATCTCGCCATTATAGCAAAGCTTGCCTGCCAGGCTCGCAGCAGAGGTGAGAGCGACCACCGAGCGGGCGCAGTCGACACGCTCGCCGGGAGGGCGGCACCAGTCGAGATCACGGCTGAGGTGTTGCTCAAGCGTCTGTTCGCCGATGTCGACCAGGATCAGCGCCTCTGTCGCCACCAGTTCCCCGGCTCGGTCCCACACGGCCACCCAGAATGCATTGCCGGATTTCACATGTCCGCCTCCGGGATCGAAGACCGGCGCAACCTGTCCGCGCAAGGGCTGGCGCGAGGCCAGCCGGCGGAACTCGTGAAAGTTCGTGCCGAACCCGATGTGCAGGCCGGACATTTCGATACAGGACACGCAATCACTCACAAACCGGCTCAGACGAGCGATATCGGCAGCCATTGCGGCCCTCCCCCATTTTTGGAAAATCTAGCTTCCGTCCTCCATGCTGAAGCTGTCGGGCATCCGCTCGAATTCGCTGACGCCAATCAGCCCCAGATCCATGTTGTTGGTGCGGAACGTGCAGACCGCCAGCGAAGGCGCGCCGTCAGGAAACCTGCACGGAAGCAGCAGCCGGTGGTAGTTGACCGCTTCCATTTCCCCCTGTGGACCGCGCGACAGCCGAACTGCCGCATGATCAAAACGGCAATTGCCGCTGTCCATGACCTCGCGATAGGCCTGCATGACATATGCGTCTGACGGATTGGCGACCGGATCGTGGTCCAGCAGGACGCCAATGACGCTCTTGGCCCATACCGGCCCCAGTCAGTTCGCCAGGGCAGACTGCTCACCCACGTGAACGCACAGCCAGTTGTCGAATTGCTCCCGGTAGATCAGCACATAGCGCTTAACCCGCGCAAACGCGGGCGACTCGATATCGCCGGCGCTTTCGACCCATGCCTTGTACACCCGCTTGAGCAGGTTCGGCCCGTTGCTCAAGAGGTCGGTGATCTTGTGCTGCTGCGACAGGTAGTAGGCACCGTTGGCGCCCCTGGTATCAGCACAGTTCAAGCTTCGGACTTATGGCCGCAAGCCCGTCCATCCATCGCGATGCCTCGTTGATGATGTTGCGTACCGCGCGGAACCCGGCCTGTCCTGCTTCCGTCAGGCGATAGGCACCACTTTCCAGAGTGAACACGATGACGCCGCGAATGTCCTCGATGAGGTTGATGTGCCGGCGGATGGTCTGTCGGGTCAACCCCAGAATCCGGACGGCCTCGGACAGATTCTGGGTATCTGCCAGAACAATGAAAGACTTCATCGCGTCCAGCGTCGCCGACGGCAACGCCAGAACTTCCAGTCCCGGTTCGTGCCTGTAAGCCATTGTCGCTTCCGGCTTTATCACGTGGTCCATGACCCGCACCCGGCGTTTGGGAACTTTTTTGTTCCCATACAGTAAATCAGAATTACAGGAAAGGAAACCCGGTCACCTGTACGGCCAACCGATCACCAATTGAAATCACCTGCCTCCTGAGTAGCCTAGATTGCAACAGACTTAACGATCCAGGTACTGGGGTGTACTTAAGGTGATGGGCATGAGCGATGACGAGGATGTGGCCGAATTGCGGGCTGATATCCTGGCACGGCGCAAATATGACCGCCGCATCATCAAGGCGCTGATCGACGAGGACGCAGAAGCCCTGGTCAAGAGCGTCGCCGATTACGTTTCCGCGAAGGGAGCTTTGGTCCCTCACAATGTGGTTGCCCGCATCCCGGTAAAGCCGGACAACTAAGAGCCGTCGTCGCACGGCGCCGGTCAGCAGTCCCGAAATCCTGTTCCACGAAACCGGCTACGCCGCACGACGCTGCTTGCTTGGCATTCGCCAGACTTGCCGGCGGAAGAGTATATTTGTCCAACCCGGCAGAATCTGCCGATACTTAACGTATTGTCAGTCTTGGCGGAAGCGCTCAACCGTGGTTTTATGCTGCCACGCGCCTTCCCGGAGAAGGGCAAGGTGCGAGAGGCGGGCGCAGAAAGCCGGGGATTCGAGTTTACTTACTCCCCCCAGTAACAACCTGGATCACCTGGCAGTGGCGTCCGCCTCGACCTTCAAGACTGGGGCTCGGCAAGAACCGGGGCCCGGAAGGGACCGGGATTCAGCAAGACTGGAGCTCAGCCGAGCGCGGCCTTGACCATGGCGCCTGCACGGCCGAAATCCATCTGGCCGGCATAACGTTCCTTGAGCACGCCCATGACCCGGCCCATGTCCTTCAGGCCGCTCGCACCCAGTTCGCTCACCACCGCAGAGACGGCGGCCTCGGTTTCCTGTACGCTGAACTGGCGCGGCAGGAATTCCTCGATGATGGCGATTTCCGCCTTCTCGGCCTGGGCCAGTTCCGGCCGGCCGCCCTTTTCGTAGGTCTCGGCGGATTCCCGGCGTTGCTTGATCATCTTGACGAGGATTTCCTGCATCCCGGCATCGCTGAGGCTCTCGTCCTTGCCGGTACCGCGGTTCTGGATCTCGCGGTCCTTGAACGCAGCGGAGATCAGCCGCAGCGTGGCCACCCGCACCTTGTCGCCGCTGCGCATGGCGTCCTTCATCTGGGCACTTACCTGGTCGCGCAAGGACTCGGTCATCGATAATCGGCCTCCGGCAGTGGGCTGTGAACAGGCTCCGGCCTGTCCGGTCGGGTATCTACATAGTCCCGCCGAACTGGCAACACAAGCCGCGCTGCCGCCCTGCGGAGCCTGCGTCCATATGGCTGGATAACCGTCCCCGCAATGCTTGACGATGCACGGCCACGACACTAATTTTCGGCCAAATTCCTTCAAATATACAAGTGAGTGCGCCATGCCTCCCGCGAAGACCAGATCCCGCCCGTCCGCACCCGGCACGGGCCGTTCCACTCCGCCTGCCGCAGGCTGGACCAGCATGCCGGCCACCGCCCGTCTGGTGCTCGCGGATGGTACGGTCATCGAGGGCTTCGGCCTCGGTGCGACCGGCAAGGCGGTTGGTGAAGTCTGCTTCAACACCGCCATCACCGGCTACCAGGAAATTCTCACGGACCCTTCCTATGCCGGCCAGATAATCACCTTTACCTTCCCGCACATTGGCAATGTCGGCACCAACGACGAGGACATCGAAACCTCAAATCTCGCCTCCGCATCGGGCGTGCGTGGCTGCGTGCTCAAGGCCGACATAACCGACCCGTCCAACTATCGTGCCGCCAGGCACCTCGACGCCTGGCTGAAGGCCCGCGGCATCATCGGCATTTGCGGCATCGACACCCGCGCACTTACCGCGCTGATCCGCGAGAAGGGCATGCCAAACGCCGTCATCGCCCATAATCCCAAGGCAACCTTCAACCTCGACGCACTGAAGAAGGAAGCCGCCGAATGGCCGGGGCTCGAAGGCATGGACCTGGCGAAGGAAGTCTCCTGCACCCAGCGTTACGACTGGGACGAAACCCTGTGGACCTGGAACGAAGGCTTCGGCAAGCTCACCGAACCCCGCCTCAACGTGGTCGCCATGGATTTTGGCGCCAAGCGCAACATCCTGCGCTGCCTCGCCCAGCAGGGCTGCAAGGTCACCGTCGTGCCCGGCGACACGAAGGCTGAAGACATCCTGGCCATGAACCCGGACGGGGTGTTCCTGTCCAACGGTCCCGGCGACCCTGCAGCGACCGGCGAGTACGCGGTTCCGGAAATCCGCAAGCTGGTGGACTCGGGCAAGCCGGTATTCGGTATCTGCCTCGGCCACCAGATGCTGGCGCTGGCGCTCGGCGGCAAGACCATGAAGATGCACCAGGGCCATCACGGCGCCAACCACCCGGTCAAGGACCACACCACCGGCAAGGTCGAGATTACCTCGATGAACCACGGCTTCGCGGTCGACGTGAAGTCGCTGCCGGCCAACGTGGAAGAAACCCACGTCTCACTGTTCGACGGCTCCAACTGCGGCATCCAGTTGAAGGGCAAGCCGGTGTTCTCGGTCCAGCACCACCCGGAAGCCTCGCCCGGACCGCAGGACTCGCATTACCTGTTCGAACGGTTCGCCGGTTACATGGTGAAGGCGAAGGGCTGACCTGCCATGACGAAGTCGTCGATCGCCACCATGTTCGGCGCCGGCAAAGTCACCACGTTCCATGGCCTCCCGGCCTGCGCCAGCCCGGCGGACGTTTCGGCGAAGGCTGCCATCCTCGGGGTGCCGTGCGCCACGCCGTACGCCTCCGTCGGTCCCTATTGCGCCGGCGGACCGGCCGCCATCCGGGCAGCCGCTGCACCCTATGCCGCCAACCTTGAGCACGTCGATTTCGACCTTGGCGAGCCGCTGCTGCCCGGCGGCACGGCTGATGCCTGCGATCTCGGCGACCTTGGCTTTTCCGAGGACCACGCTGCCAACCGCGAGGCCATCCGGTCTGCCGTTTCGACGATCCTCGACCGAGGCGCCGTGCCGGTGCTGATCGGCGGCGACGACTCCATCCCCATCCCGATGCTGCAGGCCATCGAGGGTCGGGGCAAGTACACCATCGTCCAGATCGATGCCCACATCGACTGGCGCGACGACGTTGGCGGCGAACGCTGGGGCCTGTCGTCCACTATGCGCCGCGCCTCCGAGATGGACCACATCGAAGCCATCATCCAGGTCGGCGCGCGCAATATCGGCTCGGCCCGCCCGCAGGACTTTGCCTATGCAAAGGCGTATGGCGCGAAGTTCTTCACCGCCCGCGACGTGGCTCGCGGCGGCATCCAGCCGGTGCTCGATGCTGTGCCCCAAGGTGGCAACGTGATCATATGCTTTGATTGCGACGGGCTCGACCCGTCAATCATGCCCGGCGTGATCGGCCGCGCGCCCGGCGGCCTGGGCTACTGGCAAACCGTCGAACTGCTCGCCGGCATCGCCGCGAAGTCCCGCATCGCCGCCTTCGACCTTGTGGAGTTCATGCCCGAACAGGATGTCGACGGCCTGGGTGCCCTAACGGCAGCACGGATGGTTACCACCGTGCTTGGCCTGATCTGCCGCCAGTAACCGGCGGCATTCCCCAAGTCAGTTCAGGAACTGCAGCCGCATGCCGCCCGAATAATAGCCGTCGGCCTTCTGCTCGAAGCTGCGACACCCTGCGCCGCGGCCCGGGAAGTCGCCGGCAGGATCATAGCGGTCGCACACGCGGCCGCTCTCGGTCCACCAGAAGCCGACGCCAGACATGTCGCCTGCTGTCCAGCTCAGATTGCCTTCCTCGCCGAGGGTTATCCGGGCATCCTTGCCGTCGATGCGCGAGGCCACGATCTTGCCGGTCAGAATGGACTTGATCTCGTCCTTCTCCATGTTGCCGCGATAGGGTGCGCTGTTGCCTTCCTCGGCCCCTGCCACCAGTCCGGCCTGTACCGGCTTGTCATCTTCCTTCTTCGGCTTGGCCTTGGGCGCCGGCACGGCAGCCGTTTCTTCGCTTTCCTTCTTGTCCTTCGATGCGGCCTTGGACTTCTTGTCCGCCTCATCCGCCTCGGTCGCGGCCTTCTTCTTTGCGGCTTCAGCCTCTGCCTTGGTCGCCTTGCTGCCGGGCTTCGGACGCGGGATCGGCACGTCGCGAACGCTGTCCTGACTGGCCGCGTCATCCTGATTCAAGGTATTGAGACTGTCGTCTTCGCTCTTGGAGCCCGACCAGTTGCCGGCACCCACAGGCATGTCCTGCGGCCGGTCGCCTGTCTTACCCGCCGCCACGGCCACCTGGGTCATCAGGCTCACCCCGACAACAAGGCTCGCCGCCAGCAACATTCCAGCCCTTGCACGCATCTCCTGAAGCCTCTCCCAAACTTTTCCGGCACTTCGCTGACTTCTCGTTTAGCAGCCTCGTCCGCCAATCTCAACGCCGGGTGAGCAGCCGCCGGTCGAGCGCTGTCGCTTTCACCAGTGCATAAACCTGTTTACCCGGTTCCAGTTCCAGTTCGTGCACCGAGGCACGGCTGATGCGCGCCCTCAGCGCCTGCCCAGCCAGCAAAAGGCGGATTTCCGCAAATGCCGTATCCGGTTCCGCCTGGACTTCCTCGACCCGCGCTTCAAGCACGTTGCGAAGCGAGATGCCCTTAGGTTTTACAGTTGCCAGCGACACGTCGCGGGCTCGGATGCGCAGCCGCACCGTCTCCCCGGCAGGATAATCTAGATAGGGAATTTCGATTGTCGTGCCCGGCGCCAGTTCCAGTTGCGTCAGCGCAAAGCGGTCATCATGGCGCGCCACCCTTGCCTCGATCAGCGAGCCCGCCTCGAACCGCCCGGTGAAAGGCGGCAGGTCCAGCCGCGCCATCAGCTCCGCTGCCGGTCCTTGCGCTTCCACCCGGCCTCCTGCGATCAGCACCATGTTGCTGGCAAGCCTTACCACCTCGTCGATTTGGTGGGTGACGTAGATCACCGGAACGCCGAACCGCTCCGGTATCTGCTCGATGAAGTTGAGCGCCTGCGCCCGGCGCTGCACGTCCAGCGCTGCCAGCGACTCGTCCATCAGCAGCAGCGATGGCCGCGACAGCAGCGCCCGCGCCATGGCGACCCGCTGCCGCTCGCCGCCCGAAAGTCCTTGCGGCATCCGCCCCAGCAGCCCGGCGATATCGAACGTCTCTATCACATCGCTGCGCGACACATCCGGCCCGCCTGCCCGTGCCCGCGCCTCGGCAAACGCGAGGTTGCGTTCAACACTCAGGTGCGCAAACAGCCTCGCATCCTGAAACACATATGCCACCGGCCGCCGGTGCGCCGGCATCACAACCCCCTGGCCGGTATCAAGCCAGGTCTCGCCATTGCAGGTGATGCGGCCCCTCTCCGGCGTTTCCAGTCCCGCCAGCGTGCGCAGCGTCAGCGACTTGCCCGACCCGTTGGGGCCGAACAGCGCCGTGATCCCGGCAAGCTCGATCTGCTCGTCGGCTTCCAGCGAGAAGCCACCACGCGCCAGGCTGAACGACGCGTGCAAGATCCCGGGCGGCGCCTTCACCGGCCAGCCCCCAGCGGTATGCGGCGGTTGAGTGCGAACACCGCCAGCAGCACCGCGAACGACACCGCCAGCAATCCGGCAGACAGCAGGTGCGCGGTGGCGTAATCCAGCGTCTCGACGCTTTCATATATGGTGATCGACACCACCTTGGTCTGCCCGGGAATGTTTCCGCCCACCATCAGCACCACGCCGAACTCGCCCAGCACGTGGGCAAAGCCAAGCACCGCGGCTGTCACCATGCCACGCCGCGCCAGCGGCAGTCCGACGTTGAAGAACCTGTCCACCGGCCCCGCGCCCAGCGTTGCCGCCTCTTCCAGCGGCGCAACGCCCATGTCCTGGAAGGCCTGCCGCATAGGCTGCACGACGAACGGCAGCGTGTGAACCATCGAGGCGATCACCAGCCCGCTGTAGGTGAAGGTCAGGCTGTCGCCCGTGGCACTCACCCACCACTTGCCGATGGGCCCGGCCGGTCCAAGCAGGATCAGCAGGTAGAATCCCAGCACCGTCGGCGGAAGCACCAGCGGCAGCGTCGTGATGACCTCGACCGGCAGCCTCAGCGGCGATCGCGAGAACGCCAGCCACCAGGCCAGCGGCGCCGAAACGGCAAGCAGCAGCACAGTCGTTACCACGCCCAGCTGCAATGTCAGCCAGATGGCATTGATTGCCTCACCTGTCATTCACTCGCCTTGCCATACCCGTAGCGCGCGATCACCTCGCCCGCCGCCGGACCCTTCATGAACTCCAGAAAGGCGCGTGCCGCCTCGTTGCCTGCCCCCCGCGCCGTCAGCACGCCATCCTGCCGGATCGGATCATGCATGTCATCCGGAACCGGCACCGCGTGACCGGCCTCGCCAGGGTTCAGCGTGGCCACCTGGCTTGCCGCAACGAAAGCCGCCGCAACGTTGCGCGACGCGGCCAGCCCAAACGTCTGGCCCACGTTCTCGCCGAACACCAGCCTGTCCTTCAGGGCATCCAGCAAACCCAGCGCGGCCAGCGTCTGTTCCGCCGCCAGTCCATAGGGCGCCAGCTTCGGGTTGGCGATCGCCAGCCGCCGCACGGCCTCCACGTCCAGCGAGGCAAGCCCCTCGCCCTTGAGCGGCAATGGACCGGGCGACCACAGCACCAGCCGTCCCACCGCGTAGGTGAACCTCGTGTGCGCAACAGCCGCATCGCGCTCGATCATTTGCACGATCCGCGTCTGGTCGGCCGACAGCATGGCGTCGAACGGCGCCCCCGCGATGATCTGTGCGGCCAGCTTGCCGCTGGAGCCTGCCACCAGCGTCACCGAATGGCCGGTTTCCGCCTCGAACGCAGCAACGATCTGCCGCGCCGGCACAAGGAAGTTGGTGGCCACGGCAACAGTGGCCTCGCCCGCGCGAACGTGGTGCGGCTGGAGCAGCGCGATTCCCAGCGCGAGCAGTGCAAGAATGGTCCGGAAAAACCTGAACGACATGGTCATGGAGATAAACCAGAAAACCGGAATGCGCTCAATCGGGCATTTCTGCACCCCCGGAAATGGCAGAAATCGGCGACTTTCGCATGTGTCAGAAACCTGAACGCCAGATGAATGATCCGTTCAGACTGCATTCGGCAAAGCTCCAATATTGTGGCCCCATCAAACGAACGCCGGTCCCGCCGGCCAGCAACTGGAGGTACAAGACGATGAAGCACAAGGCATTTGCCGCTGCAACGCTGATCGCTGTTTCCGCCGCGCTGGCAGCATTCGCACCGCTGCCAATGTCCGCCGCCGCCATCGGCTTCGGCTTCGGCAGCAACGAGACCGTCATTCACAAGACCAACCCGCACTGGCCGGTGCCCGGTCTGATGACCGCAAACCCCTGCGCACTGATCGCCTGCACGGAGATATAAGGCATTGAAATCAAGACGAACAACCGTTCAGGGCAGCCCCTGACCGGTGTCAGGAGGCCGGGCCGCAAAGACTTGCATGACCCATCCGCCCCTCTCGCCATGCTTGATTGGAGCGTGTCCCGGCCCCTGACTTGAAATTCCGCCTGCAGATCACCATCTCAGGCGCACCCCAAGGCAGATATCCCACCTGGTTACCCCTCCCAGGATCCCCTGCAAACCGGGAAAGTCTGCCGAACCTGAAGGGCCCCGCGCATTGCTGCCGGGGCCCTTTTTTATCCGTCGATGATTTTTGCTGGCTCGTCAGGCTTACCGCACGATCACCTTCGCACCGACCTGCACCATGTCGTAGAGCGAGATCACGTCCTCGTTGCGCAGCCGGATGCAACCGGAGGAAATGTTCTCGCCGATCGTCCAGGGCTGGTGTGTGCCGTGAATTCGGTACAGCGTGTTGCCCAAGTACATGGCGCGCGCGCCCAGCGGATTATCGGGGCCGCCTTCCATGCGCTCAGGCAAGTTCGGCTCACGCTCGCGCATTTCTGCCGGCGGATGCCAGGCCGGCCATTCCGCCTTGCGGCTGATGTGCTCGACGCCGTTCCACTTGAAGCCCTGGCGGCCAACGCCGATGCCGAAACGCATCGCCTTGCCGCCTTCCTTGACGAAGTAGAGATACTTGCGCCGGGTATCGATGATCACCGTTCCCGGCTTCTCGTCCGTCATGTATTCAACTTCCTTGGGCAAGAACTTGGCGTCCATCTTCCACGAGTTCGACCCGAAATTGTACCGGACGTTGTTCCAGACTGCACCATTCTGTGACTCTGCCAGAGCCGGCGCCGCGGCCGCTGCCGCCATGGCCGCCAGGGCAACAGCCCCTGCAATCAGCCGAACTTGCATTTTCCTGCCTCCAAACTGCCTGTTCCGTGTTTGCCTGCCAGGTCCGGACCTGACCACGCAGCGCACTGCGATTCGAGCCGGCCACCCGGCATTATGCCCTCGATGGTCGGATATGTGAACATCCGCACATCGGCTGGGGACACAATCACTATACAATCGGGCTAACGTCAAGCCCGCCATCCGGACCACCAGACGTTCAGGCCAGACTGATGGGCAGTTTTCCTCGTGACCGTGGCAGAAATGCCACACACGTGCGGCAATTCACTGGAATTCGCTGCGTCAACGACAAGAAAAGGTTCCGAACATGCCTGCTTCCGCAACCCTGCATTCCGCCATCACCGGAACCGCCATCCTGCCCCTCGCCCTGTTGCTGGCTCACCCCGCCGATGCAACGTCTTCGGCGCACAATTACTTCTCGCCCGGCTATCTCGACCAGCCCGTCGCCTTCTGTCTCGATGGCAATCGCGACTGCGGCCGGCCCGCTGCCGCAGCCTGGTGCCAGGCCAACGGCTATGACGACGCGCTCAGCTTTGCCCGCCGCACCAGCGTTGGCGCCTCGCAACTGAGGTATGCCGATACCGGCAACCTGTGTGAGGCTGGCAACTGCATCGGCTTCAGCTAGATCAAGTGCGTCCGCACCGGCCAGTAAGACACTTCGCAGCGTCTCTGCTCAGTATCGTCACGAAACGAAATCTTCGCAGTTTGTTAACCAGTCGCGCCCCAATCTGGCCCTTGCAGATCCAAATCGTCACTGGTGACGGACCGACCTATGGCAAACGGCGATCCAGACATCTCGCTGCTCTCACGCCTGCTGCGCAGCAGGCTGACCGCCGGACTCTACCCGTTGTCCGGCCGGCAGCAGGCGCACCCGGCATCGGACGCTTCCGGCGTCACGGAGCGCTCTTCGGCCGTCATCGGCTCGCTGCTCAGGGATGCGCGCGAGGCATACGCGGCGGGAACTGCGCCGAAGCCGGCTGAAGCAACGCGTCCCGCATCCGTCAATGCCGGCACCATCCAGACCACCGCCACCACTCATGCCCAGATGAACGATCCCGCTGCCGACCCCGGCGACCTGTCTGCCTACGTGCTGGAAACCCTTAACGCGATGGACTGGGACGACTGGGTCTCAGCGCGCTGCGACTTTCCGCAGTCGGGCCCGTTTGTGGCGTCTGGCACGTCGGCCACGCTCGACGCCATTACCGCCATCATCGACAGCATCTTCGACGATGCCTGCAATGACGGCGACGACCTAACCGTGTCGATCTACACCGCCTCGGAAGGCGGCAGCGCCCGCATTAGCGTAACCGGCCCGTTCGCCCTGTCGCTCGACACGCTCGGCCTCATCAAGAAGCACCGCTGCATCCTCGAATCGGCTGGCGGCGCGCTTTACACCGTGCGCAATCTGGGCACATCGGGCTTCGAGGCACTGATTCCCGCCCGCTGACCCGGTTGCGGTGCCCGTTTGGGCGGCATATTCGCCGCCAGAGCGCCGTCTTCCACACCAAATGCTGCATCGCGACAGCTTGGCCTTTGCAGCCTACGTCCGCATGGTGTACGAACCCGGCAATTTGCGCGCGCATCCGGCCTTTCCGGCCCTTCCTTCGGCGCCGCCAAAAGCAAAGAACCGGCATGCCCAAACGTACAGACATCTCCACGATCCTCATCATCGGCGCGGGGCCGATCGTTATCGGCCAGGCCTGCGAGTTCGACTACTCCGGCACCCAGGCCTGCAAGGCGCTCAAGGC
>JAHEBA010000033.1 GCA_024642465.1 Alphaproteobacteria bacterium
GGTTCCAGCCGGCCTATGCCCGCTTCTGAAAACTTGATCACCGGCATTGCTGCACACCACTTCCACACAAC
Source organism: Alphaproteobacteria bacterium (assembly GCA_024642465.1). Lineage (GTDB taxonomy): Bacteria > Pseudomonadota > Alphaproteobacteria > Rhizobiales > Aestuariivirgaceae > Anderseniella. The sequence goes on from JAHEBA010000033.1 coordinate 72, forward strand.
ATGCGCGCGCCCTGTCACCCTTATAGCGCCGCCGCCGGTGATTCACGCCAGCACCTGCTCACATCCGGTCACGAACTGCATGCGCGTACGCCTGGTCAAGCCGTTTTCGCCAGCCCAACAAGACTGCCTGCAATCGGCCAGGCCGATTGCGTGCTTTGGCTTGAATGGATATTGCACCTTCGCTGCCCGATCCTTTGTTCATTGCCGGACTCAGCAAAGTGAGCTGGCGGCAGTGCAGGCGACTACGACAAGGCACACACCATCATGAAGCCGTTCACCACTGGCCTCATCGCCTTCAGCTTGCTGCCTGCGCCTGCCATGGCTGGCGGCACCTGCACCCGCACCACTGCTAGGTACGGCAACCCCTCACCCGCCAACCTGCTCAACACGGTTGGACAGCCGCCCGCCACTACTGTTCGGCCAAGATCATCGCCCGCCAGGTGGTTCAAATTCTCCAGCCGGCTACCGGCCAAGGAAGATTCCAGGCGCGGCAGTCGCCACTGAACTTGGCGCCGGCTTCGGTCAGCCGTTGAAACGTCCCGGCGCGAAGCCCGCCAGCAACGGGTCGCGCTCGCCCGTCATGATCTCTCGCGCCACCAGTTTCCCCACCACCGGGCCAAGCGTCACACCCGAGTGCATGATGCTAACGTAAAGATCAGCTGCACCGCCGTCTCCCAGCCTCCCGATCGCCGGATACCCGTCCACCGGCATTGGCCGCACGCCATGCTTGACCGTTTCGATTGCCAGGCTGTCCGCTACCCGCGGCAGGCGTTCCTTCAGCCTGCCCAGCATGCGCTGCGCCACGCCGTCCACCCCGCCGCCATCGGTAATCGCGCCGGAGAACAGGTATCCGCATATCAGCCGCCCGTCCGGAAGCTGCTTGAAGTGCACATCGGGTGACCAAATCAGGTGATTGAGCGTGAACGGCACCGGCGAGGTCTGGATCAGCACGCCCGGCTCGTTCTTCATCGGCAATTGGTGCCCGGCCGCGCCGCACAGGTCTCCAGTACGCGTTCCAGCCGCAATGATGGCGTCTTCCGCCGCCAAGGCACCAAGGGCCGTATGAACCTCCCAGCCCCCGGCAGCGGCGCGCGCAATACCCTCAACCGGCGTTCCCGTGAGCACCGTGGCACCCTTTGCCTGCGCCGCCGCCAGGATCAGCCCGGCCGCATGTGCCGCATCCATGTGCCCTTCATTGTCCATCAGCAGCGCTTTTTCGGGCAAATCGGCCACTTCCGGCTCCAGCCTGGCAAATTCCTGCCTGCCGATCAGCTTCACCGGATGCCCGAACCGGCCCAGTTCAGCCACCAGTGCTTCCATGCCTTCCGGCGCTGCTTCCCAGTTGATGGAGCCCGTCCAGCGCGTCTGCAGCGCACCGTCAAAGGCTCGGTCAAGCTCACGATGGGCCTCCATCGCCGCCAGTCTCAGCCGGTAATAATCTTCCCGTTCGATGAAGCTGGCATTGATCCAGCCCATCGAGCGCGACGATGCGCCGGTAGCCGGCTCATTGGCCTCGATCACCGTTACCCGCGCCCCGGCCAGCGCCAGTTCACGCGCAATGCATGCCCCGATGATGCCGGCGCCGATCACCACGACCCGCTTGCCCATTGCCCTCTCCTGCTGCGTCAAAACAAAAGCCGCCCGCAGCATGGCTGCCGGGCGGCGTCATGTCAGCCGGGTTTACGCTTCAATGACGCAAAACCGCGAAAAACCTGATTCAGGTCAGTGCGAGCTGAGCTGCTGTTCGATGCGCTGCATCTCGTCCTTGAGCTGCAACTTTCGCCGCTTGAGCTTCGTAAGCTCGACCGTATCCACTGAAGGGTGTTGCATAGCTTCACTGATCTGGGCTTCGAGGGTGCGGTGCTTGACACTCAATTCTTCCAGATGCGAACGAAGCGACATGTTTAGTCTCCTTCTCTTGATGAAATTCAACCTGGAAAGTGTGCCACGCCGCGCGCTGCCTGTCGATGTGTCAGTGTCGTGAAAACGTTACATCTCGCAAACTGTTGAATGACCGCTTGCAAAAACCGCGCAATACCGGACAATTGCTGCCAATGCCTTGGCGGGAGGAAATCAGGGGCCGATGAACACGATTGCCAGGAAGGACGAGCTCGTCGCGCTGCTGAATGCCCTGAAGCAGCGCCACCGCGACCTCGACATCGCAATTGATTCGCTCGAGCGCTCCGGCACCGGTGACCAGCTCCAGTTGCGCCGCCTCAAGAAGGAGAAGCTGGCGCTCAAGGATCGCATATCCCGCATTGAGGACCAGATTCTGCCCGACATCATTGCCTGAATGGGTGAGCCACAAACAACCGTTGCGCCCGCACCGGCTTTTCATATAATCGCGCGCTTTCCAACAACCGGGAACGCAGGGCCGGGTCATGGCAAGCAAAGCCTCCAAAGACGTCGCAATCATCATGGGCAGCCAGTCCGACTGGCCGACCATGAAGCAGGCCGCCGACATGCTCGACGAGCTTGGCGTCAGCTACGAGGCGCTGATCGTGTCCGCCCATCGCACCCCGGACCGCCTCTATTCCTTTGCCAGGGGCGCCCGCGATGCCGGCTTCAAGGTTATCATTGCCGGCGCCGGCGGTGCAGCGCACCTGCCCGGCATGACCGCCGCAATGACGCCGCTGCCGGTGTTCGGCGTACCCGTCGAAAGCAAGGCGCTTTCAGGTGTGGACTCGCTACACTCAATTGTGCAGATGCCGGCGGGCATTCCCGTCGGTACGCTGGCGATTGGCAAGGCTGGCGCTGCAAATGCCGCACTTTTGGCCGCCGCAGTGCTTGCATTGCACGACAAGCCATTGGCGGATCGACTCGATACATATCGCGCTGAGCGCACCGCCGCTGTGGCTGAAAGGCCGCAGAACTGATGGCCCGAAACCGCACCTTGCCGCTCGAGCGCGGCGCCACCATCGGCATCATGGGCGGCGGCCAGCTTGGCCGCATGCTGGCCATGGCGGCAGCGCGTCTCGGTTTCCGCACCCACATCTACGCCCCTGCCGGCGACAACCCTGCCTTCGCAGTTGCTCACGCCCATACCGAGGCAGGATTCGACGATGAGGCCGCGCTGAAAGCCTTTGCCGGGTCTTGCGACGTCATCACCTACGAGTGGGAGAACGTGCCCGTCAAGGCCTGCGACCTGATCGACGGTATCTGCCCGGTTCGCCCGAAACCGGACGTCCTCCGCGTCAGCCAGGACCGAGTCGCAGAGAAAACCTACATCTCCGGCTTGCGCATTCCGGTGCCGGACTTCCACCCGGTTGCCTCGCTCGGCGAACTTGGGGAAGCCGTCTCCCACATCGGCCGTCCCGCCGTGCTCAAGACCCGCCGTTTCGGCTATGACGGCAAGGGTCAGGCCCGCATCAAGGATGGCACGGACCTCGCCGCCGCCTTCGCAGAAATCGGCGAGCAGCCCGCCATCCTGGAAGCCTTCGTGCCGTTCGAGCGCGAAGTGTCCGTGATCGCCGCCCGTGACGCGACCGGCACCATTGCCTGCTTCGATATCGCTGAAAACGTTCATGAAAACGGCATCCTTCGTTCATCCACCATCCCGGCGAAGCTGAAACCCCGCACCGCCACCCAAGGCCGCCACATCGCCGCCACCCTGCTCGATGCGCTGGACTATGTGGGCGTCATCGGCGTCGAGATGTTCCTGTCCGTGAAGGGCGGCGAAGAAAGCCTGATGGTCAACGAAATCGCCCCGCGCGTGCACAATTCCGGCCACTGGACCGAGGCCGCCTGCCACGTTCCGCAGTTTGAACAGCATATCCGCGCCATCACCGGCTGGCCGCTCGGCGACACCCGACGCCACTCCGATTGCGTCATGGAAAACCTGCTGGGTGACGAGATCGAGGCCACCCGCGGTCTCACCGGCATCCCCGGTGCCGTGGTGCACGATTACGGCAAGTCGGAGGTTCGTGCAGGCCGGAAAATGGGCCACGTTACCCGGCTCAAACTGCGCAAATAACAAGGTTTTTTGCGAGCAATTGCCGCGTTTGCCTCTCGACAAGCGTGCCTTCATCTGGTAACCACAGGCCCAATCAGGACGGGTTCTGCCTGTCCTGCTGGTGGTGTTTGTCCCTTTCGGGTACATTCTCACGAATGTCCGCCCGGGCACCGCTTCCAGTTGCTGATATATCGATCTAACGCCAACACGGGGATTTTTGCCTGTGCATGTAATTGTACGTGACAACAATGTCGACCAGGCGCTCAAGGCGCTGAAGAAGAAGATGCAGCGCGAAGGCATCTTCCGTGAAATGAAGCTGCGCGGCCACTTCGAAAAGCCGTCCGAGAAGAAGGCGCGCGAAAAGGCTGAAGCCATCCGCCGCGCCCGCAAGCTGGCCCGCAAGCGCATGCAGCGCGAAGGCATGCTCGTCGCCGGCCGCCGCGGCAAGTAAGTTTTCTCACCCGTTCGAGGGTTGTCTCAAGCTCGCTGACCGCCCGGTCACGCGGGCTTTAAGCGTTTGCGGGGTCACCTAGTCTCACCGCTATCCGCGGCCAGGCTCGACAAGACCGAATATCTCGACCGCGCTCGCCACGCCCCGCACTTGGTGCTGTCCACGCGCGGCAAACAGGTCCGGAGCATGCCGGGCCACCGAGGCCGTGGCCAGAACCCGGTCGCCGATCGATTTGGTAAGCCCTTCAACCCGGCTGGCCACGTTGACGGCGCCGCCCAGCACGGTGAAATCAAGCCTGCCCTGGCTGCCGATGTTGCCATAACTCACCTTCCCGGCATTGATGCCGATACCGATGTCGAGCCGCGATTTGCCCGCCTTGACCCGGCTTTCGTTCAGCTCCGCAAGGCCGTCGAGCACCCCTTGAGCGGCTGTTGCGGCAGCGCGGCATCGGTTTGCGCGGTCTGCCGTAGCCAGGATCGGGAAGACCGAAAGCACGCCGTCGCCCATGAACTTGAGCACGTCGCCGCCATTGGCTTCGACAGATTGCACGACCACTTCGAAATAGTCGCCCAGCGCATCGAATATCTCCTGCTCGCTTCCTGTTTCGGAAAAGGCCGTGAACCCGCGCAGGTCGGAAAACATCACGACAGCCTCGAGCGTGGTCCTTTCTCCGCGCTGAATGGATCCGTTCCAGACCGCCTCCGACGGGCCATCGCCTAGATAAGTCCGCAACAGGCTGCGGGTGGACTTGCGCATGGTGATGGGTTCCATCGCCGAGGACAGTCCGGGCTTGGCTGCTTCGATCATCGCCAGATGCGCGTCGGCAAAGCCCTCCTGAGCCCGCGTTGCAAACGTGCAGCCGTGCTGCGAGCCGTCGCCGTAGTCTAGCCAGGTTGCATAGTAATCCGTGCCGCCCGCTTCGGCGAACTCCAGATATGAAAGGTGGTCCTTGGCAGGATCCAGTCCAAGCAGGCTCTTGTGCAGCGGGCGCTGGTACTTGACCATGTATTCAAAGGCGCTGCCGATATAGCCATCGGTAAGCATCGTTGCATGGGTAACGTCATAGCTTTCGGTGCCGTCGGGCGTCCACACCACGCCCCAGGCAATCAGCAGCGGATTGGCAAAGCGCTGACCGATGTTGACCCGCCACAGCGGAACACCGGAATCGATCAGCGCTGAACAGAAGTGCGACACCACCTTGATCGGATTGCCTGAACGGCGGCCTTCCGTCATCATCCAGTGATTGAGCTTGGCAACGGCATCCATCCGGTCAGAGTAACTTCAAGCGCCGCCGCCGCAAAGTCACCATCTGGTGGCGCCAGAAGTTCCCAACTGGTAACCACGCCGCTTAAGCTTTTCAGCTTTCACCGAACGTAATCTTCATGGGGACGGCCCCATACTCCGGCGCATCGAGACCACTATCCCTCAACGTCCCGGAGCAAGCCCCATGTCCCTCGCCCGCTTCTGCACCACCATTGCCGCACTTGTCCTGATCAGCTTCGCCATCCAGCCCGGCCAGGCCGCCACTGCCGCCGCAATGGCTAACACGGCGAGCTTTACTCAGCCGCTGCGCTGAGCTTCTGCCGCGGCTTGAACGGCGCGATTACCGGCGAACATCCGGTATCGGCCGAGAACGACAGCACGCTGCCTTCCGGCACCGGCGTCCACGCGCCCGGCTCGTCCCGGTCGAGCGGTTCCGACACCACCACCAGCCAGCCCGGCCCGCACCGGTAGTACAAGGACGGCGATTGCCCGTCCGAGGAATAGCGGAACGCATGCAGCGTATGCCCGTCGCCAATGGCGGCGGCAAATTTCAGCGGTTCGGAAATCCCGTTCGACCGCATCAGGCTTTCCGCATGCGCCAGCGAAAACCGCAACGCGCCCACGGGGTCGCGCTCGCCGCCGTGCGACATCGCCATCAGGAACAACAGTTCCGAATCCGTCGTGCCCTTGCGGTGCGCGTAAACCTTCTCGTCGATCTCGAATTCCAGCGCGCGGCGCAGCCGGTCGTAGCCGCCAATCTGGCCATTGTGCATGAACATCCACTTGCCCATCACGAACGGATGGCAATTGGCCCGAGACACCGGCGTACCGGTGGACGAGCGCACGTGGGCAAAGAAGAAGCGCGAACGGATCTGCTGGCAAAGGCCGCGCAGGTTGTCGTCATTCCACGCCGGAAACGGCTCGCGGAACAGACCCGGCACGTCGCGCTCGCCATACCAGCCCACGCCGAAACCGTCGCCATTGGTTTCGATCTTGGCCTCGTGCGCCTTCAGGCTCTGAGCCATCAACGAATGCTTGGGCTCGGTGACGAGCGTGTCGAGGTAGACGGGCTCACCCCGGTAGACCAGCCAGCGGCACATCAGGCGTTGTCCATTGCTGTCAGGCGTTATTGGCGTTGCCGCGATTCGCGATGCGCGGATACAACTCCTTTACCGTACGGCTTGCCGTGCTTTCAAATGCAAACGGCAGCAGTCCGTGCACCAGCGCGGCAATGCCGGCACCGATCAGTTTTAGCCCGAACCTGCTGGCAAACATGAAATGTTCGCCATAGCTCTCGCCCACGCTGCTGGGATGATCGAGGAAGGCGGCTTCGATTGTGCGTTTCATCAGGTCTCTCCCTGTTCCGGTTGTCATGAACAATCTAGCCGCGGCCTGATCGAATTGGCTCCCAAATTTCAATCTGATTCGCTATAATATTGGGACAGTTTCCCACAATAGCTGGAAAATGACAGATGCTTGACCAGATTGACCGAAAACTGCTGACATTGCTTCAGGAAGACGCCAGCCTGTCGCTCAACGAACTGGCCGAACAGGTCAACCTGTCGCGCAACGCCTGCTGGAACCGCATCCGGCAAATGGAGGACAAGGGCATCATCGTGGGCCGCGTCACGCTGCTCGACCCCGAGGCGCTGAATGTAGGGCTCACCGTATTCATCGCCGTGCGCACCAACCATCACACCGCCGAATGGCTCGAGACCTTCCGTGCTGCAGTGCGCGACCTGCCCGAGATCATCGGCATCTATCGCACCACCGGAGACACCGACTACCTGCTGCAGGCAGTCGTGCCCAGCATGAAGGCCTACGATGCGCTCTACCAGCGCCTCATCTCGCGGGTGGAACTGTCCGACGTGTCGTCCAGCTTCGTGATGGAAGAAATCAAGCGCACCACGGTGCTGCCGCTCGGCTACGCCTGACGCGCGTTTCATCGGCTGGCGTGCTGCACGCCGTGTTCGCTCAGGAACGCCTTGATTGCGCCCCAGCTTTCCGGCGTCAGGTCGGCCACGTGCGGCGCGCCTTGCATGGGGTAGAACCGAACCGGCCCGGCAAACTTCTTCGACAGCGCCTCGCCGAAGCTGAACGGCGTCACCCGGTCCGCGGTGCCGTGCAGCACCATCACCGGCACCGTTACCTTGGGCGCAAACAGGTCGGAGCGGAACTGGTCCTTCATCAGCATGTCCACCGGAAGGTACCAGTAGGTGAGCCGCGCAACGTCGGCGGTAGAGGTGAACGGTGCATCGAGCACCACCGCTGCCGGCCGCGTTGCTGGATCTGCCGCCAGTTGCACCGCCACGCCCGAGCCCAGCGACTCGCCGAACAGCACCACCCGGCTCATTGGAATGCCCTCGGCCTCCACCACTTTCAGCGCGGCGCGCGCGTCCTCCAGCAGGCCCGCTTCCGTGGGCGAGCCGGTTGACCCGCCATAGCCGCGCCAGCTCAGCGCCAGCACGCCATAGCCCTCGTCGCGGAACAGCTTGAACCGGTCGGCGCGTTCCGCCAGCGTGCCGGCATTGCCGTGCAGGTAGACGATGACGGCGGCCGGGTTGTGCGGCGGCGGCGTGTACCAGGCCTTCAGAGTCTCGCCATCGGCCGTCGCGATGTCGCGCGCCTCGTAGCCCTCAAGGCCGGCCGGGGCAGGTGCCTCGAACTGTTTCGAGCCCGGCACATAGAGGAAGCTGCGCTGTGCGGCATACATGAAGCCCGCCACCGCAATGTAGGCCACGGCGAGCACGGCGACGGTGGAATAGACCATCTTACTTGCCAAGGTTCGAGCCCAGCGCGCTGCCGCCCATTACCGCAAGTCCGGCACCGGCGGCACCGGTCAAAAGCCCCGCCACCACGAAGGCCACGTTGCCAAGCATGACGCCAATGGCGGCAACGCCGATGCCGGCAGCGGCAAGCGTCATCGGCAGCACGCGCTCAAGCCCCGCATCGTTGGCCGGCAGCACCTGCATTGCTGCTGCACTCGCCCCGCCAACCGTGCACAGCACCAGCAGCGCGACCGGATGACCGAACGCCAGCAGCATCATCGCCAGCAACGCAACGACCACGCCTGCCACCCCGAGGATCGTGTTGCTGACCTCCAGCTGCCGGATGCGCGGGCTAAATCCGTCGTCGCGCGCCAACAGCAATACCCCGGCCTTGCCCGCATAGGCCCCGGCAAGCGCTGCGATGGCCATGCCCGCCAGCTTCACCTTCGATGCGGTCCAGGCTCCCTGCATCCCTACGCCCGCTGGCCAGAACAGCCCGGCCGCCGCCATCACGAAACAGGCAAGCCCGGCCCCGGCCAGCATGAACGGCACCACCTGGCGCGCGCCGCGATGGCTCGCCACAACGCCACCAACGCCGGCCGCCAGCAAGGCAACCAGCACAAATGCCGCGATTTGCAAGAATATGGGGTCGAGCCCGGCACCGCCGGTGTCCGTCACCAGCCTCGCCTGGTCGGCGAGCGCTTGCGCCCTCTCGGCGGCAAGCTGTGCGGCCTGCGCAGCCTCCGCCGCGGCTTCAGCTGCGTCCTGGGGTGTCATGCCGGCCATGTCAAAAGCTCCTGAGCGGCGCAAATCAATGCGCCATGAGAGCAACGCTAGCCGCGCATCAGATTGCGATCAAGTCCGCGTGGAACCAGCGGGCTCAGGCCACCATCATCGCGGCGAGCAGTGCGAACACGGCGGCCACAGCGCCTGACAGCCGCCACTTGCCCGAACCGATGCGGATGTCGACGATGACCGCCAGCAGGCCGAGGATCAGGCCGCCGAAGCCCAGCACCAGCGACATCGCGCCGCTCGGCGCGAATGCGAACACGCACAGTGCCGTAAGGATGACGAAACAGGCCAGCGCCAGCGCCACTGCGTACTTGATGAACCCTGCATAAGTCGCGACGTGGTCGGTGCCGGTACTGTCGAGAATATCAGCGGTAAAACGATCTTCGCCAGCCATGTGAACGTGCCCTCAAGTGTGCTTGTTGTCTGGTTCTTTGATTTGCGCAACGCCAACGCGCGCTGCGTTCTCTTCGATTGCAATACCTAGCAAGTGCGCGCCCGTCAACGCCACTTGCACTTTGGCCGCACCTCCATCCACGGTGCCGCCGCTGCAACCGCGCAGAATTGATCTCGATTAATGTGTGAACTGATGATTTTCGCTTCTGTTGCAGGACAACCCTCAACATGGAGCGAGGCGAAACCGATGACCGGACAGGAAATGGCCCGCAGGGAAATGGTTCGCCGGCAGATCCACGCCCGGGGCGTGCGCGACCCGCTGGTGCTCAAGGCGATGGAAACGGTGCAGCGCGAGGCATTCGTGCCGGCAGAACACCGCCACCTTTCCTATGCGGACCGGCCGCTGCCCATTGCCGCCAGCCAGACCATCTCGCAACCCTACATCGTCGCCTACATGGTCGAGGCGCTGGCGCTCAAGGGTGGCGAGAAGGTGCTCGAGATCGGCGCGGGCTCGGGTTATGCCGCCGCCGTGCTGGCCGAGATCGCCAGCGAGGTTTACACCGTCGAACGCATCGCCCAGCTTGCCGAGAAAGCTGCAGCCGCACTTGCGGACGAGGGCTATGACAACGTCCACGTCATCCACGCCGACGGCACCCGCGGCTGGGACGAGCATGCGCCCTTCGACGCCATTCTCGTCTCTGCCGGCGCACCGGAAGTACCCGAGAGCCTCAAGGCCCAGCTTGCCGAAGGCGGCCGCCTTGTCGTGCCGGTCGGCCGTTCGCAAACCGCGCAGGAACTCATCCGCATCACCCGGCGCGAGAAGGGCCAGTTCGACCGCGAGGACCTGGCCGACGTGCGTTTCGTGCCGTTGATCGGCGAGGAAGGCTGGGAGGCCGAACCGGGCGATGCCGAAAAGATGCCGCCACGGATCATCCAGTCCCGGCCCGTCACCAGCGACGGCCTACCCGGCCTCATCGCCCGGCACGCGGAGAGCTTCGAGACCATCGCCGATGCCTCTCTCGATGGCCTCATGCAGCGCATCGGCGACGCCCGCATCGTGCTGATCGGCGAGGCGAGCCACGGCACCTCCGAGTTCTACCGGATGCGCGCCTGCATCACCCAGCGGCTGATCGAGGAGAAAGGTTTCACCATCGTCGCTGCCGAAGCCGACTGGCCAGACGCCGCCCGCATCGACCACTATGTCCGCCACCGCGAGGCGAAACCCAGCGAGTGGGAAGCGTTTGCCCGCTTCCCCACCTGGATGTGGCGCAACGAGGAAACCCGCGAGTTCGTCGACTGGCTCCACGCCTGCAATGCATCCCTGCCGCTTGAGCGCCGCGCCGGCTTTTACGGGCTCGACCTTTACAGTCTTCACGTGTCGGTCGACGCCATCACCGCCTACCTCGACGACGTCGACCCGCAACTGGCCGAACTGGCCCGCCACCGCTATGGCTGCCTCACCCCGTGGGAGGCCGACCCCGCCGCCTATGGACGCGCCGCCCTGCGCGACGTGTATCGCAGCTGCGAGGATGCCGTGTCGAAGATGCTCTCCGACCTCTTCGCCAGGCGGCACCACTACGTCGAGCGCGACGGCGAGCGCTTCCTCGACGCCAGCCAGAACGCCCAGCTCGTCGCTAATGCCGAGCGCTACTATCGCATCATGTACTACGGCTCGCGCGCCTCGTGGAACCTGCGCGATGGCCACATGTTCGAGACGCTGCAGAACGTGCTCGGCTTCCACGGCCCCCGGTCGAAGGCGGTGGTGTGGGCGCACAACTCCCATGTCGGCGACGCCTCCGCCACCGAAATGTCGCAGCGCGGCGAACACAATATCGGCGAGCTGTGCCGCAAGGGCTATCCGGGCGAGACCTTCAACATCGGCTTCGGCACCGACCACGGCACCGTGGCCGCCGCCTCCACTTGGGATGGGCCAATGACGATCAAGGCAGTGCAGCCCTCGCACCCGCAAAGCTACGAGCGCCAGTTCCATCGCACCGGCCTTCCGGGCCTCATCCTGCCGATGCGCCCCGGCCATGAACTCGACCTCGTCGAGGAACTGGCCAAGCCCCGGCTTGAGCGCGCCATCGGGGTGATCTACCGGCCCGAGACCGAACTCGCCAGCCACTACTTCGAAGCCGTGCTGCCGAAGCAGTTCGACGAGTACATCTGGATCAACGAGACCAGCGCCATTACGCCCCTGCCGGCGGGCAAGATGGAGGGTGTGCCGGACACCTATCCGTTCGGCGTCTAGTCGGCCGAAGGCGCGCTGCTCGTTCCAGGATGGGCGTACGTCGCGCCGGATTCGCGCTCGCGCCCGCGAATGACGCGCAAGCCGCGCAATGGCCCCGCGTGCTCCGTCACCACGGTGCACTGCGCTTCCGGCTCGTGATCGTGATGATAGTAGATCACCACCCAGTCGCGGTTGCGGCCCAGTTCGTGCGCCCTGGGCGTATTGGAATAAAGCGCGGTGAAGTGCCACTCGCCCCGGCTGGTGTGCAGGATTGGCAGGTCGTTGGAAGAGAACCTGCGCGGCGTGATCACCGGCAGCTTGCCCGCCTTTGCCTTGCGCCGGTATTCCTCGTCGACGCTCAGCACGTCCGTTGCCGGTGGCCGCGCATTCGTCTGTGCCCGCGCCAGCGGACGCCGGCGCTGCAGCATGCTGGCTAGCGAATGCCGGATCGAGGCGGCGCGCCGTTCGCCCACGCCGGCAACCTTTTCCAGCCGCCCGTCATGAGCCGCCGCTTCGAGTTCCTCCAGCGTATCCACGTCGAGCGCCTTGGCAATTTCCGCCGCCAGTTTCGGCCCGATGCCGGGAATGGTCTGGTACAGCTTCACCGGATCGAGCGAACCGCGCAGCCGCTCCAGTTGCTGCCACTTGCCGGTCTGCAGCATCTCGGCAATCGCAGCCGCCAGCGACTTGCCGATGGCCGGCAGCGCAATCAGCCCGTCAACGCCTTCGTGCGCATGGATGTCGGCAACGCTTTGCTCCATTCCATTCAGCGCAGTGGCAGCACGGGCATACGCACCGGTGCGGAATGGGTCGGCGCCCTGCTGTTCGAGCAGCCGGGCGGCATCACGGAAGCGGGTGGCGATCCACTCGTTCCAGCCGGCGCCATTGGGGGCGGATTGGGCGTGCGGCGTTGTCATGGGCAGTGACTTTACGCCGCCTCGATCTGCGGCGCCACGCCGGCAGCGTCGAGTGCTGCCTGCTGCCGCTCGCCCACCGTGTCCAGCGGCCAGGCGTCCAGCGCATCCTCGAACAGCCGGTGGAAGTTCATCCGCGCCCTCAGGTGAATGAACACCGAACCCAGCCCGATCGCTGCCCGGTCCATGAACACGAACTCCCTTGGCACCCGCACCGGACCCTTTTCCTTCAGTTCCTTGTGCACGGTGAACGCCTGGCTGCGGCCATACTGAGCAGCCGAGGAAGAACCATCCGAAATCGCCATGACCTTGTCGGTCAGCAACGGCCCGTAGATGAACCGCGCCCACACGTTGAGGATATCGATCAGCTCGTCATTGAGACCCTTGAAGCCCCAGATCTCGTAGGCATGCACGATCTGGTCTCGCTTGTCGTGCTGCAGCCCCCGGTACAGTTCGATCACGCCCCTCACGAACGACGGCGGAAACACCCTGATGCAGCCATAGTCGAGCAGGTTCAGCCCTTTCACCGTGCCGTCGGCCTCTTCCCATGCCGTGTAGTTGCCCAGGTGTGGGTCGCCGTGAATGACCCCGTGGCTGGTGAACGGCCGCCACCAGGCATCGAACATGTGCCGGCAAAGCAGGTTGCGGGTGTCCTCGTCGGCCTGCTTGAACTCCAGCAGCTTGCGGCCCTCCAGCCACTGCATGGTGATCAGCCGGCGGGTGCACAGATCTTCCTTCAGTTCGGGAATCCGGATCGTCGGGCGCTCGGCAAGGATTGCCTTGTACAGCCGCATGTGACCGGCTTCGCGCACATAGTCCAGCTCCTCGCGAAGCCGCGCACCGATCTCGCCGGCGATTTCTGTCGTGTCTATGGCCCGGCTCATTTGCCGGTGCAGCGCAAACAGCATCTTGAGCTGCGAAAGGTCCGCCTCCACCGCCGACGCCATGTCCGGATACTGCAGCTTGCAGGCCAGCGGCTCGCCCTCGAGCGAGGTTGCCCGGTGCACCTGGCCCATGCTCGCCGCCGCCGCGGCCTCGCGCTCGAACGAGCCGAATTTCTGCTGCCAGTCCGGTCCCAGTTCCGCCGCCATGCGCCGGCGCACGAACGGCCAGCCCATGGCGGGCGCCTCGTTCTGCAGTTGCGCCAGTTCCTCGGCAAACTCCGCCGGCAGCGCCTCGGGAATGGTCGCCAGCAACTGCGCCACCTTCATCAGCGGGCCTTTCAGCGTGCCCAGCGCCTGCCGGAACAGCTTCGCCTCCGCCGTCATGTCGCCGCCGCCGGACGAGAACGCCCGGCCTGCCGCAACCCGCGCCGCCGCCGTACCCACGCCCGTGCCGACGCGCGCATACCGGCTCAACCGGCCTGAAAGCCGGTTGGCTTCGTTGTCCCTTGGTGTGTTGTCGTCATCCGCCATCATGCGGCTTCAACTCTGAGCCAGCTGCTCAAGTTCCGCCACCATCATGTCCTGGTACCCGGTGATGCCCTTGTAGGCTAGTTCGTCGGCATTCATGCTCTCGACGTGGCCCTTCAAGGTGGCGGCAATCTCGGCCCGCTGCGGATGCTTCAGCAGTTCAGTCGCCGGATCGACGATGATCTGGATCGTGAACAGCACGTCGCCCGAGCTGGGCAATCGTCTCAGCGTTTGCCGCTCGGCCCGCAGGAAGCTGTCCAGCACCAGCCGCTCGGTCTTGCCCTCGAAGCGCTGATGCTCGAAATGCCGTTTCGGATGGTGCAGGTCCGGCACCTCGAAGATGGTCCAGTTGCACCGCTCCACCGGCGCTTCCACCTTCAGGTTCTCGAATATGCGATCCACCAGCGCGCCAGACCGGCTGCCGCGCTGGAACCCGGGCACCGACGCATGTACGTCGGCGATTGGCTTTCCAAACTTTTCCGCCAGGATCCAGGTGGACGGAAAACACACCGCCCCCGCCGCGATCCGGTAGCCGCCCTCGCCCTTGCGCATGATGACGAGATCATCCTGGATCAGCCGGCACGCCAGTTCCAGCGGCCGCCCGGCGAATTCGTCCACCCGGTAGGTAAGCCCTGCCGGCACGATGGTCACCTCGCCGTCCGCCACCCGCCAAAGCTCCGGATAGCGCTCCGGCAGGTAGCCGAGCAGCATCTCCAGCACTTCCGCCTGCGCCTCCAGCATGTCTGCTTCGGCTACGAACACCACGTCGCGGCGATGGTCAAAGTGACCGGCCTTCTCGCGCACCTGGTCCACCAGGTGCAGGTCCGGCACGATCCAGTTGACCGGGTCGAACGCCTTTAGCCCCACCGTGAACGGACGCGGCAGCCGGTCGGGGTTGAGCGCGGAATGGGGAGAGACCTGCATCATGCGTGCGCCTCAGCTTGCGGCCGCCTCCATGTTTTCCAGCTCGTCGATGAAGCCTTCGATCATGGCGAGGCCCTTGTGCCAGAACGCAGGGTCCGTGGCATCGAGGCCGAATGGCTTCAGCAGTTCCGAATGGTGCTTGGTGCCGCCCGCCTTCAGCATCTCGAAGTACTTCTGCTGGAAGCCTTCTTCTGCCTCCAGGTAGCGCGCATACAGTGAGTTCACCAGGCAGTCGCCGAACGCATAGGCGTACACATAGAACGGCGAGTGGATGAAGTGCGGAATGTAGGCCCAGAACGTCTCGTAGCCCGGTCCGAACTCGATTGCATCGCCCAGCGCTTCCTTCTGGGAATTGATCCACAGCTCGCCGATCTGGTCTGCGGTCAGTTCGCCGTCGCGCCGGCTCTCGTGCACCTCGCGCTCGAAACTGTAGAACGCGATCTGGCGCACCACCGTGTTGAGCATGTCCTCGACCTTGCCGGCCAGCAGCACCTTGCGCTTTGCCGGGTCGGTGGTCTGCTTCAGCAGCGAGCGGAACGTCAGCATCTCGCCGAACACCGACGCCGTCTCGGCCAGCGTCAGCGGCGTGGACGCCATCAGCGGCCCCTGCTTGGCCGCCAGCACCTGGTGCACCCCGTGGCCGAGCTCGTGCGCCAGCGTCATCACGTCCCGCGTCTTGCCCTGGTAGTTCAGCATCACGTAGGGGTGCGCCGAAGGTACCGTCGGATGCGCGAACGCCCCGGATGACTTGCCCGGCCTGACCGGCGCATCGATCCAGCGCTCGTCGAAGAAGCGCCGGGCAATGTCGGCCATCTCCGGCGCAAAGCCCGCATAGGCATCCAGCACCATTGCCCGCGCAGTGTCCCATGGCACCTTGGAGTCGTCCTGGTCCGGCAGCGGCGCATTGCGGTCCCAGTGCATCATCTTGTCGAGGCCCAGCCACTTCGCCTTCATCGCATAATAGCGGTGCGACAGCTTGGGGTAGGACTCGCGAACCGCGCTCACCAGTGCGTCCACCACAGGCCCTTCCACCCGGTTTGACAGGTGGCGTGCCTCGGCCACATCCTTGAAACCACGCCAGCGGTCAGAGATTTCCTTGTCCTTGGCCAACGTGTTGGTGATGGTGGTGAACAGAGAAATGTTCTTCGCAAATGCCAGCGCCAGCGCGTCGGACGCCTTCTCCCGTTTCACCCGGTCCTTTAACAGGAGCAGGTTGAGGGTCGGCTCCAGCGTCAGCTCCTCGCCGTTGACGGTAAACTTCAGCGCCGCCAGCGTTTCGTCGAACAGCCGGTTCCAGGCGCCCGCCGCCGTTACCGACTTCTCGTGGAACAGCTGCTCCACCCGGTCCTCGAGCTGGTACGGCTTTTCCTTCCTGAGATCGTCGATCCAGGGCCGGTAGTGCGCCAGCGCGGCCGACGTCTTCATCGCCTTGTCGAGCGCTTCTTCTTCCAGCCGGTTGAACTCCAGCTCGAAGAATACAAGCCCGGTGGTGATGGCGGTCAGCTTCTGCGACACGTCACCGTAGAACTTCTGCCGCTTGGGGTCGGTGGTGTTGCCCACGTAATAAAGCATCATGTACGAGCCGATCCGGCCGAACAGGTCCGACAGTCCTTCATAGTCCTTGATCACCGCACTGACCGCGTCACCGCCCTTGCCGCCATCGAGAAGCGTGTCCAGCTTGCCCTGGTACTGGCTGGCAAACCGGGCAGCCTCGCTGGCCGCCTTGTCCATGTCGGCCTTGAACTGCGCACTGTCGGGACCTTCGTACAGGTCATCCAGATTCCACTCCGGCAGCTCTCCAAGGTTTGCGGCAGCGTGGCAG
Source organism: Alphaproteobacteria bacterium (assembly GCA_024642465.1). Classification (GTDB taxonomy): domain Bacteria; phylum Pseudomonadota; class Alphaproteobacteria; order Rhizobiales; family Aestuariivirgaceae; genus Anderseniella. Next base: position 16,993 of record JAHEBA010000033.1, read on the forward strand.
GCGGCGGTCTGTCCGGCAGCGGCGCGAACGTGGAAACGAGGGTCGGTGGCGGATTTCATGTCTTCTCCGTTGCTAGGGCAGATTTTTGCGCGGATTGTCTCTTGAGCCAACATATGACCGCTCGAATGCGGCCAAACAAGCCAGTTTGGGCATCATTTCCGGAAAATCATCAAGCTGTATCAATCTGGCTCATCTTAAGCACACCTTTACCAATGGCTGGCATCATCATCGTTGAAATTCGCTGCGGCTGCGTGCCCCCGTGTGGGCATTGCCGCCGGGCGGAAACCGCCAAGCATTCGCCTACGGCAGTAATAACAACGCCAAGAGACAGCATGCCTCACAAGATCCTGATAGTAGAGGACGATCCGGCCCAGCGCCGCATCCTTGAAGAACTGGTCAAGCGGTTCGGCTTCGAACCCGTGTCGGCCGGCAGCGCAACCCAGGGCCTCGACATCCTCGAATCCAGCCGATCAAAGCCGGTCGACCTGATCATCCTCGACCTGGTCATGCCCGAGATCGACGGACTCGAGTTTCTTGAGCGCCTCTCCGCCTACCGCGCCACCGTGCCGGTAATCGTCCAGACCGCCCAGGGCTCCATTGAGACTGTGGTCAAGGCAATGCGCGCCGGTGCAGACGACTTCGTGGTGAAACCGGTCAATCCGGAGCGCCTCAAGGTGTCGATCCAGAACCTGCTCAAGGTCAACGCGCTCACCGAGGAAGTGAAGCGGCTGAACCAGAAGGTCTCCGGCGCCATGTCGTTCGACGACCTCATCATCGCTTCGCCGGCAATGAACAACCTGGTCCGCCTTGGCAAGCGCGCCGCCCAGTCCAGCATTCCTGTCCTGATCGAGGGCGAGAGTGGCGTCGGCAAGGAAATGATCGCCCGCGCCATCCAGGGCGAGAGTGAGCGCCGCGGCAAGGCGTTCGTCGCGGTCAACTGCGGCGCACTGCCGGAAAACCTTGTCGAGAGCATCCTGTTCGGCCACGAGAAGGGTTCCTTCACCGGCGCGGTCGGCAAGCATATCGGCAAGTTCCAGGAAGCCGACGGCGGCACCCTGTTCCTCGATGAAGTGGCAGAACTGCCGTTCGACATCCAGGTCAAGCTGCTGCGCGCCCTGCAGGAAGGCGAGATCGATCCCGTAGGCTCCCGCAAACCGGTCAAGGTCGACATCCGCCTCATCTCGGCGACCAACCGCAACATGATCGAGATGGTCAAGGCCGGGCAGTTCCGTGAAGACCTGTATTACCGCCTCAATGTGTTCCCCGTCATGGCGCCCCCCTTGCGCGAGCGCATCGAGGACATCCCGCCCCTGACCCGTCACTTCATCACCCGCTTTGCCGCCGAGGAAGGCCGCCGCATCACCGGCATCACCGACCATGCGCTCGAAATGCTCAAGGCCTACAACTGGCCCGGCAACGTCCGCCAGCTTGAGAACACGGTGTTCCGCGCCATCGTCATGTGCGAAGGCGCCGAGCTGACCGTCGCCGATTTTCCGCAGATCGCTGCACTCACCGAGGGCTTCGAGGTCGAAGTTCCGCCCGCGCCGGTGCCGCGTCCCGAAGCACCCAGGGCCACCGGCGCCGACGCCATAATCGGCTCGGTCGTCAGCGCACCGGCAAATGCCTCCAGCCCCTCCGGCATGATCGCCGACGGCATGGCCTATGGCATCCCTGCGGTCACCGATGGTGGCCACATCCGCACGCTGGAAGAAATCGAGGCCGACATGATTCGCCTCGCCCTCACCCGCTATCGCGGCCAGATGTCGGAAGTCGCGCGCAAACTGGGCATCGGACGGTCCACCCTGTACCGCAAGATGCGCGATCTGGGACTTGAAGCTCGCGGATAATTGAACTTTTTCTGCCCCTCTCCCCTTATACTACTGTTGCGTAGCGCGCCCGGCTGTGGCTTTAGTCGGCGTGCATAACCAGAGAGGTCTTTTCATGGTTTCGCGTCTGAGTGCGCTCCTGCTCGCAAGCTGCATCGTGCTTCCGGCTGCCGTCACGCAGGCCCCGGCCGAGCAGCGGACCAACTTCACCAGCCACAGTTCGGTGGGTGAAGGCAGCTACTGGTCGCAGCGTCAGCAGCGTCAGCAGCGTCAGCAGCGCCAGTTCCGCCAGCAGCGCGAACGCGAAACCACACGCACCCGCGAATTCGACTTCTTCAACCGGAATCGAGGCTTCTTCTCCAGCTTCGGCGATGCCCGCGATTTTGAGGATGAGCTCAACCGCCGCGACCGCATGCGCGTCACCTTTGACGACGATGACGGCCCGGACGTCGCCTCAACCGGCGAACAGTATTACACTTATGCTGCCGATCCGCTGGTCAGCCTCGTCAAGGCCGACCTCAAGCAGCCGCGCCCGCAAGGTCCGGTCTTTGCCGCCGAGGCGGGAGCAACGGTCGACGTTTCCGATCAGCTCGACGAGATCAAATTGTCCGACCCGGTCGCCCAGGCAGCATTCGTTGCGCTGAAGGCCGGAGTAGACGGCGTCAAGGTGTCGAAGGACCAGCTGTCGGCAATCGCGAAACTTTACGGCAAGCGGGCCTTCGCGCCGCTGTGGATCGAAGACAGCAAACCGTCGGCGCGGGCCGAAGCCGTCCTGAAGGTGCTGCGCGCTGCAGAGCGCGAGGGTCTTGATCCCGACTACTACCTGCTGCCCACGTTGGCGTCGGCCGGCAAACCCGAAAACCTCGGCACCGATCCGGCCACGCTTGCCAGGTTTGATCTCGAGCTTACGGCAATGGCGCTGCGCTATGCCCACCATGCCTCGGGCGGCCTCGTCACGCCGAAGAAGATTTCCGGCTATCACGACCTCGTGCCCCCGCATGTGGCCGCAGCCGACGCAGCCGCCTCGCTCGCCAGCCACCCGCAACCGGCAGACTGGCTGATGCGGCTTCACCCCACCCTGCCCGCCTACAAGGCCTTCCGCGAGGAATTGATCCGCCTCGGCGCAAGCGAACGCAACGAACAGCAGATCGTGATTCCCGAGGGTGCATTGCTCAAGCTGGGCGTCACCGATGAACGCGTTCCGCTCCTGCGCAAGCGCCTCAAGCAGTTGAATTTCATCAAGAATTCAGAAGAAACGGCCGAGTCAGGCACGGTTGCGACCGATGCCCCGATGTTTGGTTCGGAAGCAGCGGTGCTGGCAGCCGACAACGCCTCCCAGACCATGTCCGAAGCCGATGTCGCGGCCCTCAAGGCCTTCCAGAAGAGCGCCGGCCTTTCGACCGACGGCATGGCCGGCCGGAACACCATTGCAGCGCTTAACGGCAAGACCCAGGTCAAGCGCTCGGAACAGCTGGCCATGAACATGGAGCGGCTGCGCTGGCTTCCGCGCAATCTCGGCAAGCGCTACATCCTGGTCAATCAGCCGGCGTTCGAGATGCGCATCATCAACAACGACGCCATCGAGTGGAAAACCCGCGTCATCGTCGGCAAGCCCGCCAACCAGACCTATTTCTTCTCCGACGAGATGGAACGGGTGGAGTTCAATCCGTACTGGGGCATCCCGCAGTCGATCATCCGCAACGAGTACCTGCGCAAGCTGCGTGCCAATCCTGGCTATCTCGAGGAACGCGGCTACGAGGCGGTGAACAACCGTGGCCAGCGCGTCTCGGGCTACAATGTCGACTGGTGGAATTATGACGGCGGCGTCGGCATCCGCCAGAAGCCCGGACCGAAGAACGCTCTGGGCGAAGTGAAGTTCCTGTTCCCCAACAGCCACGCCATTTATGTGCACGACACGCCGAAGCGCTCGCTGTTCGACAACGAGTCCCGCGCCTTCAGCCACGGCTGCGTGCGCGTGCAGAATCCGCGCGACCTCGCGACGCACGTTCTGGGCTGGTCCGATGACAAGGTGGCCAGCACCATCGCCTCCGGCAAGAACACCCCCGTCCAGATGGAGAAGAAGCTTCCGGTCCACCTGACATACTTCACGGCCTGGACCGACGAAGCCGGGAAACTTGCTTATTTTCCAGATATTTACAAGCGAGACGAACATCTGGCCCGGGCTCTGGATGCGGAACGGTCGGTACTGCGCTGACACGTTCCGGGCGGCCCGGAGGGGCCGTCTTAATCGCCCGTTAAGCATGGTCTGACATGCTCATCCCGTGAGTAGGAACGCTGCCCCATAGCAGCCTTATTCTTGTGGTCTTTAAAGACTGCTTGCAGTAGATTTGTCAAATCTGCTTGGGGTAGATTTAGTAGGGGATTCGGAGCGCTCGCTCCGTTGGGTATTGGATGATTGGCAGGGACCCTTGGGTCGCCCGTATGTCTGCGGCGGCCTCCCAGGTTAAGACGGGTGTACTTGGCGGCTGCTTTGCTGCCGTGCTTGGCGTGAGCGCAATGTCATGCGGCGCGGCCTCGGCATCTGCGGAAACCCGTACCCTGTCGATGTACTTCACCCACACCAAGGAAACCATCACGGTTACCTACAAGCGCAATGGCCGCTACGACCCCGAAGCCATCAAGAAGATCAACTGGTTCCTGCGCGACTGGCGCCGCAACGAGCCGACCAAGATGTCGCTCGAAACGGTTGACCTGCTCTGGGAACTGCACGCCGACCTCGGCTCGAAGAAGCCGGTCCACATCGTTTCCGGCTACCGCAGCCCGCGCACCAACGCCATGCTCAAGCGCATTGGCCGCAAGGTGGCAACCAAGTCGCAGCACATGCTCGGCAAGGCCATCGACTTCTATTTCCCTGATGTTCCGGTCGAAAAGATCATGGGCTCGGCCCTGGTCCGCAAGGTCGGCGGCGTGGGTTACTATCCTAAGTCCGGCAAGTACGGCTTCGTGCACATCGACTCCGGCAATGTGCGCCACTGGCCGCGCATGAGCCCGTCGCGTTTCGCCAGCATTTCCCGCAAGTACCGCGGCACCGTGAACGCCCGTGGCAGCGGCGTTGGCAATACGCTGATTGCAGCTCGTGAAACCGGCAATAGCCGCATGGCGTCCTATGAGCCGCCGGTCAAGGATCAGGACCAGGAAGAAACCGAAGCCCAGTCCGGACCGATCGACCTGATCCAGGCTTCCATGGCCGATGCCGTTCTGGCTGCCATGTCCAAGTCCACTCCGCCTTCGCCGTCGGCTGAGCAGGCACCGCAGCAGATGGCAAACCTTCGCGCCGTGCCGAAGCCGCGTCCGAAGCCGATCGAGGTGCTCATGCTGGCAGCTGCCAACATGAAGATCGAGCCGGCCTCCGCGCCTGTGCCGACCAACCAGAATTTCAACATCGCCGCCTCGGAATCGCCGGTCCGTGGCAACCTCGGTCCGACCACCATCGCCTCGCTCGGCTATGAAGACCGCTCCGCCCTGCTGGCCAGCAACACTTCGACCAAGGCCGGCCTCGACAACGGCATCCGCGTTGAAGAAGAGCTTCGCCCGCTGTCTGTGATCTACGCCAACACCACCAGCCTGAGCGACCTGTTCTCAAACACCGAAGCGCTTGCCCGCCGCGATGGCGCGCCGCAGCCGTTCGTGCGTGATGAGGCAAACCAGATCCCGGCGCTCGACGACGAAGAGAAGTCCGCCCTGTCCCGGCTGATCTCGGTCTTCATGGGCAGCGACGATGAAGAGGCCGTTGAGGCTGAATCCGGCGTCAACCGCTCCGCCAAAGGCGACAGCCAGGTGGTCAACCGCACGTCCAAGGGCAATTTCCAGCTTGCGCCCGTCTCCTGGCAGCAGTCAGACAGCCGCGCAGCTGAAGTTCTGAAAGTGGTTGAAGCCCCGCTGACCTTCGGCAACGGCAACCAGTAAGCATTCAGCCTTCCAAGGCATTGAGCGGCTTCCGTCACCCGGCGGGAGCCGTTTTCATTTGACGGCGCGGCGGGCGCTGCGCCACGTCAATCCGGCACATTTAATGTATTGAAAAAACTAGATTTTTTATGCGGCGAAACTCTCGTGTAAGCTGACGGGCAGGTCATAGCACGGGAGCCCGAAATGCCTTAATTGACCGCCGAGATACTGGCGCGGATGCAATTTGCATTCACCGTATCGTTTCACATCATATTCCCGGCCTTTTCCATCGGCCTGGCCAGCTACCTTGCGGTACTCAACGGCCTTTGGCTGTGGACCGGCAGGCGCGACTATCTCACCCTGTTCGACTACTGGAAGAAGATCTTCGCTGTGGCGTTTGGCATGGGCGTGGTCTCCGGCCTCGTCATGTCATACCAGTTCGGCACCAACTGGTCGGTGTTCTCCGACAGGACCGGACCGGTCCTCGGTCCCCTGATGGCATACGAGGTGCTGTCAGCCTTCTTCCTCGAGGCCGGCTTCCTCGGCATCATGCTGTTTGGCCGCGAGCGCGTCGGCAACGGCCTGCACATGTTTGCCACCGCCATGGTCGCCTTCGGCACCCTGATGTCCGCCACCTGGATCCTGTCGGTGAACTCCTGGATGCAGACACCCGCCGGCTACGCCATCAACGAGGCCGGCCAGTTCGTGCCGGAAGACTGGTCGGCCATCGTGTTGAACCCCTCCTTCCCCTACCGTCTCGTCCACATGGTGCTCGCCGCCTACCTCACCACCGCACTCGTGGTAGGCGCGACAGCGGCCTGGCACCTGCTCAAGGGTCTCACCACGGGTCCCGTGCGCACCGACTTCTCCATGGCCATGTGGATGGCAGCGCTGGTTACACCCGTCCAGATTTTCGCCGGTGACATGCATGGCCTCAACACGCTCGAACACCAGCCGGTCAAGGTGATGGCCATGGAAGGCCACTTCGACAGCCATCCGGACGGAGCACCCCTGATCCTGTTCGGCATTCCCGACCAGTCCGAAAAGCGCGTCGATTACGCCATCCAGATCCCCAAGGCCTCCAGCCTCATCCTGAAGCACGACCTGAATGCGCCGCTTGCCGGCCTCGATACCGTGCCTGACGAGAACGAACCGCCGGTCGCCATCGTGTTCTGGTCTTTCCGCGTCATGGTTGGCCTCGGCTTTGCCATGCTGGGACTCGGTCTGTGGTCGCTGTGGGCCCGCTGGCGCGGCAGCCTTTACGACTGGACGTGGCTGCACCGGGCAGCCCTGGTCATGGGACCTGCCGGCTTCGTTGCTATACTCGCCGGATGGGTCACCACCGAGGTCGGCCGCCAGCCCTTCACCGTCTACGGCCTGCTGCGCACCTCGGACTCGCTTTCGCCCATCGATGCGCCGGCCGTTGCCGCCTCGCTGGCCTCGTTCGCCGTGGTCTACTTCTTCGTCTTCGGCGCTGGCGTGTTCTACCTGCTTCGGCTGATGTCGGAACCGCCGGAAACCCACGACGATGCGCTGTCCTTAGGCCCGCTGCGCTCGGCCGGCGTCAACCCCGCCGCGCGCGCCATCGTTGCAGAACCGGGAGAATGAGCCATGGAGTTTGAAATTCTCGCCTTCATCTGGGCCGGCCTTATCGCCTTTGCGGTGCTGCTCTACGTGGTGCTCGGCGGGTTCGACCTCGGCGTCGGCATGTTGTTCCCCACCGGCCGCAACGAGGAAGAGCAAGACGTGATGATGAACACGGTGGCTCCCGTCTGGGACGGCAACGAGACCTGGCTGATCCTCGGCGGCGGCGGCCTGTTTGCGGTGTTTCCGCTGGCCTATGCCGTCGTCATGCCAGCCTTGTACATGCCCATCATCCTGATGTTGCTGGCGCTGGTGTTCCGTGGTGTTGCCTTCGAATACCGCTGGCGCACTCAACGCTGGAAACCCGTCTGGAACCGCGCCTTCTTCCTCGGCTCCCTCGTCGCCTCGCTCATGCAGGGCATCGCGCTTGGCGCGCTGGTGCAGGGCATACACATCGAAGGCCGCGCCTATGCCGGCGGCTGGTGGGACTGGCTGACGCCGTTTTCCATCCTTACCGGCCTGGCGACCGCTGTTGGTTATGTGCTGCTGGGCGCCACCTGGCTGGTCATGAAGACAGAAGGCGCAATTCAGGAAAGGATGCGCCGCTATGCCCGTATCGCCGGCATAACCACGCTGGCCGCCATCGGGCTCGTAAGCATCCTCACCCCTTTCCAGGACCCGGTCTACTGGGAGCGCTGGTTCGCGTGGCCCACCATGCTGTATTCGGGCATCGTGCCGTTGCTGCTCGCCCTGGCAGCCTGGACCCTCTATACCGGCCTGCGCGACAAGCGCGACGCCACCCCGTTCCTTGCCTCGCTGGCCATCTTCATCCTGTCCTTCGCCGGCATCGGCATCAGCTTCTATCCGCACATGGTGCCGCCATCGTTGACCATCTGGGACGCAGCCGCGCCCGCCTCAAGTCTTGCCTTCACCCTGGTCGGCGCGACCATCCTGCTGCCGGTCATCCTGGGCTACACGGCCTATGCCTACTGGGTGTTCAAGGGCAAGGTGAAGGCTGGCGAAGGCTATCACTAGCCATGACCACCCGGCGGCACCAATCCGATGCCGGGCCGTTGTGGAAGCGGCTGGCATGGTTCATCGCCATCTGGTTCATGAGCGTGGCCGCGCTTGCCGCCGTCGCCTTCGTGCTCCGGCAAGTGGCGGTCTGAAGGATTACTCGTCTTCGCCCTGATCGGCAGGCGCCATGCCCAGCGCGCTGAGATAGAGGTCGAGAATCGCCTCTTCCTCCTGCCGCTCGGCGGCGTCCTTCTTACGCAAGGACACTACCTTTCGCATGATCTTGGTGTCGAAGCCGGTACCCTTGGCTTCCGCGTAGACTTCCTTGATGTCGGCGGCGATGGCCTTCTTTTCTTCTTCCAGCCGCTCGATGCGGGCGATGAAGCTCTTGAGCTGGCCCTGCGCGAAATTGGTCTTGGCGTCCATGGCGGTTGCTCCCCGGACTAACTGAATTGATGGCCTACTCATGCGGGACCCGAGCCGGACTTGTCCAGCGAAAGCCGTGCGTTTTGCGCAGCGAAGTTGCGAACTCTGCTAATGTCCCGGATGCGAGTGCTTCAGCTTCTCAGCCTGCTCCGCCGTCGCCTCGGTCTGGTACTTTTCCTTCCACTGGGCGTAGGGCATGCCATAGACGTGTTCGCGCGCGGCTTCCTTGTCGAGCGCCACGCCCTGTTCGTCCGCCGCGTCCTTCAGCCAGTTCGACAGGCAGTTGCGGCAGAACCCGCCCAGGTTCATCAGGTCGATGTTCTGCACATCAGTGCGCTTGCGCAGGTGGCTGACGAGGCGCCGGAACGCGGCAGCCTCGAGTTCGGTCATCGTCATGTCGTCCATCGGTTCGCTCCACTCAACCAGATTGATGCAAGTTACTGATTTGCTTCTGTGCAATCATCGTTTCAAGGGCGCGTGCCAGCCGGTCCGTCCATTCGGCAATGCCCGCCTCTTCCGAAATCAGGTCCTGCCTCACCTCGATCAGTGTGTGCGGCAGCCCGCGCCGGACCGCGTGAACGTCCATGCAGTCGCCCTCGAGCCCACCCGCATAGGGTTCGTTGTCGCCCACGCACAGGCCCCCTTCCGCCTGCATGGCGGCGATGAACAGGTCGGAGAATCGCCGGTCGTCGTCCCACAGGAAGCCGATGTGCCAGGGCCGCGGCACGCCCTTCCAGGCCGGCGTGAACGAGTGTATCGACATCAGTACCGGCGGCGTACCCTGCGCCACCGCGGCATCGATCTCGGCGCTGATCGCATTGTGATAGGGCCGGTGGAAATTGTTGAGCCGGTACTCGCGTTCCTCGCGCGAGATACCGGCATTGCCCGGCACCACCGCCCCGTCCGAAAGTTCCATGATCAGCGTCGGGTCCTTCTCGCCCCGGTTCGGGTCGATCAGCAGCCGCGAGAAGCAACTCAGCACCGCCGGCACGTCCAGCCGCGCCGCCAGCCGCGTGGTAACCTGCTCGACGCCGATGTCATATGCGATGTGGCGTTCGAACTCGCTTTCCGGCAGTCCGAGCGTGCCATAACGCTCCGGCAGCGCGTTGCGCGCATGGTCGCACACCAGCAACACACCGCGCTCGCGCGCGCCCGGCACCACATAGTGGCTGGCAAAACCGGCGCTGTCCGCACCGTTCCGGGCGGGTTGCTCCACGCTGGCAGGATGTAGGTTCATGGCATTCCGCAATACAGGAACGTGGCCGTTCCTGTCCAGCGCGCTTGACCGCACACCCGAACACGTTAAAACGAAAGCAACGGCACTGCATTAATCTAGTCATTGTAAGGCCACTTTTGCGATGGCACCCTTGCGCGGGCTGGTAACTGCGCATGCTGCGCGGCAGTTGCCGTCGGGCTGGGCAATCGGGTACACGATGAACTGTCAGCCGGTGGAAGAATTATCCCCGGCCGGAAACTTGGGTGGGATAGACTGCATATGAAGCGTTCTCGACTGTTTGCTCTCGCGTTCGCTGCGACGATGCTGGCCGGTGGATCGGCCCCGGCGCTGGCTGATCTCAAGCTGTGCAACCTCACGCCGAGCCGTGTCGGCGTGGCGCTCGGTTATGCCGACCAGCAGGGCTGGGCCTCAGAAGGCTGGTGGAACATTGCCGCCAATGCCTGCGAAACGCTGCTCAAGGGTCCGCTGATCGCGCGCTGGTACTACATCTACGCCGTCGACTATGACCACGGCGGCTCCTGGGGCGGTCCGGCCAAGATGTGCACCCGTGACAAGCTGTTCACAATTCGCGGCCATAACTCCTGTCAGGAGCGCGGCTACAACGAGACCGGCTTCTTCGAAGTGGACACCGGCGAGAACCTCGACTGGACCATCAAGCTCGAAGGTGCCAAGACCACCGCGGGCACCGGCCAGCCGACACAGTAGCCGGACCCGCCTGCCGCACCGCCTGCCTTTCTATGCGCCGTAGCCGCCGGGCTAGTGGCGCCAACCGCTGCAAGAACAAGGAAACGGCATCATGAGACGGCAACGCCAGGCCAAGATCGTCGCGACGCTCGGACCGGCCTCCTCAACCCCGGAAATGATCGAGAAGCTGTTTCTCGCCGGCGTCGATGTGTTCCGCATCAACATGAGCCATTCCGACCACGCCAACCTGAAGGCGCGGTATGAGGACATTCGCGCCATCGAGGCAAAGTACGCCCGCCCCATCGCCATCATGGTCGACCTGCAGGGCCCGAAGCTGCGCATCGGCACCTTCACCAGCGACAGCGTTACCATCAAGGCCGGCGACAGCTTCCGCCTCGACATGGATGAAACGCCCGGCGACACCTCCCGCGTGTACCTGCCGCATCCGGAAATCTTCGCCGCCGTGAAGCCGGGCGAGCACCTGCTGCTCAATGACGGCCGCGTGCGGCTTGAAGTCACCGCAGCCGACGGCAAGGTCATCGACACCCGCGTGGTGTTCGGTGGCATCCTGTCGGCAAGGAAGGGCGTCAACCTGCCCGACACCATCATCCCGCTCACACCCCTGACGGAGAAGGATCTGGCCGACCTCGACTATGCGCTCACCCTCGACATCGACTGGGTTGCGCTGTCCTTCGTGCAACAGCCCTCCGACATCGAGGAAGCCCGCGCCATCATCGGCGGCAAGGCCGGCATCATGGTCAAGGTCGAGAAGCCATCGGCCCTCAACTTCCTCGACGACATCGTCACCGCCACCGACGCCATCATGGTCGCCCGCGGCGACCTTGGCGTTGAACTGCCGCTCGAGGCCGTACCCGGCTGGCAGAAGCGCATGGTCCGCGCCTGCCGCCGCGCCGGCAAGCCGGTCGTCGTCGCCACCCAGATGCTCGAGTCGATGGTCAACGAACCGGTGCCCACCCGCGCCGAGGTATCCGACGTCGCTACCGCCCTGTTCGAGGGTGCCGACGCCATCATGCTGTCGGCCGAGTCGGCTGCCGGCAAGTGGCCCGAAAAGGCCGTGCAGACCATGGACAAGATTGCCCAGTCCATCGAGCGCGACCCGCTCTACAGGGGCATCATCTCCAATGCCCGCACCGACCCGAACCCGACTTCCGCCGACGCCATCGCCAACGCCGCGCGCACTGTCGCCGAAACGCTCAACGTCGCGGCAATCGTCTGCTACACCGGCTCCGGTTCGACCGGCCTGCGGGTCGCCCGCGAGCGCCCCTTCCTGCCGATCATCGCGCTCACGCCCAGCATCTCCACCGGCCGCAGGCTGGCCGTGTGCTGGGGCCTGCACTGCGTCCACACCGAGGACGCCAAGGACCTCGACGACATGGTGTTCCGCGCCGTGTCGATCGCCTACAACGAGAAGTTCGCCGATGCCGGCGACCGCATCGTGATCACTGCGGGCGTGCCGTTACGCACGCCGGGCAAGACCAACATGCTGCGCGTGGCCCGGGTCGCCGCGCCCGAATAGGCGGAGCGTTGGTCCATGCCGGTCGATGTGCACGTGCTGGCCGCCTTCGCAGCTGCAAGCTTCGTGTTGCTGATCATCCCCGGCCCCACCATCATCCTGGTGATCAGCCAGGCGCTGGCCGATGGCCGCCAGGTGGCGCTGGCTTCGGTGGCGGGCGTCGGCCTGGGCGACCTCTTGGCCGCCACCTTGTCGCTCATTGGCGTCGGCACCGTGCTGGCCGCATCAGCCACCGCCTTCACCGTCATCAAGTGGATCGGCGCGGCCTACCTGGTCTGGATCGGCATCGGCATGTGGCGTACCCCCGTGACGCCGCCTGACATGTCCCGGGCCACCACGGGGACGGACGCGCCTTCGCGCGCCTGGCCGGTGTTCCGCGACGCCTTCCTCGTTACCCTGTTCAACCCCAAGGGCATCGTGTTCTTCCTCGCCTTCGTGCCGCAGTTCATCACGCCGGCCAAGGCTTTCGCACCGCAGGCTGCCGTCCTCGTCGTCACCTTCGTGATCCTCGGCATGCTCAACGCCGCCGCCTATGCGCTGCTTGCAAGTTCGGCGCGCCAGTGGATCCGCCAGCCGTCCGTGCTGCGCGCCGCCACCCGCACCGGCAGCGTGTTCCTGATCTCGGCGGGAATTGCGTCTGCTTTCGTGCGCAGAGCGGCCTGAACCCTATTCCACCCGCGCCTGGTCGGTGAACCCGACCAGCCGGTCGATCGGCGCATAGTCGTCGGTGAGCACCATTCCGTACCGCGCAATCAGCGCCTCGACCCACCGGTCCGACAGTGCGCCATAATGCGCCGGGTCCGGCGAACGCGCCAGGAAGCTGCCCTCGGGCGTTGGCCTGTTACCCGCCGCCACCACGAAAACCTTGCGCTCGCGCGGCGCCGGCGGGCGCTGGATGGTCCACACCTCCACCACCGGAAACACCTGCTTCAGCGTCGCCACGATGGCGCCCAGTGCCTGCAGCCGGTGCTCGAAGTCGACGATGTTCATCAGGTAGCTGCCGTCGGGTTCCAGCCGGTCGCGCACCAGCTCGAAGAACTCCTTCGTGATCAGGTGGGCCGGCACTGCGATGTCGGTGAAGGCATCGCCGATGATCACGTCATGACGCTCATCGGGCCGCATCAGCAGCGCGGAGCGTGCATCCTCGTGCAGCACCCGCGCCGTTGCCGGGTCGAACCAGAAGTCGCTCGCCGCCAGCTCCGTCACGCCGGGGTCGATCTCGGCCACCGTCACCGGCCCGGTCTTCCTTGCCGCAAACCCGCGCGGCACCGAGTACGATCCGCCACCGATGAAGAACGACGAAAACGCGCGGCCCCCCGTCCGCCGCCGCGCCAATTCGTCCAGCATCGCGGAGTGCTCGTTGAACATCACCTCCGGCAGGTCGCGCGCCGAAATGCCGTGCACCAGGTGGTCGATCACCATGATTCTGACGGGGCTCGCCGGATCGGCGCTCACGTCGATGGTGCGGATGCAGAAATACCGGCTCTCCCGGTCGCACGCGCCCGGCGCCGTCACCCCCGCCCCCGCCAGCGCCGCCGCCGCAATCACCGCCGCCGCCGCGCCACCGGCCTTCACGCCTGCCAGACGGCCCGCATACATGAAGCACACCGCCGCCGCCACGACGTATACGGCGGTCACCACCGCCAGCGTCAGCGCCGAGCCCAGCCACGAGATGAACACGAAGCCCGCCAGCAGCGTGCCGGCAATCGCCCCCACCGCACCGGAAGCGAACATCGCCCCCAGCGCCCGGCCCTGCCGGCCATCTTCGCTCGATGTCACCGCGATCTGCGCAAGCACCGGCGCAGGCACGCCGGCAAAGAACGACGGCAGGAAGAATACGGCCGTGGTCAGAATGACGATGGCCCACAGCGGATTGCCTGCGCTGGTCAGCACCGGCCCGGCCAGCCAGTTGAGCAGCACCACGCAAACACCCGTGGTCAGCGCCGCCGCGACAAGCGCCCACCCGGTAGCCCTCAACGCTGCATCCGGCTTCTTCTCGGCAAATCGCCCGCCCAGCCAGTGCCCGGCGGAGAAGCCCGCCAGCACCACCGCGATCACCGACGTCCAGGTGTAAAGCGACATGCCCACGTGCGGCGCCAGCAGGCGGCCGGCGACGATCTCCACCACCAGGCTCGCCGCAGACACCACCGCCTGCAGCAACACCAACACCGCCAATCCCGGAACCCACGCCATCTCGATCCGCTGTCTTGTTGAACCCGGTTTCCCGTTTCACCCGGCTTTGCCTGCCTTGGCAACCGTTTTCGAACACAACCGGTCAGCGCCGGCGCCGCAAACCATGCTGCTGCGGCATCGGTCGATGTGTCCGGGCCTTCGCAGCCCTAGCCCGGCTTGAACAGATCGTCATGCACGCTCGCGCTGGCCACGCCGTCGCCATTCATGGCTTGTGCGCCCACAGGCGATCGCAGCAGGTCGAAAACCCCGTCGAACTCTTCCTTGGAGTTGATGTGTGGATAGGGCTCATCCGGAACCGGCAATTGCAGAAACTTGCACAGTGGCTCCCAGCCGTCCTTGGCTTCGAAAACCAGCAACCGGTCAGGACCGATTGCCTCCTTTACCCGCGCCACATGCGCATTGAAGGCGGCAATCACGGCGTCCCTGTCGCCGACGTCGCCACCAACATGATCGTCGATCGTGGCCTTGATCATCCGACCCCATTTGGTTCCTGCGTACAGCTGCTGAATCGTCGGGCTGAAGATCGTATCCTGCGTGGAGTCAAACCACTTTGCGGCATCACGCACCGACAGCACTATCTTTGCGTCTGGATAGAAATCGGCAAGTTCCCGCCAGTAGTTCGAAGCCGGAAAATCAACAGTGGCCGCAAAGTTCGCGAAGATGGCGTCCCAGTCAGGTTTGCCGGCCGCCGCATCGAGCCACAGATCCACGTGTCCCGCATTACCCAGCACTTCGCTCATGTGATAGCACGGCGCCTGAAGCAACTTTTCGAGCGCGACTTTCAAGGATGCCGTACCTGTGCGGCCAAACCCGGCGCCGATTACTTGAAATTTCATTTCGTTCCCTGCCGCCTTCTGCGTTCGCCTGTTGATGCCGAGCGATCCGTTATCGGAGCATATTCGAGTTGCAGGTCAGAGCAAAGAAGATCACCTGGCCCGCGACTCCACCCTCCCCTTGCCCCCCTGCGTATGCCGGGGGCCAGTTACAACGCCTGCAATCTGCTGCCCCACCCGGTGGATTCTGTCTCCCGCCGGAATGACGGCTTCCCATTGCCTTCGTCCCAATCCCCTTGACATTCTGCTTAAATTCCTATACATGTATTCCTACCTTGCCCACTCCGGTTCGTCCGCGGGAGAGTGCACCCTCGTCAGGTCACGCGGTGGGCGGGGGCATCTAGGTCCTGTTGTGAAGGGCGCCTGACCGCGCTCCCTGGCTTCAGGGCCGGCTGACACCGACCCGATCCGGAAGGATCGCGTAATGCACAACCTGTCTGCTTCGTGCCGGACAGCAATACGAAACGCCGCAATCCAGGTCATGGAGAACGGCGCGAGGACCGGCAGGTCCGAGTAAAGCTGTTCGGCCAAAAGGGACGGAGAGAGCGGAAAGCCGGCAGCGCCTCGTGTGCGGAGCGCCATGCGCGCTACAGATTTTCATATGAGTTGAGCAGAGCGCATGGTGCTCCGCCCTCCACCACCATGCCACGGCTGCAAGAGCAGCGCGTGAACGAGAACTGCTGCCCTTCAAGGAGCCCGATCATGAGCAAGGTTCACCCCCGCCGCCGCCCTACCCGGTTCTGCGGCGAAAACGGTCTCACTGCCGCTGCCAGTCACGCCATCCGGTCAGCCAGCGCCGCAGGGTGCACATTGCCCGAGGAATGGCTGGACGCGATTCTGGAGGGAACGGTCAAGGACACGTTGCAGGATCTGGGCTGGCGCAGCAATTGCGGTTCGCGGCGCTGCCGCCGGGCAGCAAGTTGCCGCCAGTTTCCACACCGCACGGCCTGATCCTAGATCTTCTGGTCGTATTCCTGCTCGAGTTCGCGGATGCGGTCGTCGATGTTGTCGAGGTTCGGGTTGATCATCTTCGCCCGCCGCAGCGCTCTCAGCGCCGCCCGCCCGTTGCCGCGTTCCTTCTCGATCTCGCTGAGGCCGGAAAGAGCCCCGTAGTGGCGCGGTTCCAGCGCCAGCACCTGGCCGATATCGGACAGCGAACTCGTGTAGTCGCCGCGCAGGAAATGCACCGTCGCGCGCCGGTTCCAGCCCTCCACGAAGTCGGGATAAAGCTCGACCACCGTATCGAGAATTGCCAGCGCCGGACCGTAGGACTTGGCTTCTGCCGCCTCGCCCGCCTGCTTCATCAGCACGTCCGCCGTCGGGCTGCCGGAGCGAAGCCACATCGCCTGGATGGCGTTTTCCAGCACTGCGGCCATGTCCTTGTCGTCAACCTGGCGCAGCTGCGCGAACAGCCGGTCCAGCACCTCTTCCGGGTCGGCGTTGGCGTCGGGGTTGTGCAGGTTCGGCCCTTCGATGGTCGAATGCACGTCGCCCGCATTCTGGGCCAGCACCGTACTGGTGATGCAAAGCAGCCCCATGAGGCCTGCATACCTGACAATCCGTGTATTCATGACCACCACCATAGCAAACCATTGTGGCGTGAAAAACACGAAACGCCGCAGGAGGGTTCCTGCGGCGTGTTCAAAAACTGGTTATATGGCCCGGATGGCCGGACCGTCGCGATATCAGCCCTGGCGGGCCTTGAAACGCGGGTTCACCTTGTTGATCACGTACAGCCGGCCACGGCGGCGTACGACGCGGTTGGCGCGGTGGCGCTTTGCAAGCGACTTGAGCGAGTTGCGGATCTTCATTGGACCGGTCTTTCAATTCAAAGCCGCGCGGAGCGGATGTCAGCCACGCGCGGCCTCGTTAAAAACTAGGCGGAACATAGTTGCGCGCGTCTACGCTGTCAACTACCACAGGGCGCGGCAATGCGCACCTGTTTTGCCGCCCGCAAATGGCACTTCCGGAGCCTCGCCAGATGGCGTTCATCGAACAACACGAACTGCTTCTCACTTGGACCGCATTTGGCACCGGGATCGGCCTCATCGCCCTCAACGTAAGGCGTGAGCACCGCCCCAAGAAATCGCTCGACGTATCGATCTGGCCAACCACGCCGTTCATGCTGGCAGGCGCCTTCCTGGCCATGCTGGCCGCAGTCCACCTGCTTACCCTCTACGGCATCGAGAAACCGCCGCGTTGAGGCTGTTTGCGCGCGGACCGATCATGAACGCCGGCATGTGAAGGTGTTCACATCAGGTTCATTGCCAACCCGCTATTGTCTTCTTCAACACTGCAACGCGGCCCCTGAGCCGCCCAAGGATTGGAAAGGACGAAAATGGCCCGCCCCGCAACATATTCACCCGGTCTGCTGGTTGATGCGGGCCTCGATCCGTCCGCCGGTTTTCCGGTTCCCGACAACTACCGCACCCCTGGCGCCCGGCGTTCCGGCCTCGGCCCCACCACCAGCGAAGTCCCCGGCGTCCTGTCGGCGATGGATCGCCTGCTGCTCTAGCAGTCCGGTTCCGGACCGCGCCGGTTTTTGCGATCAATTGCCCCATGTCCATCTGTCCGTAATGTTGGCACCTTAACCCGCCTTTGGGGATCGAATAACAAGACTGCTGACCATTGGGAGGTAACATGGCGCGCAACATTCTCATTCTCGGAGCCTCGTACGGCTCGCTGCTGGCAACCAAGCTGATGATGGCCGGT
>JAHEBA010000034.1 GCA_024642465.1 Alphaproteobacteria bacterium
AGCGGCGCATCAGGCGGAGTGAAGGTCCCGCACTCCAGGTTGAACCGCGGCTGAACCGGGCCGAGCGGCGCATCCGCCGCAGCGAAGGCCGGCGTATCCAGACCACGCCGGTCATCGCCGACCTGCAGCCTAGGGTCAGGGTCGACAATCGACGCGTAACGTCGAAGAAGCGCCACACCTTCCGGTACAACAACCGTCATCACGGCAAGCGGTACAAGAAGCGGCGTCCCGGCTTCACCCACTATTACTACGGGTACTGGTACGCGTTGCCGTTCTGGCTTTACGGCTATGACTATTATGAGCCGTACTATGGCGGTGGCGCGAGCGACTGGGACCTGCACGTGGAATGGTGCCACGACCGCTACCAGTCCTACCGCGAGGACCTTGACGCCTACAAGGGCTATGACGGCAAGTGGCATCGCTGCATCAGCCCGTACAGCTACTGAGCGGCCATACCGCTGCACAGAAAGAAGCCCCGGTTCCGTTGCGGACCGGGGCTTTCCAGTTGGAGGAGGCGGGGGGAAAAATCAGAGAGGGAAATCGCGTTCCGGATCGATGCCGCACGTCTCGATGAACTTGCGGACCTGGATCACTTCTTCCTTTGGCAGCGACTTGCCCGGGTTCTGGAAATTCGCGGTATGGCCCTTCAGCGTGACATGCAGCTTGCCATTGCTGGCGTGGCCCATTTCCGCGCCCAGCTCGCCGAACACTGTTTCGATGTCGCGGAAGTGGATGTTCGGGTTGACCGGGTGGGCGAAAAGTTGGTGCAGGACCTTGCGGTGGCGGTGATTCATGGTGTCGGTTTGCCTCATGCTGGTTGCGTCGAAGCAAACCCTAACCACCGGGCATACAGTCCGCGTTGATCGGGATCAAAGCGTTTGCGCCAGCAAAATCAGCACCTGATCTTCTCGTTCTTCGGATCGTAGAAGGGCGCTAGTTGGACGTCGATGGAGTATCGCTTCCAGGCGATCTCGACCTCCCAGTTTCCTGAATCAATCCAGTCCTTTGTGACGCCGTCTTCACACTTCATGTAGCCCATGCCGATGGACTTGCCGATGCGATGGCCCCAGGCGCCGGAGGTGGTGGCGCCAACGATGACGCCGTCGCGATAGACCGGTTCCTCGTGGTACATTATCGGCGCGGTCTCGGAGGTGTCCTTCAGCGCCAGGGTGACCATGCGCTTGGTGCGCTTGGGTTCCGCCTTCTGCTTCAGTAGGGCATCGCGGCCGATGAAGCCCCCCTTCTTGTCCCAGGCGATGGTGAAGCCGAGACCGGCCTGGATCGGCGTATCCTCGTCGGCGATGTCGTGGCCAAAGTGGCGGTAGGCCTTCTCGGTGCGGCAGTTGTTCATGGTGTGCATGCCGGCATGGGCGAGACCGAACTCGTCTCCGGCGGCAATGATGGTGTCATAGACGTGGGTAGCGAACTCGGTAGGCATGTAGAGCTCCCAGCCCAGCTCGCCCACATAGGTGATGCGGCTGGCGCGCACCCGCGCATAACCGATTTCAAGCTCGCGGGAGGTGGCAAACGGGTGAGCCTCGTTTGACATGTCCTCGCCGGTGAGCTTCTCCATCAGTGCGCGCGAGTTGGGGCCCATCAGCGAAAGCATCGGCATGCCGGAAGTTACATCGGTCACCGTGCAAAAACGGTCTCCGATATGGCGCTTGAGCCAGTCGTGGTCGCGGATCTGCGGGGCGGAGCCGGTGACGACGAGGAACTCGGTCTCGCCCAGCCGGGTGACGGTGAGGTCGGCCTCGATGCCGCCGCGCTCGTTGCACCACTGGGTGTAGACCATCTTGCCCGGTTCCACGTCGCAGTCCGCCACCGAAACCTGGTTGAGCACGGCCAGCGCATCGCGGCCCTGTACCATGTACTTGGCAAAGCTGGATTGGTCGAACAGCGCAACCCGGTCGCGCACGGCTTCGGCCTCTGCCTGCGCATAGGGGAACCAGTTCTGGCGGTGGTAGGAATACTCGTACTTCGCCTTGTCAGCCGACGGCGCAAAGAAGTTTGGCCGTTCCCAGCCGTTCACTTCGCCAAAGCAGGCATGGCGCGCCGCCAGCCGGTCATGGAACGGCGACTTGCGAACGCCGCGTGCCGTCTCGACTTGGTGATAGGGCCAGTGCATGGCGTAGAGCAGGCCGAGCGACTCGGTGGTGCGGTCGTGCAGGTACTTGGCGTTGGACTGGAACGGGTGCACCCGGCGGATGTCGACGTTGACCACGTCCATCGGCGGATAGCCGTTCTTGATCCAGTCGGCCAGCACCTTGCCTGCGCCGCCGGACGACTGGATGCCGATGGAATTGAAGCCGCAGGCCATGTAGAGGTCACGCACGAATGGCGCTTCGCCGAGGTGATAGCGGTCGTCTGGCGTGAAGCTTTCAGGCCCGTTGAAGAACAGCGTGATGCCTGCCGTTTCCAGCAGCGGCACGCGGTTGACCGCCTTCTCCAGCACCGGCTCGAAGTGGTCGTAGTCTTCCGGCAGGGTCTCGAACGAGTGATCTTCGGTCAGCTGGCCGTTCATGCCCCACGGCTTGGCGACGGGTTCGAAGGCGCCCAGCATCAGCTTGCCGGCGTCTTCCTTGTAATAGGCCCACTCGTCGGGAATGCGGGTGACCGGCATGTTCGTTGGCAGACCGTCGACCGGCTCGGTGACGATGTAGAAATGCTCGGCTGCATGCAGCGGGATCTGCACGCCCACCTGCTGGCCCAGGTCGCGTGACCACATGCCGCCGCAGATCACCGTCTTGTCCGCCATGATGGTGCCGGCCTCGGTCTCGACGCCGTTAACGCGGTCGCCATCCTTCAACAGCCGCGTGACCTTGGTGTTCTCGAATATCCTTGCGCCGCGAGAACGCGCGCCGGCGGCATAGGCCTGCGTCACGTCAATCGGGTTCACCTGGCCGTCTCCGGGCAGGAAGATACCGCCGACGACGCCATCGAGGTTCAGGTGCGGCAGGCGCTCCTTGATTTCGCCGGGCGTGATCACGTCGACCTGCAGGCCGAAGCTCTTGGCCATCGAGGCGCCGCGCAGGAATTCCTCCAGCCGCGCTTCGGTCAGCGCAACCGAGACGGAACCGTTCTGCTTGAAGCCGGTCGCTTGTCCGGTTTCCTCTTCCAGACCGCGCATCAGCTCTGACGTGTACTTGGCAAGCTCGGTCATGTTGCGATTGGCGCGCAATTGGCCGACAAGGCCCGCCGCATGCCAGGTGGTGCCGGAGGTGAGTTGCTTGCGCTCCAGCAGCACCACGTCGGTGATGCCGGTCTTGGTCAGGTGGTAGGCCAGCGAACAGCCGATGACGCCGCCGCCGACAATGACGACATCTGCGCGCGAAGGAAGGGTTTTGGACATGGATGCGCCCTTGGCAAGCATTGCGGATATGGCCGCAACCTAGCAAGGGCGGCACTCAACCTGCTAGAGCCAGAATGTCGAACGCACGGTGAGCCAGATTCAACTCATTGGTGATGGCAGCAGGCTCAGCCCTTGTGGCCCAGCACGCAAACGTCGGTGCCGATGACGGCGGCCTGAAACACCTCGACCACGTCCTCGTTGAGCATGCGGATGCAGCCTGACGATGCGGACTTGCCGATGGAGCCCGGCTTGTTGGCGCCGTGGATGCGGTACAGCGTGTCCTTGCCGTCCTTGTAGAGATACATGGCGCGCGCACCGAGCGGGTTGTCCGGCCCGCCGGGCATGCCGTTGGCATACTTCGCCAGCTTGGGGTCACGCTCGATCATTTCGCGCGGCGGGGTCCATTTGGGCCACATGATCTTGCGCTGGATGGTGGCGTGGCCCGACCATCCAAAGCCTTCCTTGCCCACGGACACGCCATAGCGCATGGCGCGGCCTGGATCGATCTTCACATAGAGAAAGCGGTTGCGGCTGTCGACCACGATGGCGCCGGGGTGCAGGTTGTTGGCGTACGGCACGACCTGCTTGCGATGCGACAGCGGAACGATATCGGGGCCGACCGGAAAGATCGGATGCTTGTCGTCCGGGGTGGCGTAGAACGGCTTGGTGGCGGGTCCGCGTGCTATCACTGCGGGTGCGCACAGCGTCGTGGCAAGGCTTGCGGTTGCAGTCGAGATCAGGGTACGGCGAGACAGCATGTGCAAGAAGGCTCCCAATTGGGTGACGGCGATCTCAGCCCCACTGTTAAGAGTGAGCGGGCGTTTCAGGCAATATCATGGCGTCAACGATCAGCCGTCGTGACTGGTTGCGCCATGAGCCATTGTTCGCTGTCGAATACGCAATGTTCGATTTACAAAACGCGCCAAACGGGTGTATAGGCAGGGGCTCGAAATAACCAGAAAACCGGGCTGGCGAACATGTACAAGGGCGATGTAATCCCGCAGATTGCGTTCGAGGCGTTGTGTTCGAACCCGGATGCCGTGCTCATCGATGTGCGCACCAGCGCCGAGTGGGCTTTCGTGGGCGTGCCGGCAGTGGAGCGGTTGCTGACGGTATCGTGGCAGGCGTTTCCGGCCATGCAGGTGAACGGCAATTTTATCCAGATGGTGCGCGAGGCTGGCATCAGTGAAAGTGCCGACATCTATTGCCTTTGCCGCTCGGGTGCACGCTCGGCTGCAGCGGTCACGGCGCTCACGCAAGCCGGCTTCGAGAACTGCTACAATGTGGCCGAAGGCTTCGAGGGCGATCTCGACGGCGAGCGCCATCGCGGCCAAAAGAATGGCTGGAAGGCACGCGGCCTTCCGTGGATACAGAGCTGACGCAATGAAGAAATCGGTCAAGGAACCCAACACTGCTAAGTGGGGCGAGTCCACGAAACTGGTGCGCGGTGGGCTTGAGCGCTCGCATCACGGCGAGACGGCAGAAGCGCTCTATCTCAATTCGGGCTTCGTCTATCCTGATGCCGAAACGGCGGAAGACCGTTTCTCCGGCGAGCAGGAAGGCTATGTCTACGCCCGCTACGGCAACCCGACCGTGACAATGTTCGAGGAACGCCTGCGCCTGCTGGAAGGGGCAGAGGCGTGTTACGCCACGGCGTCCGGCATGGCGGCCGTGTGGGGCGCGCTGGCCTGTCAGGTTGAGGCGGGCGACCATATCGTGGCGTCGAAGGCGCTGTTCGGCTCGTGCTACCAGATCCTCACCTCCATCCTGCCGAAGTTCGGCGTGACCTCGACGCTGGTGGACGGCGGCGATCTTGATGCATGGCGCGCGGCCATCACGCCGAAGACAAAGATCTTCTTCCTCGAGACGCCGTCCAACCCGGGCCTGCAGGTGTTCGACATTGCCGCGGTGGCCGGGATCGCGAATGCCAACGGCATCTGCGTGGTGGTCGACAACATCTTCGCCACGCCGATCGTGCAGAAGACGCTGCCGCTGGGCGCCGACGTCATCGTTTATTCCGGTACCAAGCACATGGACGGGCAGGGGCGCGTTCTGGGCGGCGCCGTGGTGTCGTCCAGGGAGTTCAAGGAAGAGAAGCTGAAACCCTTCCTGCGCCATACCGGGCCCAGCCTGTCGCCGTTCAATGCCTGGGTGCTCTTGAAGGGCATGGAAACGCTGAAACTTCGCGTCATGGCCCAGTGCGACAGCGCGCTGAAGGTTGCAACCGCGCTGGAGTCGATGGACGGCGTGGCCCGCGTGATCTATCCGTGGCTCGACAGCCATCCGCAGGCAGCCCTGTGCCGCAAGCAGATGACGGCTGGCGGCACCATGGTGACCTTCGAACTGGCGGGCAGCAAGCCGGCTGCTTTCGACATGCTGCGCAAGCTGGCGATCATCGACATCTCCAACAATCTCGGCGACGCCAAGTCCCTGATCACCCATCCGGCCACGACGACCCACCGCAATATCGGCCAGCAGGCGCGTGACGAGATGGGGGTGAGCGACGGCATGCTGCGGCTTTCGGTGGGCCTTGAAGAGGTGAACGATCTGATCGGCGACCTGAAGCAGGCGCTCGGGGCCTGAGCCGCAATGCAGATTCGCGTTGACGACCTGCGCGGACCCGAGATCGCCGCGCTTCTTGAAGGTCATCTCGCCCATATGCTGACCCTGTCGCCGCCTGACACCGTGCACGCCCTGTACCTCGACGGCCTGCGCGTGCCGGAGGTAACCTTCTGGACCGTCTGGGACGGAACCGAACTGCTGGGCTGCGGCGCGCTAAAGCAACTGGCGCCTGATTTTGCCGAGATCAAGTCGATGCGCACTGCACCTGAACATCGCGGCAAGGGCGTCGGCGAATTCATCCTCAGGCATATTCTCGGCGTTGCGCGCGAGCGGGGCTATGCACGCGTCAGCCTTGAGACCGGCACGCATCGGGACTTCGATCCGGCGCACCGGCTCTACCGGCGGTTTGGGTTCGAGTATTGCGATGCATTCGCCGATTATGAGATCACCGAGCACAATGTGTGCATGACGCTGGAACTGGCCTGACACATGATCCTCGATCCCGCGCAGGTGCTGGTGTTCATGGCCGCTGGGATCGCCCTCAACCTGACGCCGGGGGCCGACATGATGTTCTGCCTCGGGCAAGGACTGAAGTCGGGCGCGCGAACCGGCTTCGCAGCCAGCCTCGGCATTGCCACCGGCAGTGCCGTACACACGCTTGCCGCCGGCCTTGGCCTTGCCGCGCTGCTGGCTGCAAACCCGGTCGCCTTCGAGGCGTTGAAGTGGGCCGGGGTGGTTTACCTCGTGTGGCTGGCTGTGCAGGCTTTCCGGAGGCCGCTGGAACTGGACCTGCCTGATGGGGTGAAGCGGGCAGGGCCCTGGCAGGCCTGGCGTGACGGCACGCTGGTCAACCTTCTGAACCCGAAGGTGATCGTGTTCATCCTCGCGTTCCTGCCCCAGTTCGTGGATCCGGCCCGCGGTTCCAGCCTTGCGCAGTTCCTCTTGCTGGGGCTGATCTTCAACATTACCGGCACTGTCGTGAATGGCGCGGTAGGCATCGGTGCAGGCTCGGTTCGCAATCTGCTGAGGGCGAATGCGTCACTTGCCCGTGGCCTTGGATATCTCTCCGGCACTGTCTTTCTGGTGTTGGCCTTGCGGCTGGCCTTCGACCGGCGCTGACGGACCCTGCGGCATCTTCGTACGGCACCGGTTGAATTCCTTGACTTGCAGCCCCACATCTGCGCTTGTGCACTGCACAACAACTATTGGCTGCG
Organism: Alphaproteobacteria bacterium; assembly: GCA_024642465.1. GTDB lineage: Bacteria > Pseudomonadota > Alphaproteobacteria > Rhizobiales > Aestuariivirgaceae > Anderseniella. Next base: position 7,129 of record JAHEBA010000034.1, read on the forward strand.
TTGTGAGTGAGTCTCATCCGGTCTCAGTTGTCCTAGTTTTCCTCGGTGGCGACCTTGAACCCCGGACAATCCGGCCATCAAGCGTTCATTGCCCGTTGCCGTCGAAAGGAACCCAGATGCGCCAGGGATTTGCGCGCATCGCTTCACAGAAAGACTACACCTTGAAATTCATTGATCTCGGCCTGGAAGGGCCGCTGCTCAGCGCACTCGAAGCGCTGGGCCACGACACGCCTACGCCAATCCAGGTGAAGGCCATCCCAACCATTCTCGACGGCCGCGACGTGGTCGGCCTCGCCCAGACCGGCACCGGCAAGACCGGCGCCTTCTCGCTGCCGCTGCTGCAGCGCCTTGCTGCCTCCTCCAAGGGGCGTCCGGCGCCGAAGAGTGTGCGGGCGCTGATCCTGTCGCCGACCCGCGAACTGGCCGCGCAGATCCACCAGTCGGTGCGTGACTATTCGAAGAACCTGAAGCTGAACTCCATGGTGGTGTTCGGCGGCGTCTCCATTCGCCCGCAGATCGCCAATGCGGCGCGCGGCGTGGATGTCATGATCGCCACGCCCGGCCGCCTGCTCGACCTGATCGACCAGAAGGCCGTGTCGCTGCACGGCGTGGAAACGCTGATCCTGGACGAGGCCGACCAGATGCTCGACATCGGCTTCCTGCCGGCCATCCGTCGCATTCTCGGCATGGTGCCGGGCAAGCGGCAGACGCTGCTGTTCTCTGCCACCATGCCGAAGGAAATCCGCAAGCTCGCTGCCGACCATCTGGACCGGCCGCTCGAAATCGCGGTGACGCCTGCTGCAACCCCGGTTGAGCGCATCGAACAGTCGGTGATGTACATCGGTACGCGCGCCAAGCCCGCTGCCGCTGCCCACCTCGTCGGTGAGCACCACGGCAAGCGCGTCATCATCTTCACCCGCACCAAGCATGGTGCCGACCGTGTGGTGAAGTCACTGGATCAGGCAGGCTTTGCGGCTGCCGCCATTCACGGCAACAAGTCGCAGAACAACCGGGTCAAGGCGCTCGCTGCATTCAAAGACGGCTCATGCCCGATCCTGGTAGCAACCGATATCGCCGCCCGCGGCATCGACGTGCCGGGCGTCGAACTGGTCATCAACTATGACCTGCCCAACGTACCCGAGGTCTACGTGCACCGCATCGGCCGTACCGCACGCGCTGGCGCTTCGGGCCTCGCCGTGTCGCTGGTGTCGGGCGAGGACAAGAGCCTGCTGCGCGACATCGAGCGTCTGATCAAGCGCCATCTGGACGTGGTGGCGCCGCCTGCCGGCCTGCCCGTCGCGATGGAAGGCGATGACGCTAGGAATGAACCGCGCCGCCAGCAGCAGAACCAGAAACCGCGCTTCGGCGCTGGCGCAGGCGCCAAGCAGGGCGCGAAGAACGGCACCGGCATGCCGGGCCGTCCGAACCGCCGCCGCCGTCGCACGCGGGGCGGCAAGCCGCAAGCCAAGGCCGCCTGATTAGGCCCAGCTTGCCGAACGCACAGACACATCGGCTGCGAATTCGCGGCCGATGGCCACGATGCCGATGCGCCGGATGCCGGCCGGATCAAACGGCACTTCCGTACGGTGCGGATGAAACTCGCTCAGCAGAAGGCGCAGCTGCCGCCACTCCGCCGGCGCGATGAAGCTTGTCCTGTAGGACTGCCACGGCCGGTCAAGATCGCTGGTGCGCAGGTGGACGTTGTATTCCTCGCCGTTGCCGGAGACATCCAGAACCAGCGCCCTTGCTCCGGCGGGCGGTGGATCAATGTCCGCCGCCATCTGCAGGAACCCGCCATTGTTGTCGAGACTGACCGAGCCGGCGAGGCGGTACACCTGGCAGCCTTGCTCATCTTCATGACGTTCGAGACGGCCTGTTGATACCCCGCCCATGACCTGGTCGGTGATCAGTTTCCAATCGGGACAAAGATGCTTCATCGCCCGAAGTTAGGCGGCGCGGGCCTTTTCAACAAGGTTTGGATCAAGAGCCACGGTCAGCCCGTCAAGCTCGTCGCTGTAGATCAGCTGACAGGACAGCCGTGAAGCCGGCATCACGTTGGGCACCGTGTCCAGCATGGCTTCCTCGTCGTCGCGGGCGGGGAACAGCTTGTCCGTCCAGGCATCGTCAACGATGACGTGGCAGGTTGCGCAGGCGCAACCCCGCCGCAGACACCTTCCATCGGCAAGCCGTGCTCGCGGATGATCTCCATCACCCGCCAGCCCTCGACAGCCTCAATCGTGTGGGTCCGGCGATTGATGTCGATAACGTTGATCACGCCCATGAAGTGTCCTCCTGCATTGCCGCGACGTTGCCATGCAACTGCTGCGCGCAACTTTACCTCGATCAAGTCGTTTGAACACTAACAGTTCAGCAGTTTATTGTGCGCCGCACAAATGGGCGCAATGGCCAGCCGGCCGGCGAACAAGTTGTTTGCCGGAACGGGCGTTGAGGCTGTATACGTTCGGAACAACGAACACTTTCAGCAACCCGGGGATAACAGGAATCATGGCCGCACCAAAGGGACGCAAGCCACGCGCCCAGTCAGAGTTGTCACCTGAACTGGGCAAGACCATCCAGCGCCTGCGCAAGGCCTACAACATGTCGCTCGGCGATCTTTCGGAACAGTCCGGCGTGGCCAAGTCGATCATCTCGCAGATCGAGCGCAACGAAACCAACCCGACACTGTCCACCGTGTACCGGCTCAGCCAGGCGCTCGACACCACCATCGACGAGGTTCTGAAGACCGGCAAGGCGGAGGCCTTCATCGAGCATCAGACGCGAGCGGCGGTGCCGCTGCTGGAAAGCGAGGACGGGCGCTGCCGGCTGGCCATTGCCGGGCCGCTCAACTTGGTCGATTTCGTGCAGTGGTACGACTTCCATGCAAAACCGGGCGGTCTGCTGGAAAGCGAGCCGCATCCGCCTGGAACGGTCGAGCATCTGTACGTGGTCACGGGCGAACTGGAAGTGACGGTCGATGACGAGGTTCGCACGGCCAGAGCCGGCGAGGCGTTGCGCTATCATGCCGACCGGCCGCACAAGGTGCGCAATGTGGGTGAGGGCGCCGCGCATGCGGCAATGGTTCTGGTGTTGCGGCAGCCATGAATGCCAATGCCCGCGCCGCACGGCGGCGGGGTAACCGGTGCGGCGGGGTCATGCCGGAGTCGCAAGTATCGTTCAGGGCTTCCAGGCCGCCGGCCGGGTGGGGTTATGTCCGGTCAGCGCTGGCGCAGGGTGAGTCAGGAACAGAAGTCCTGCACGATCTCAGCCGTCGGCAGTTTGCGGGCCTGATATTGGTCCATGCTGGCATGGGCCTGTCTCAGGCTTTCGCATAGCCGCGACTGCTCCGACATGACGGAAAACGAATTGATGCCCAGCACGACGAGGACGCCGGCCAGTACCGCACACACGCGGGCAAGCTTGTTGGCAACTTCCAGCCTCTCGTTGGCCAACCGCTGCCACGGCACGACGTTGGGGTGTTCTGCTACACGCAACATGATCTCTCTCCCTGTACGAAACTGACCCGTCTGCAAGGGGCCGGGCCGGTCGGTGCAGGACCGGCTTGACCAATTGTTTACTACGGTTGCGGGCAGGAGTGTTTCTAAAACCCTTGTTAACCTTGTGTGGAAGTGAACGCGGGCCCCTCAATTTTTACCGAACTTGAGTAGCAATTGACTGGCATTTGCATCGACTTTCTGCCCCGCAATTGGCCGCTGGACCGAAATGCTCTATGGCTGGCGGAGCGGCATCAGGTCGATTCGTGCAAACAGGGCAGGACGCATGACGGGGGCTTTCATCACTGGTTGCGAAGGGCTTGCCCTCAAGGCGGACGAGGTATCGTTCCTGCGTGAGGCCCAGCCATGGGGGCTCATCCTGTTCGCCCGCAACGTGGATACGCCGGACCAGATCAGGGCGCTCACCAACCATTTTCGCGAGATCGTTGGCCGTGCCGATGCGCCGGTGCTGATCGACCAGGAAGGCGGCCGGGTGCAACGCATGCGCCCGCCCAACTGGCGCAAGTATCCGCCGGGTCGCGCCTATGCCGAAGCCTATGGACGCGATGCAGTGGCAGGGCTTCGCGCCACACGGCTGGTATACCGGCTGCTCGCGCAGGACCTTCAGCACGCCGGCATCAACGTGGACTGCGTGCCGGTGCTGGACGTGCCGCAGCCGGGCAGCCACGACATCATCGGCGACAGGGCTTACGGCATGACGCCTGAACAGGTCGCTCTTCTGGGCCGGGCCGCGGCGCAGGGGCTGATGGATGGCGGCGTGCTGCCCATCATCAAGCACATTCCCGGTCATGGCCGCGCGTTTGCCGACAGCCATCTCGAACTGCCGGTCGTGGATGCTACGCGTGGCGAGCTGGAGCGGGTGGACTTCGCCCCGTTCGCGGCGCTGGCCGACATTCCGATGGCGATGACGGCGCACGTTGTCTACACGGCGCTCGACCCGGACAACTGCTGCACGCTGTCTCCAACGGTCATCGGTGATGTCATTCGCGGCCGGATCGGGTTCGACGGTCTGATCATGTCGGACGACCTGTCGATGAAGGCGCTCAAGGGCTCGTTCCGCCAGCGCGGCGAGCAGGCGATCGCTGCCGGCTGCGACGTGCTGCTTCACTGCAATGGCCACATGGCCGAGATAGTGGAGGTGGCAGCCGCTGCCGGAACGCTGGCTGGCCACGCGGAAAAGCGGGCAAGGCGCGCGCTGTCGTTCCTGCGGGGGCCGGAAGAGTTTGACGTCGAAGCCGCCGAAATGGCACTTGAGGCGCTCATCGACCCGGTGTCCTGAGACGGCCTCACGCGCGCCACATCACTTGAGGATAACTCGCCAAAGCGGGTGTCAGGCATGGCCAACGCAGCTATATGTGGTGTACTTTCCACTAGTTGGCCTCCATATGTGGGTTTGAATGAACAGCGTAAAGGGACATGACGATCAGGAAGACCTCTGGCCGGACGGCGAGGGGCCGGTGCGCCTGATGCCGGAGCCGGAGGACGAGGGCCAGCCGCTGGTCGTCGATCTCGACGGTTTTGCCGGTCCGCTCGACCTGTTGTTGCAGCTTGCCCGCACCCAGAAGGTCGACATCACCCGTATCTCCATCCTGGCGCTGGCCGAGCAGTACCTTGTGTTCATCGAGGATGCCCGGCGCATGAAGCTTGAGCTGGCGGCTGACTATCTCGTCATGGCTGCGTGGCTTGCCTATCTCAAGTCGCGGCTGCTGCTGCCCAAGGACAATCACGGCGACGAGGATCCGCCGCCGGAGGAACTGGCCGCCCGGCTGCAGTTCCGGCTGCAGCGGCTGCAGGCCATGCGCGATGCCGCGGCAAAGCTCATGTCGGGCAACCGGCTTGGCCGGGACGTGTTCCAGCGCGGCTGGCCAGAGCCTGTCGTGGTGGACAAGCAGCTTGAGTGGGGCGACACGCTGATCGACCTGCTGCAGGCCTATGCACAGCGCCGCCAGCGCTCGGTCGCCCACCGCACCTACGAGATCCGCCGCCAGCCGGTGTGGACGTTGAAGGAAGCGCGCATTGCGCTGGAGCGCATGCTGGGGCAGATGGACGACTGGGGCCGGTTCGATGCCTATCTGGTGCAGTATCTCGTCGAGCCGGAAAAGCGCCGCTCGGTCATTGCGTCGGGCTTCACCGCGTCGCTGGAACTGGTGCGCGAGGGAGTTCTCGAAGTGCGCCAGGAAAAGCACTTCGAGCCGATCTACATGCGTCGGGCGCGGGCCGGTTGAGAATTTGGGGAATGGGGCAGGGCGATCCTGCCGGTCTTTGGGGCTGACAAGACGTGGCGAAAGAAGCAGTGAAACCGGAACATATGGAAGACGCCGCCGGGGCGTTGGAGGAAGCCGCCGTGGCTGATGCCGCGCAAGACGGCGAAGGTGCGCCGGCGGACGATTCCGACTTGCCGGACTACCTGATGCGCAAGGCCGATGCGCTGTCCGTGCAGATGCCGGAAGTGCAGCAGCGCCGCATTGTCGAGGCGTTGCTGTTTGCTGCGTCCGGCCCGCTGGCCGAGAAGGACCTTGCGGTCGCGCTGCCGAAGGACGCCGACATTCCAGCCCTTCTGGCGTCCATCCAGGAAGACTACGCCATGCGCGGCGTGAACCTTGTCCGTGTGGCCGGCAAGTGGGCGTTCCGCACCGCCGAGGACCTGTCGTTCCTGCTGCGTAAGGAGGCGACCGAACAGAAGAAGTTGTCGCGCGCCGGCCTCGAGGTGATGGCCATCATCGCCTATCACCAGCCGGTGACGCGCGCCGAGATCGAGGAAATTCGCGGTGTCGCCACGGCCAAGGGTACGCTCGACATGCTGATGGAAATCGGCTGGATCAGGATGCGCGGCCGTCGCCGCACGCCGGGCCGCCCGGTGACCTATGGCACGACCGATGCCTTCCTCGAACAGTTCGGGCTGGACAGCGTGCGTGACCTGCCGGGCATGGCGGAACTGAAGGGGGCTGGCTTGCTGTCCGGCAACCTGCCGCCGGACATGTTCATCCCGGCGCCGAAGGACGACGATGCGCTCGGGCCGGATGAAGACCCGCTCGACGGCGACGAGTTCGAGCCGGAACTGGAAATGCATCTGCCGGAAGAGACAGATGACGACGCCGCCGGTGAGGACGAGCCCGAGGAAGCCCTCAACATGAACCTGCCCGAGGTGCTCGACGAGGAGCGGTGAGGGGGCGATCGCATTGCCGTTTGCGGCGCGATAACACACATTGTGGTCAAACGCGCCAACCTCGTGTAATCACCGCCTTCAATATGACTGACGTCCTTCACAGAACCTCCCGCGGCAGATGGGGACCGCGCGGCACCGCTGCGGCGGCATTTGCCTCGTCGGTGACCTTCGACGACGTGTCGCTGGCGTTCGGCGAGACGGAGGCCGTGCGCAACGTGTCATTTGAGCTCAAGCAGGGCGAGATCATCTGCCTGCTGGGGCCATCGGGTTGCGGCAAGTCCACGCTGATGCGGCTGGCTGCCGGCGTTGAGCGTCCGGACTCGGGCCGCATCCTGCTGGACAATGTGGAGGTGGCCTCGGACAAGACGTTCGTGCCGCCGGAAAAGCGCTCGGTCGGGCTGATGTTCCAGGACTATGCCCTGTTTCCACACCTCACGGTGCTGGGCAATGTCACGTTCGGGCTGATGGGAGTGGACCGCAAGAGCGCCGACAGTGCAGCACATTCAGCGCTGCTGCGCGTCGGGCTGGACCATCTGGCTCAGTCCTATCCACATGAGCTGTCGGGCGGCGAGCAGCAGCGCGTTGCGCTTGCAAGGGCGATCGTGCCGCGTCCTGCCGTGCTGCTGATGGACGAGCCGTTCTCCGGTCTCGACCAGCGGCTGCGCGAGCACGTGCGCCACGAGACGCTCGCAATCCTCAAGGAAACTCGGGCGAGCTCGATACTCGTAACCCACGACCCCGAAGAAGCCATGGGCATGGCTGACCGCATCGTGCTGATGCGAGAGGGCCGAGTGGTGCAGATCGGCACGCCGGACGATCTTTACCGGCATCCAGCCGACCCGCAGGCGGCGCGCTTCTTCTCGGACGTGAACGAACTGCGGGTGCGGGTGGTCGATGGACATGCCGAAACGCCGCTCGGCAACTTTTCTGCGCCGGGGGCGGAGGAAGGCGGGCCGGTGCTTGTGATGCTGCGGCCACAGGCCTTTGTTCGGACCACTGATGGATTTGAAGGCGCGCTGCCGGCAACTGTGGTCGACCTGCGCTATCTCGGCGACAAGGTGGAGTTGTCGCTGCAGTTCGAAGGCCTCAATGAGGTTGTGTTTGCCCGGGTGGCGACCACCGGTTGCCCGAAACTGGGTGACACGGCGTGGTTCCGGCTCGACCCCGACCACGTTTTGGTATTTGACAAACCGGGCGAATGACCCCACTTGAGCCCGGTGGTAACGTCACTTCCGGAAGCGGCTTGCGGCTTTGTTGCGGCGCTCATACCTTTCTGCGATAGTGCGCCCACTTTTCAGATTGGCTCGGGTGGAGCCTCACGCGTGTAGGGAGAATTCTCATGTCTATCGGACCGTGGCAAATCATCATCATCGTGTTGCTGCTGGTCATTCTGTTTGGCCGGGGCAAGATCTCCGAGCTGATGGGTGACGTTGCCAAGGGCATCAAGAGCTTCAAGAAGGGCATTGCCGAAGACGTCGACGATGCGAAGGACAGCGCGGCTGAAACCGCCAAGACCATCGAGCACGACGCCGAGGAAGCCATCGAGAAGGTCAAGGACAAGGCCAAGGGCTGACGTCCTTTTTCTTGTGACTGCGGCCGGGCCGCGCTGCCCGGCGGGCAGACGGACTTGTCCGCGTTGCCCCTGCGTACTGGAACGCAAGCTTCATGTTTGACTTCGGCATAGGCAGTTCGGAACTGATCGTTCTGGCGGTGATTGCGCTGATCGTCATCGGCCCGCGCGACCTGCCCAAGGTATTGCGGACGGTCGGGCAGGTGATGACCAAGGTGCGTGGGCTTGCCCGCGAGTTTCAGGGTCACATCGAGGAGGCCGCCAAGGAAGCCGGTCTCGACGATCTCAAGAAGGACATCAACCAGGCCACCAGCGGCATGTCTGCCAAGAGCCTGCTGGACGACAAGCCGCGCACGCCCGGCAAGGTCGACAAGCCTGCATCTGCAGAAACGCCCAAGACCGCCGACGCAAAGCCTGCCGCCAAACCGGCAAAGACGGAAGCCGACAAGGCATGAGCAAGCGCAACGAAACCGACGAGGCCGAGATCGAGGCCTCCAGTGCCCCGCTGATCGAGCACCTGGCGGAACTGCGCACCCGGCTGATCAAGTCGGTGATCGGTTTTGCCATTGCCTTCGTGGTGTCGTTCTACTTCGCCGACAAGATCTTCAATTTCCTGCTGCTGCCCTACCAGTGGGCGGTCGGCGAGAACGCGGAAGACCTGAGGCTGATCTTCACCGCGCCGCAGGAGTTCTTCTTCACCCAGCTCAAGATCGGGCTGTTCGGCGGGCTGTTCCTCGCCTTTCCCGTCATAGCCACGCAGATCTACATGTTCGTGGCGCCGGGCCTTTACCGCAATGAGCGCGCCGCGTTCAAGCCGTACCTATATGCCACGCCGGTGCTGTTCGTGATGGGGGCGGCGCTGGTGTTCTTCATGATCATGCCGATCGCCATGCGGTTCTTCATATCGTTCCAGCAGTCCGGGGCGGAAGGCCAGGCGGTGATCGAGCTTCTGCCCAAGGTGTCGGAGTATCTCAGCCTGACCATGACGCTGATCCTGGCGTTCGGCATCTGCTTCCAGATGCCCGTCATCCTGACGCTGCTCGGACGCATCGGCATCGTGACCTCCGACGGCCTGCGGGAAAAGCGCAAGTACGCCATCGTGGCGGTGTTTGCAGCCGCTGCCGTTTTCACCCCGCCTGACCCGTTCTCGCAACTGGGCCTGGGTATTCCGCTTCTGCTTCTGTACGAGGCTTCGATCATCACCGTTCGCATGGTGGAGAAGAAGCAGGCCGCCGAACGCGAGGCGGAAGAGGACGATGAAGAAGCCGCCAGCGAAAGTGGCACGGCCTGACGGCGTTTTGCGCCTGATCAACGGTGAGCCTTCCCGCCCGCTTTACGTTGTCACATGAGCCGCCTATACAGGCCGCAACGTCCGGCTTTTGCCGGGTTGTGATTCATCCACGTCTTGCGAGTGACTTTTCCCATGTTCGATATCCGCTGGATTCGTGAAAACCCCGAGGCTTTTGATGCAGGCCTCGCCCGGCGCGGGCTTGAGCCACAGTCCGCCCGGCTGATCGCGCTGGACGAGGCGCGCCGCACCCATGTGCAGAAGCTGCAGGATGCCCAGGCCCGCCGCAATGCGGCCTCCAAAGAAGTCGGTGCCGCGATGGGGGCCGGCGACAAGGACAAGGCCGAGGTGCTGAAGGCCGAGGTGGGCGAACTGAAGAGCTTCATCCAGTCGGGGGAAGAGGAAGAGCGCAAGCTCACGGACGCCCTGACCGAGGCGCTGTCCACGCTGCCCAACCTGCCGCTGGACGAAGCGCCGGACGGAGCGGGAGAAGAAGACAACAAGGAAGTGCGCAAGGTCGGAGAGCCGAAGCAGTACGGCTTCGAGCCCAAACAGCACTTCGAACTGGGCGAAGCCCTCGGCCTGATGGACTTCGAGGCGGCGGCCCGCATGTCGGGCGCGCGCTTCACGGTGCTGAAGGGCAAGCTGGCCCGGCTTGAACGCGCCATCGGCCAGTTCATGCTGGACCTGCAGACCGGCGAGCACGGCTACATCGAGGTCAACCCGCCGCTGCTGGTGCGTGATGAGGCGATGTATGGCACCGGCCAGCTGCCGAAGTTTGCCGATGACCTGTTCCGCACCACCGATGACCGCTGGCTGATCCCGACGGCTGAAGTGTCGCTGACCAACCTGGTGCGCGAGCAGATTCTGGAACCATCGCAATTACCCATGCGGGTGAGCGCGCTGACGCCATGCTTCCGCGCCGAAGCCGGGGCGGCCGGACGCGACACGCGCGGCATGATCCGCCAGCACCAGTTCCCCAAGGTGGAAATGGTGTCCATAACCGCGCCGGATGACAGCCGTGCCGAGCTCGACCGGATGACGGGCTGCGCCGAGGAAGTGCTCAAGCGGCTGGGACTGCCTTACCGCGTGATTGCCCTGTGCACCGGCGATATGGGCTTCGGCGCGCGGCTCACCTTCGACATCGAGGTGTGGCTGCCCGGCCAGAACGCCTACCGCGAAATCTCGTCCTGCTCCGTCTGCGGCGATTTCCAGGCGCGTCGCATGAACGCGCGGGTACGCGATGAAAGCGGCAAAGGCACCCAGTTCGTTCACACCCTGAACGGTTCCGGCCTTGCCGTGGGCCGCACGCTGATCGCGGTGATGGAGAACTACCAGCAGGTCGACGGCAGCATTGCCGTGCCGGACGTGTTGAAGCCCTACATGGGCGGCGTCGAGGTGATAGGCGCATGACCGGCATGCTCACCCACCCGGACGGCAAGCCCTGGCGCATTCTGCTGGCCAATGACGACGGCATCAATGCGCCGGGCCTCGAGGTGCTTGAGGCCATCGCTGCGGAACTGTCGGACGATGTCTGGGTGGTGGCGCCCGAGCGCGAGCAGTCGGGGGCAGGGCGCTCGATCTCGCTGTCTCACCCGTTGCGCATGCGCAAGCTGGGCCCGCGCAAGTTCGCCGTCGAGGGAACGCCGGCCGACAGCGTGCTGATGGGCGTGCGCCACATCCTGCCGGATGAGCCGGACCTCATCCTGTCCGGCGTCAACCGGGGGCAGAACATTGCCGACGACGTGACCTATTCAGGCACCATTGCCGCTGCCATGGAAGGCACCGCACTTGGCATCAAGTCGTTTGCGCTGAGCCAGACCTATGGCATCAACGGTTCGGATGTGCCGTGGGACACCGGCCGCAAGCACGGGGCGGACATCGTGCGGCGGCTGGCGGACGTCGAGATCGGCCCGGGCGTGCTGCTCAACATCAACTTCCCGGACTGTGGCCCGGACGAGGTGAAGGGTACCGAGTTCACCCGCCAGGGCAAGCGTGACCAGAACCTGCTCATGCTCGACCAGCGCACCGACGCGCGCGGGCGCGACTATTTCTGGATCGGCTTCAAGCGGCACCAGTCCGATCCGCCGGCGGGTACGGACCTGCACGCGGTATACAACGGCATGATTTCGGTGACGCCGCTGCACACCAACCTGACCCAGATCGACACGCTGATGCATCTCAACAGTCTGGGCAACAACGGCTAGGGCGGCACCAGCCGGCACAACGGGGCGCGGGAAACGGCCATGGCCGCCACGGATCAACAGAAGATCGAACTGGTTATGGGCCTGCGCGCTGCCGGCATCCGCGATACGCGCGTGCTGGCTGCGATCGAGACAGTGCCGCGCGAGATGTTCGTGCCCGAGGCCTTCAGGGATCTTGCCTATGCCGACCAGGCGCTGCCCATCGAGTGCGGGCAGACACTGTCGCAACCCTTCATCGTGGCGTTCATGACCGACCGGCTGAAGGTGGGCGAGCGCATGAAGGTGCTCGAAGTGGGAACCGGCTCAGGCTATCAGACGGCGATTCTCGCCCAGCTGTGCCGCCGGGTCTACACCATGGAGCGATACCGGACATTAATGAAGCAGGCGGAGACGCGGTTCAGGGAACTGCGGCTCGCCAACGTCACCACGGTGCTCGGAGACGGCGGAAGGGGCTGGCCCGCGCAAGCCCCGTTCGACCGTATCATCGTCACCGCTGCGGCCAAGAAGCTGCCGCGCAAGCTGCTCGAACAACTGGCGGTGGGCGGTATCATGGTCATTCCGGTCGAGGTGCCGCCGGGCCGGCAGGAACTCCTGCGCATCACCCGAACGGACGATGGTTTCGAGCGCGAAAGCCTGTTGCCGGTAAGGTTTGTGCCGCTGGTGGAAGGTATTGCAAAGGGGATGTGATCCCGATTTTCCGCCAAAAACCCGCGAACGGTTGTGATCGCGTGCAAAATGCTCCGTCGATAAACCCCTCCTTAACCTAAACGCTTCACTATACCTCACAGTCCAGTCTGTCAGTTTGAGTTTGGGGTATGGGTATGAGTATCGTCACCTGCGGCCACAAGTCCGCCACCAGAATTTCCCGTCTTTTCGTATTCACCGCCGCCGCGGCCATGCTTGCAGGCTGCTCCGGTTCGGTCGACCGCTTTGCCGACTATCCGGGCATCGCGACCAGTTCCGTCTCCAAGAAGGAAACGAAGACCGCCGCGGTCGACTCGGTGCAGTCGTCGCCGCTGACCGGCGACCGCGTCGCTACCGCGCGCCCGTCCTGGCAGAATGCGCCTTCTCCCAATGCGGGCTACACGCCGCCGGCACCGGTCTACAACCAGGCACCTCGTCAGCAGGCCTACAATGCACCTGCGCCCTCGTATCAGCCGGCACAGAACGGCAGCATCACCGTGCAGCCCGGCCAGACCATGTACTCGCTGGCCCGCGCCAATGGCCTGACGGTTAGCCAGCTTGCCCGTGCCAACAACATCTCCGCACCTTACACCCTGTCTGTCGGCCAGCGCCTGACGGTGCCCGGCGCCTCCAAGCCGGTGTCGCCGCAGCCGACGGTGCAGACCGCTGCTGCCCCGGTACAGCACTCGGTCAACGTGTCGTCGCAGCAACAGAGCGGCAGCCACGTGGTTCGTGCGGGTGAAACCATGTACTCGCTTGGCCGGACCTATAATGTGCATCCGCACGACATTGCCCGCGCCAACGGTCTGTCCATCAGCGCCGGTCTTAGCGTCGGCCAGCGGATCACCATTCCGGGTGCATCCGGCGGCAGCCGTCCGGCATCGCCGATCGCCAACTCGGCCCCGACCAGCCTGCCGCAGCAGAACCTGGCGGCCCAGCAGGTTGCGCCGCAGCCACTGCCCGGACGGGTCGAAACGCAGCAGCAGCGCCAGCCGGTCACCGAACAGGTCGCTAAGGAGTCCGTTGATGGTAGCGGCAACGGCGTGTTCCGCTGGCCGGTTAAGGGCCGGGTGATCTCGAAGTTCGGTTCCAAGCCGAACAACACCAAGAACGAAGGCATCAACATCGCCGTGCCGGAAGGCACTGCCGTGCGCGCCGCCGAAGCCGGTGTCGTGGCCTATGCGGGCAACGAACTGAAGGGTTACGGCAACCTGGTGCTGATCCGCCACCAGAACGGCTGGGTCACGGCTTACGCCCACAACAGGGACCTGCTGGTCAAGCGCGGTGACACCGTGCGCCGCGGCGATGTCGTTGCCAAGGCCGGCTCGACCGGTTCTGTCACCAGCCCGCAGGTTCACTTCGAGGTTCGCCAGGGCGCCACCCCGGTCGATCCGCTGAAGTACCTGACCTCGCAGACTGCATCGAACTAGCTTCCAGCCCCCTGCAAACTGGACTATCCGATGGGCCCGGTGCAATTGCCCCGGGCCTTTTGACGATGTTAATATCCTTGCCAAGTGCGCCTTTCTGCCGATTATGGCCGCCACTGCGACTCAATATGAAAGGAAGCGGCAAATGATAGAAGTATGGGGCAGGCGCTCGTCCATCAACGTGCAGAAGGTGGTGTGGGCGCTTGAAGAGTGCGGGCAGAAGTTTGAACGCCACGCTGTCGGCGGCCAGTTCGGCGGCACCGACGACAAGGCATTCCTGAAGATGAACCCGAATGCGCTGGTGCCGGTAATGAAGGACGGCTCCATCACGCTGTATGAATCCAACGCCATCATGCGCTATCTCGCCCGCAAGTACGGCAAGGACTCGATCCGCCCGCGCGGCCAGAAGGCCTATGCGCTCGCTGACCAGTGGACCGACTGGACGGCTACCACGCTGAACCCGCAAATGTTCACCGTGCTGGTGAAGCAGGTGCGCTGCAAGCCCGAGGATGCCGACCCGGCAGCCGTCAAGGTTGCCGCGAAGAACCTGGAGAACCTGTTCAAGACGGCCAACCGCGCCATCGGCAAGAAGCCCTGGCTGACCGGGCGCCACTTCACCTATGCCGACATCGCGCTGGGCGCCTTCTACTGGCGTTACAAGCAGTTCGACATAAAGCATGCCAACACGCCGAACCTCGACCGCTGGCTGGAGCAGATCAAGGAACGCCCTGCCTTCCAGAAGTGGGGCATGGTGCCCGTCGGCACGAACAACGACGAGTGGCTTGCCAACGAGAAGAAGCTGGGCTGATCTGCCCTGCATTATCGCAATGGAAGGGCCGGGTGGCATGCGCTGCCCGGCCTTTTCTACAGACACTCCTGATTAGAAATTTCAAAACCCACGATTAGATATCAAATATTTTTCCTAAGTTCAGAAATCGGCTAGTTTGCCGTCTTGCCAGCTTCGGTGATGAACAGGCTGGCCCGCAAGGAGACAGGCATGGCAACCGAAAAGATTTCGACCCTGGTGATTGGTGCGGGACAGGCGGGCATTGCCGCCAGCGAGCACCTGTCTGCCGCAGGCGAACCGCACCTGGTGCTGGAGCGGAGCCGCATCGCCGAGCGTTGGCGCAGCGAACGCTGGGATTCGCTGGTGCAGAACGGTCCCGTCTGGCACGACCGCTTTCCCAATATGGAGTTCAAGGGACTCGCGCCAGACGAGTTTGCCGGCAAGCAAGCAGTTGCCGACTACTTCGTCGATTATGCAAGGATGATAGACGCGCCTATCCGTTGCGGCGTGGCGGTGACAAGCGTCGAGCGCAAGCCGGGCGGGTCCGGCTTCATCGTCGAGACGTCCGAAGGCACCATCGAAGCGGAAAACGTTGTTGCCGCCACGGGACCGTTTCAGAAGCCGCTCATCCCCACCGTGGTGTCGGAAGACGCCGGCATCATGCAGATCCACTCCAGCGGTTACCGGAACCCGGACCAGTTGCCGGAGGGCGCGGTGCTGGTGGTCGGCGCAGGCTCGTCAGGCGCGCAGATTGCCGAGGAACTGGCCCGGGCAGGGCGCAAGGTTTACCTCTCAGTTGGTCCGCACGACCGCCCGCCGCGCCGTTACCGTGGCAAGGATTTCGTCTGGTGGCTGGGCGTGCTCGGCAAATGGGACCTTGAAACGCCAGATCCGTCGATGGAGCACGTGACCATTGCGGTTAGCGGCGCCTATGGTGGCCACACCATGGATTTCCGCAATCTCGCCGCGCAAGGCGTGACGTTGCTTGGCCGTGCAGGCGCTTATGCCAATGGTGCGCTGGAGTTCAATGATGATCTGGAACGCAACATCACGGCGGGCGACGGCTATTATCTCGCATTGCTCAACGAGGCCGATGCCTATGTGAAGCGTGAAGGGCTCGACTTGCCGGAAGAGCCGGAAGCCAAAGTTCTGGGGCCGCTGCCGGAGTGCGTCACCAATCCGGTCCTGTCGCTCGACCTGAAACAGGCCGGCGTCACGTCGATCATCTGGGCGACCGGTTTTGCGGTGGACTTCAGCTGGCTCAACGTGGGCAACTTCGATGCAAAGGGCCGCCCGGAGCACGTGCGCGGTGTATCGCCGGTGCCGGGGCTCTACTTCCTCGGCCTGCCGTGGCTGTCGCGCCGGGCCTCGTCGTTCATCTGGGGCTGCTGGCACGACGCCAGGCATGTCGTTGAACACATCGCTGCAAGCCGCAAGGCCAAGTGTGCCTGAAGCCGGGGGGGCCGGGGGACGGGTCAGCTGCTCACGGCATTGCCAGCGGCTGACTCAACCTGCCTGCAAGGTCCTGGATATACTGCCACGCAACGCGGCCTGAGCGGCTGCCGCGCGTCTGCTGCCATTCGATGGCTTCGGCGCGCCATTGTTTTTCGCTCACATCCAGCTTGAAGAAATCGATGTAACCGCGAATCATTTCGAGGAATTCGTCCTGCGAGCAGTTGTGGAAGCCGAGCCAAAGGCCAAACCTGTCCGACAGCGAAACCTTTTCCTGCACCGCCTCGGACGGGTTGATGGCGGTCGACCGCTCGTTCTCGATCATGTCGCGCGGCAGCAGGTGGCGGCGGTTGGAGGTGGCGTACAGCAGCACGTTATCGGGCCGGCCCTCGATGCCGCCATCAAGTGCTGCCTTGAGTGACTTGTACGAGGTGTCCTGCGCATCGAACGACAGGTCGTCGCAATAGACGATGAAGCGGTATTGCTGCTTCTCGCGCAGCAGACCCATCAGCACCGGCAGGCTCTCGATGTCCTCGCGGTGAATTTCGATCAGCTTCAGGCTGTGACCGTGCTGTGCGGTGATGGCAGCATGCGCGGCCTTGACCAGCGAGCTCTTGCCCATGCCGCGCGCGCCCCACAATAGTGCGTTGTTTGCGGGCAAACCGCGGGCAAAGCGGGTGGTGTTGTCCACCAGGATCTCGCGTACCCGGTCGATGCCGTGCAGCAGCACCATCTCGACCCGGTTGACCCGGGGCACCGGTTGCAGCCGGTTGCCGGCCGCATGCCAGACGAAGGCGTCGGCTGCGCCGAAATCCGGCTGGGACATTGCAGGCGGGGCAGACCTTTCCAGTGCGCTGGCGATGCGGTCGAGGCGGGAAAGGACATCTTCAAGGCGCAGGTCTGACATTTCTGTAACTGGTGGTCCGGCTGGATTGCATATAGAAGCTGCCAAGGCTTTAGGGGCAGATGCCCGGCGACGCAAGGCCCAGCCGGTTGCCGGGTGCGTGAGCAGTTGCAAACACCGGTCCGGGGGCTATATAGGACGGGCATTATTCGATTTTCGGGAGTTTCTTTCAAATGTTCATCACACCTGCCTATGCACAAGGCGCAGGCGCCGGTCCGGCTGGCGACCTGTTCGGCATGCTGTTCCTCATCCTGCCGATGGTCGCCATCATGTATTTTCTGATCTGGCGTCCGCAGCAGAAGCGGATGAAGGAACATCAGGAAATGGTGAAGGGCATCCGGCGCGGCGACAACGTGGTCACCGCCGGCGGCATCATCGGTAAGGTCACCAAGGTGGTGGATGACAACGAGATCGTCATCGAGTCGGGCGAGGGCGCAAAGATGAGGATGCTGCGCACGTCGGTCACCGAGGTGCGATCCAAGGGTGAACCCGCCAAGGCAGACAGCTGACGTCAATTGTGGGGCCATCACGGCCCCGCAACCATTTTCCGGGTCCGGCGGTATTCCGGCATCGCGTTGCGGCACATCACGCCGTGCGACAACACTGAACAACAAGCCTGGCAGTCATGCTTCATTTCTCAAAATTCAAGGCGACAATGGTGGCTCTGGTCATCGTCTTCGCTGCCCTCGCGGCCATGCCGAACCTCCTGTCCGAGCAAGCCCGGCAGTCACTGCCCGGCTTTCTGCCGAACAAGGCGCTGACGCTGGGCCTCGACCTGCAGGGCGGCAGCCACGTGTTGCTCGAGGTGGATGCGGCTTCGCTGAAGGAGGGCCTTTCCAAGCAGCTCGTCGGCGATATCCGCCTGAAATTGCGTGACGGCAAGATCCGCTACCAGGGTCTGAGGCGCACCGATGATGGCGCCGTCGTGACGATCAGCGATGCTGCCGACACCGAGCAGGCCGTGACGCTGCTGCGCGAGCTGTCTCAGCCGGTGAATGTCGGTCTGTTTGGTCAGGGTGGCCAGGTGCAGGAATTCGACGTCACGGTCAACGGCCAGACCATCACGATGGCAGCCTCCCAGGGCGGGCTCGACTCGCGCATCGGGCGCGCCGTGCAGCAATCGCTCGAAATCATCGGCCGCCGCATCAACGCGCTGGGCACCACCGAGCCGACCATCCAGCGCCAGGGCGTGGACCGTATCGTGGTCCAGGTGCCGGGCTTGCAGGATCCGACCCGCCTGAAGGCGCTGCTGGGCCAGACCGCCAAGCTGGCGTTCCGGCTGCTGTGCGATGCCCAGCCGCAAGGCGAGGGCGGCACCGTGCCGCTGGACTGCGAGGAGATGAAGGAACGGGGCAATCCCAACCTGCCTTACTGGGTGCAGACCTCGCGTTCTGCAACGGTTGACGGCGAGGACCTGAACGACGCCCAGACCGGCTTCGACCAGCGCACCAACGAACCGGTCGTCAACTTCCGCTTCAACGCCACCGGCGCCCAGCGCTTCTGCCGTCTGACCCAGACCAATGTCGGGCGTCCGTTCGCCATCGTGCTGGACAACGAGGTGATTTCGGCCCCGGTCATCCGTGAACAGATTTGCGGCGGCACCGGCCAGATTTCCGGCAACTTCACGGTTGAGGAAGCCAATGACCTGTCGATCGTGCTGCGTTCGGGCGCGCTGCCTGCCAAGCTGACCATCGTCGAGGAACGCACCGTTGGCCCCAGCCTCGGGTCCGACTCGGTACAGGCAGGCATGGTCGCCTCGCTGATCGGCTTCGCCGCTGTGCTGGCCTTCATGTTCGTGTCCTACGGCCTGTTCGGGCTGTTCTCGATTGTCGCCCTGATGGTCAACCTGCTGATCATCCTTGGCTCGCTGTCAATTCTCGGCGCCACGCTGACGCTGCCCGGCATCGCCGGCATCGTGCTGACCATGGGTATGGCGGTAGACTCCAACGTGCTGGTGTTCGAGCGCATCCGCG
The DNA here is from genome assembly GCA_024642465.1 of Alphaproteobacteria bacterium. Lineage (GTDB taxonomy): Bacteria > Pseudomonadota > Alphaproteobacteria > Rhizobiales > Aestuariivirgaceae > Anderseniella. The sequence goes on from JAHEBA010000034.1 coordinate 26,096, forward strand.
AGGAAGTGGCCAATGGCCGCTCGCCGCTCAACGCCATCGAAACCGGCTTCAAGATGGCGCTCGGCACCATCCTTGACGCCAACATCACCACCCTGATTGCAGCCGTGATCCTGTTCGGCATGGGCTCCGGCCCGGTCCGCGGGTTTGCGGTCACTCTGGGTATCGGTATCCTGTCCACGGTGTTCACCGCCTACACGGTGACGCGCATGATCATTGCCTTCTGGGTTCGCAGGCGCCGGCCCAAGGCAGTGCCGCTGTGAGTTCAAGAACGGGGAGAATGATACGATGAAACCGCTTCGCTTCGTTCCGGACAGCACGAACATCAAGTTCATGAATGTCGCCAGGCCTGGCTTCGTGGCCTCGATTGCCGCCGTGATTGCGTCCGTCGTGCTGTTCTTCACGGTTAGCCTCAACTACGGCATCGACTTTACCGGCGGCACTGAAATCCTGGTCAAGCCGACGCCGGAAAACGCCCAGACGCTGAGCATCGACGAGATGCGCTCCGTGGTGAGCGGCCTCGGCCTCGGCAGCACCGAACTGCAGGAGTTCGGTTCGGAAGGCGATGTCGCCATCCGCATCGGCCTGCAGGACGGCGGCGAGGAAGCCCAGCAGGAGGCCGTTGCCAAGGTCAAGGACGCCTTCGGTGTCAAGGTCGATTACCGCGCCGTCAACTCGCTGGGCTCGAAGGTGTCGGGCGAACTGGCGCGCGACGGCATTTTGGCCATCCTTTTGTCCTTCGTCGCCATCATGATCTACATCTGGCTGCGGTTCGAATGGCAGTTCGCCATCGGTACGGTCGCCACGCTGATCCACGACGTGGCGCTGACAATCGGCCTTCTGTGCCTTGTGCGGGTACAGTTCGACCTGACCTCGATTGCCGCCATCCTGACCATCGTGGGCTACTCGCTGAACGACACCGTGGTGGTGTTTGACCGGTTCCGCGAGAATCTGCGCAAGTACAAGAAGATGCCGTTCGACGAGATGGTGGACCTGTCGCTGAACCAGACCCTGCCTCGCACGTTGATGACCTCGATCTCGACGCTCGGGGCGCTGCTGGCGCTGTACATCTTCGGCGGCGAGGTTCTGCGCGGCTTCACCTTCATCATGATCTTCGGCGTGCTGGTCGGCACCTACTCGTCGATCTTCATCGGGGCTCCGCTGCTTTCGTTCATGGGCGCATACGTAGACCGCACGCCCAAGCCGGAACCGGGTGACGTACCCGCCGAAGCGGACGGCACGCAGCCCTGATGTGTCCAGCGGGGGGAAAGGCCTATCTCAACGAACGGGTGCCGATCGATGCCTATGGCAATGGCGGCTTCAGGTTCCGCGACATGTCGCACAAGGGATCTCTGTTGTGCCTTCCATCCGGCGTGTTCGGCTGGGAACCGGTTCACGGGGCGCAGCTGACGCTGGCCAATTTTCGCGCCATCCTCGATGCGCCCGAAGGCATTGATTTCGTTCTGCTTGGCACCGGCGACGGGCAGATTTTTCCGCCCGCCGCTGTGCGCAAGGTGTTCGTCGAAGCCGGCATCGGGCTCGAACCGATGAGCACGGGCGCGGCGGTGCGCACCTACAACGTGCTGCTGGCCGAAGGCCGCGACGTGGCCTGCGCGCTGATTGCCGTTGACGAGCACCGGCCACAGGGAAGTTGACCTATGCCAGGGGCATTTCCGGAACAGCTGAGCGAACACCTGGTGGCAGCAGTCCGGACTGCCGACCGCGACCGCTACCTGTGCCTGTTGCTGACGCCCGAGCCGCGCCGTGGCGAGCTTGCCGCCCTCTATGCATTCAACGCCGAACTGGCCCAGATCCGTGAACGCATCTCGGACCCGGCGGCTGGCGAGGTGCGGCTGGCGTGGTGGGAGCAGATCATCAACGGCATTTTTGCGGGCGAAGTGGTGAACGCGCCGGTGCCGCAAGGCCTTGCCCGCGCGGTTGAGGCAGGAGACCTGCCGCGCCATGTGCTGACGCACATGATCGAGGCTCGCCGTTTCGACCTGTTCGACGACCCCATGCCCGACCTCAACACGCTGGAAGGCTATCTCGGTGAAACGTCGTCGGCGCTGATCCAGATGTCTGCGCTCGTGCTCGCGGGCTATGACGCGCTGGAGTGCGCCGAAGTTTCGGGGCTGGCCGGGGTGGCCAGCGGCATGGCCGGTTTGCTCAGGTCGCTGCCTATCCACCGTGCACGGGGGCAGTGTTACGTGCCTGCGGATACGTTGCAGAAGCAGGATTTGCAGTCTTCCCACGTCATCGCCGGGCGAACAGGCGCAGCAATGGACCTGGTATTGCTTGAGCTGGTGGCGCATGCGCAGCGCCGTCTTGCCGGAGCCCGCCGCGAGGCATCGCGGGTGCCGGAGGCTGCGCTCCCGGCATTCCTGCACGCCAGCCTGACCGAGCCCTACCTGAAGCGGCTGGGCAAGGCCCGCGGCGCCATGCTGACCTCCGTGGTCAGCCGGCCGCAGTGGCTCAACCAGATCACGCTGTACAAGGCGGCAAAGGGCGAGACGTTCTAACCCTGTTTACCCATTGCTTTCCTCGGGCAAGGGCGGCAGCCCGCGACTCGAGGATCCAATTGCGATCCTGCTATGGACCCTCGGGTCAAGCCAGAGGGAGACTGTTTTTGGACTTCACTTATTCCGCTGCCTTCAGCATCTGCCCATCTAGCCAGCCGGTGAAATCCCGCTTGGCACGGGTGGTATAGGCAATCTGCCGCGCCGGTTTCTTGGCCTTGCCGCGCGGGCGTTTGCCGTTCTCGTCGCGCGGTACCTCAACTTCCGGAAACAGCCCGAAGTTCACGTTCATTGGCTGGAATGATCGCGCCTTAGAGGTCATGTCGCCGCTCTCGTCCACCAGGTGCCCGCCGGTGATGTGCGATACCAGCGCGCCGTGCGCCGTCGTGGGCGGCGGCTTGGTCATGCTTGTGCCCAGCAGTTCCGCAGCGGCCAGGCGCCCCGCCAGCAGCCCCATTGCGGCGCTCTCGACATAGCCTTCGACGCCTGTGATCTGGCCTGCAAAGCGCACGTTTGGCCGGACCTTGAGGCGCAATCGCGCATCCAGCAGCTTCGGCGAGTTGATGAACGTGTTGCGGTGAATGCCGCCCAGGCGGGCGAATTCGGCCTTCTCCAGGCCCGGAATCATGTGCAGCACCTCGACCTGCGCGCCATACTTCATCTTGGTCTGGAAACCGACCATGTTGTAGAGCGTGCCCAGCGCGTTGTCCTGGCGCAGCTGCACCACTGCATAGGGCTTTACGTCCGGCTGGTGCGCATTGGTCAGGCCCATCGGCTTCATCGGTCCATGACGCAGGGTTTCCGGCCCGCGCTCGGCCATCACCTCTACCGGCAAGCAGCCGTCGAAATAGGGCGTGCCTTCCCATTCCTTGAATGCAGTCTTGTCGGCAGCCAGAAGTGCGGCGATGAACGCCTCGTACTGGGCCTTGTCGAGCGGGCAGTTGATGTAGTCGGCGCCCGACCCGCCGGGGCCAGGCTTGTCGTAGCGCGACTGGTACCACGCCTTCGAGAAATCGATGGTTTCCTTGTAAACGATGGGCGCGATCGCATCGAAGAAGGCAAGCCCCTCGTCGCCGGTGGCGGCGCGGATGTCCTGCGCCAGCGCGGGCGAGGTGAGGGGGCCGGTGGCGATGATGGTCGAGGCCCAGTCCGCCGGCGGCAGGCCCGGCATTTCCTCGCGGCTGATGGTGATGTTCGGATGGGATTCCAGCGCGGCGGTGACGGCGGCCGAGAATGCCTCGCGGTCGACCGCCAGTGCACCGCCCGCTGGCAGCTTGTGCTCATCACCCTTGGCCATGATCAGCGAGCCCGCCTGGCGCATTTCCCAGTGCAGCAGGCCGACCGCGTTGTGCTCATCGTCGTCCGAACGGAAAGAGTTGGAACAGACCAGTTCAGCAAGGCCGTCCGTCTGGTGCGCGTCGGTGCCGCGAACCGGGCGCATCTCGTGGATCACCACCTTGACGCCCGCCTGAGCGGCTGCCCAGGCGGCTTCCGATCCGGCCATGCCGCCGCCGATGATGTGCAATGTCTTGTCCGTCATGCACCCTGGCTTAGCGCCGTTGCAGGGCAGGAGCAAGACCCGGTCAGCTTGGCTGGCGGGCTTCGTTCAGCAGCCACGTGTGGAACATGCGCGCCTGTTCAGACATCTGCCCTTCGCGCGGACGCAGCAGCCAGAAACCGCGGTCGGACTCCTGCGCCACCGGGATCGGCCGTACGAGGTCGCCCTGTTCGATGAAGTCCTCCGCCAGCCGTCGGCCGCACAGGGCAATGCCCTCGCCGCGCAGGGCCGACTGGATCAGCACCATGTAGTTGTCGAAGGTGAAGCCGCGCCCGTCGGGTTCGCCCTCGACGCCGATGGCTTCGAGGAAGCTGTCCCAGGTCACCCAGTTGCGGTCGAACTTGGCCAGGTGCAGCAGCGAGTGCTTCAGAAGGTCGGCAGGCTTGGCCAGCGGTCCCGCCTTTTCAAGGTAGCGCGGCGAGCATACCGGCCAGATCTCGTTGTCGAACAGTCTGGTTGCTTCCACGCCGGGCCACTCGCCGGGGCCGTAGCGCACGGCAATGTCGATGCCTTCGCTGGCGAGATCGTAGACCGGCGAGGCAGCAACCAGCCGGATGTCGATTTCCGGGTGCTGTCCGCGAAACTTGGCGATACGCGCCATCAGCCAGTAGGAGGCGAAGGCGACGGAGGTGGCGACAGTCAGTTCGCCGGGTCCACGCTGCCGGCGCAGGTCCGCCGAAACGTTGGCAACGTGCTCAAGCCCCATGGTCACGGCCCGGTGCAGCCGCTCGCCCTCGTGCGTCAGCGACAGCCCGCGCGACTGGCGCTGGAACAGCGAAAAGCCGAGAAACTCTTCCAGCAACTGGATCTGCCGCGACACGGCGGACTGCGTAACGTCCAGTTCCTTCGCGGCCCGGGTGAAGTTCATGTGCCGGCCGGCCGCCTCGAACACGACCAGCGCGTTGGTTGGCGGCAAGTGTTTGCGCAAGGCGACTGCCATGAGTTTGAAGTCCTCTCCAGATCGGTTTTTCTATTGTTGATCTGGAAAATAGCAGCCCTTGCCATGAGCTGCAATCATGGCTGGACCGATTTTCGCTAGCTGGATCTCTACTCTGCCGCCGCCTGCTTGCCGCGTTCGAGGATGGGTGCGAGGTATTGACCGGTGTGCGAGCGGGACACCTTCGCCACGTCTTCCGGCGTGCCGGTGGCCACGATCTCGCCGCCGCCGTCGCCGCCTTCGGGCCCGAGGTCGATGATCCAGTCTGCGGTCTTGATGACCTCGAGATTGTGTTCGATGACCACCACGGTGTTGCCGTGTTCGACCAGTTCGTGCAGCACCTCCAGCAGCTTTGCCACGTCGTGGAAGTGCAGGCCGGTTGTCGGCTCGTCGAGCAGGTAGAGGGTGCGGCCCGTTGCCCGCTTCGACAGTTCCTTGGCCAGCTTGACGCGCTGCGCCTCACCGCCCGACAGGGTGGTGGCCTGCTGGCCAACGTGGATATAGCCCAGCCCGACCCGTTCCAGCGTCACCAGCTTGTCGCGCACCGCAGGCACGGCGCGGAAGAAGTCCGCCGCCTCGGCAACCGTCATGTCCAGCAGGTCGGCGATGGACTTGCCCTTGAACTGGATGTCGAGCGTCTCGCGGTTGTAGCGCTTGCCGTGGCAGGCATCGCAGGTGACGTACACATCCGGCAGGAAGTGCATCTCGATCTTGATGACGCCGTCGCCCTGGCAGGCTTCGCAACGCCCGCCCTTCACGTTGAACGAGAACCGGCCCGGACCATAGCCGCGCGCCTTGGACTCCGGCAGCCCGGCAAACCAGTCGCGGATCGGCGTGAAGGCGCCGGTATAGGTGGCCGGGTTGGAACGCGGTGTGCGCCCGATGGGGGACTGGTCGATGTCGATGATCTTGTCGAGCAGTTCCAGCCCGTCGATGCGGTCGTGCTCTGCCGGCATGTCACGCGTCTTCATCAGCTTGCGTGCGGCCGCCTTGTACACGGTGTCGATGAGCAGGGTCGACTTGCCGCCGCCGGAGACGCCGGTCACGGCGGTGAACAGACCGAGCGGCAGCTCCGCGGAAACGTTCTTCAGGTTGTTGGCGCGCGCGCCGGACACTTTCACCAGCCGCTTGGGGTTGGGCTTGCGTCGTTCGCGCGGCACCGGCACCGCCATGACGCCGGTCAGGTATTTTCCGGTCAGCGAGGCCGGGTTGGCCATCACCTCGTCCGGTGTGCCTTCGGCGACGATCTGGCCGCCATGTACGCCGGCGCCAGGGCCGATGTCGACCACGTAGTCGGCGGTGCGGATGGCGTCTTCATCGTGCTCGACCACGATGACCGTGTTGCCGAGATCGCGCAGGTGCACGAGCGTTTCGAGCAGCCTTGCATTGTCGCGCTGATGCAAGCCGATGGAGGGCTCGTCCAGCACGTACAGCACTCCGGTCAGCCCGGAGCCGATCTGCGAGGCCAGCCGGATGCGCTGGCTCTCACCGCCCGATAGGGTGCCGGAGGTGCGTGACATGGTGAGGTAGTCGAGACCAACGTCCACCAGGAACTTCAACCGATCGCGAATTTCCTTCAGGATGCGCGCCGCGATCTCCATGTCCTTTGCCCGCAGGCGATCCGGCAACTCGTTGAACCAGTCGTTCGCTGCCCGGATCGACATGTTGGAGACTTCTGCGATGTGCAAGCCGCCCACCTTGACGGCCAGCGCCTGCGGCTTCAACCGGTAGCCGTTGCATGCCTGACAGGGGTGGTCGGACTGGAACTGTGACAGCTCCTCGCGCACCCACGCACTGTCTGTTTCCTGCCACCGGCGCTCGATGTTGCCGATGACGCCCTCGAACGGCTTTGTCGTCTTGTAGGTGCGAAGCCCGTCGTCATAAACGAAGGTGATTTCATCATCCATAGTGCCGAACAGGATGGCGTTGCGCACCTCGTCGGACAGCTCGTCCCACGGCGTGCTCATCGCCGCGCCATAGTGCTTGCACACGGCTTCCAGCGTCTGGGTGTAATAGGGCGAGGTGTTGCCGGTCTTGGCCCACGGCACGATGGCGCCCTGGCGCATGCTGAGCGTCTTGTCCGGCACCACCAGGTCGGCCTCGAAGCGCAGCTCGGTGCCCAAACCGTCGCACTTGGGACAAGCGCCGAACGGGTTGTTGAACGAGAACAGCCGCGGCTCGACCTCGTCGATGGTGAAGCCTGAGACCGGGCAGGCGAACTTTTCCGAGAAGGTGATGCGCTCGTGGGTCTCGTTCAGCGACTTGTTGGCGCTGCCCCCGGCAGAGGTGTCTGCCTCGGCAAGCGGCTTATCGGCGAACTCGATGACGGCAAGGCCGTCGGCAAGCTTCAGCGCCGTCTCGAAACTGTCGGCCAGCCGGGTTGCGATGTCGTCGCGAACCACCAGCCGGTCCACCACCACGTCGATGTCGTGCTTGTACTTCTTGTCGAGCGCCGGCACCTCGGTAATTTCGTTAAATGCCCCGTCAACCTTCAGCCGCTGGAAGCCCTGCTTCACCAGCTGGGCGAATTCCTTCTTGTACTCGCCCTTGCGACCCCGCACGATCGGCGCCAGCAGGTAGAGCCTGGTGCCTTCCTCGAGCTCCATCACCCGGTCGACCATTTGCGACACGGTCTGGCTCTCGATCGGCAGGCCGGTGGCGGGCGAATAGGCAATGCCGACGCGGGCGAACAGCAGACGCATGTAGTCGTAGATCTCGGTCACCGTGCCCACGGTGGAGCGCGGATTGCGGCTCGTGGTCTTCTGCTCGATGGAGATGGCCGGCGACAGGCCGTCGATCTGGTCGACGTCCGGCTTCTGCATCATTTCGAGGAACTGGCGGGCATAGGCCGACAGGCTCTCGACATAACGGCGCTGGCCCTCGGCATATATGGTGTCGAAGGCGAGCGACGACTTGCCCGAGCCGGACAGGCCGGTGAACACGATCAGCTTGTCGCGCGGCAGCTCGATCGACACGTTCTTGAGATTGTGCTCGCGTGCGCCCTGGACGGAGATGATGCGTTTGTGTTCGGCCATGGGGGATGCCTAGATCATAACGGGAACATGCGCAACGGGGCGCCAAGAGACTGCTGACAGTGTAAGCCGGATATGGGGCAGGGGTTCCCGGTTTTCCACGGGAATGTTGTAAAGGCCGTTCAGGCGTTCATATTCCTGCGGGCCTCGCCAATCGCATCGCCGACTGTCGCCAGGTAGTCGAGCGTGGCCTCAGTCGCCTGCTGCAGGTCTTGCGACCCTTTGCGTGATGCAGTCCAGCCGCCACTTTCGTTGCGCTCAATCCAGCCTTTTTCCGCCAGCCGCTCAAGCTTGCGCCGGACTGTTTCACGCGGAATACCGCTGAAGGCGGCTATCGACTGCGTGTTGATGTCCTGCTTGTTCACCAGTTCGCCCTTGCCCTTGAGCAGTTCGCCATAGCTGAAGTCACCTGGCAGCAAATGCCTGGGCAGCGTCGCTTCGCCGATCACCGCCATGACCAGCAGCATGTCGAGGTCTCCGTCGAACTGCTGTCTGAGCAGGATCAGCAGGCGGGTGAAACCCTCCACGTGAACCGGCCAGATCTGGCCGAAATGGCTTTCGACAATGGCGCGGGACGACTTGGCGGCTTCAGGCATGAGGCGTGATCCTCTGTTTGCAGCTCCCGGGCGCCCAAAATGGGCGATGGAAACGTTGAACGTACACAGAGGTTTTT
>JAHEBA010000108.1 GCA_024642465.1 Alphaproteobacteria bacterium
CCGCACATGGAGACAAGGCGGAGGCTGAAGCCGCGCAGAAAGCGCGTGCCGCCAAGGACGCCAACAATGCCGCTGAAGCCGAACAGTGGAGCAAGGTTCGCAAGGCCATCGCGGAGTTGCGCGGCAGCCACGTGAGCTGAGGCGCTTCTCAGAGTCCGGCCTCGAGCACAGCCACGAAGAACCCGTCGCAGCCGTGCGTGGCGGGCGTGAGCAGCAGTGTGTCCGTCCGGCCATCCGCCGAGACAGGCGGTTCGCTGAGCGAGGTGGCCCGCCATGCATCGGCAAACGGGACGAGGCTGAAGCCGGGATGGCGGCCCAGAAAGGCCTCAACCTGAGCGGTGTTCTCCTCGGGCAGCAGCGAACAGGTGACGTAGATGACCCTCCCGCCGGGTTTCACCAGCCTTGCGGCGCGGTCCAGCACGGCGCGCTGGTCGGTCTGACGGTTGGCGAGGCTTTCCGGCGTCAAGCGCCACTTGGCATCCGGCTTGCGCCGCCATGAGCCCGCACCCGAACATGGCGCGTCCACCAGCACCCGGTCGAAGCGACCGGCCAGATCGTCGAGTTTTTCCGGTTCGTCCGCTGGAATGACCTGAACGTTGCGCACCCCTGCCCGGTTCAGCCGCGCGATGATGGGCTTCAGCCGGTTGCGGTCCGCATCCCAGGCAAAAAGCTGACCCTTGTTGTGCATGTGGGCCGCGAGCGCCAGCGTCTTGCCGCCACCACCGGCGCAGATGTCGGCAACCTGCATGCCGGGCTGGGCGTCCACCAGCAGCGCAGCAGCCTGCGACGCGGCATCCTGGATTTCGAACATGCCACGCTGGAAGGCCGGTTCGGCTTCGAGGTTTGGCGTGCGCCTGAGGCCTTCCGGCACCTCGATGCGGATGCAATCCAGCGTGAGTGGTCCGGCCCTTGCGTCCAGCTTAGCAAGCTGGCCGAGCAGCTTGTCGCGCGTGGTCTTCAGCGTATTGGCGCGCAGGTCGACCGGGGCACGGGCGGTAAGGGCAGCACCCTGCTCCACTGCGGCATCGGCAAAGACCGTCCGGAACGACGGCCACAGCCATTCAGGCAGGTCAGCCGCGACATGGTCCGGCATCTGCTCCGGCGGCTGCTTGATGCGGGCGGTTTCCGCATCGCTCAGCGGGCCCGGTCCGTGCGGGTGGGTGCACAGCGCTGCGATCTCTTGCACGCCTGCCCCATGCTCAGCCGCCACCCAGCCGATCACCAGTGCGCGCGGCGTGTCCGCATCCATGCGAAAGGCCAGCGAGGCGCGCTTGCGCATCACGTCATAGACGATGTTGCCGATGGCCGCCCGGTCGCCCGATCCGGCGAAACGGTGTGCCCGGCCCCAGTCAGCCAGGGCAAGCGAGACGGGCCGGTGACGGGTTAAAACCTCGTCCAGAACCTCGATTGCGGCTGCAAGTCTTCCCGCCAGGTGCATCAGAGCCCTACCAACATTCGCTTGGTGATGATCAGCCAGAGGCCGGCAACCGCCGCGACACTGACGAGAAAGGAAGCAAAGCGGGGCGCCAGCACGTTTGGCCCGCAATGCACGAAGGAGTGAACGAGGCGCGCGGCCACGAAAACCCAGCATAGCACAGTGAATGACAACGCCGTGATGCCGGTGGCCACCGCCACGGCGATGGCGGCGAAGAACAGTACGGGAATCTCGAACTGGCTCTTGTAGTTGTTGGAGGCCTTGAGCACGTCTTCAGGCCAGGCGCGATCATTGAGCATGGCGTCTGACCCCACCTTGCCGGCAGTGAATGCACGGCGCCGGCGTGCCGCCATAAGCAGCAGCACTGCAATGGTGACGAAAGCCTGCGCAGCAGCGGCGAGGATGATCCAGCTATAGTTTTCCATCCGGGCTCAGGCTCAGCCAGAGCGCTGATAGTTTGGCGCCTCACGCGTAATCTGCACGTCGTGTACGTGACTTTCGCGCAAACCCGCACCGGAAATCCGGATAAACTCGGCGCGTTCACGCAAGTCTTCGAGCGTCGCGGACCCGGTATAGCCCATGGCGGCGCGCAAGCCGCCTGCAAGCTGGTGCAGCACCGCGCTGGCAGCGCCCTTGTACGGCACCTGGCCCTCGATGCCCTCCGGCACGAGCTTGAGCTGGTCGCGCACCTCGGCCTGGAAATACCGGTCAGCCGAACCGCGCGCCATCGCGCCGACCGAGCCCATGCCGCGATAGGATTTGTAGGACCGGCCTTGGTACAGATACACCTCGCCGGGGCTTTCGTCGGTGCCGGCCAGAAGGTTGCCGATCATCGCGCAGGACGCACCGGCAGCCAGCGCCTTGGCGAGGTCGCCGGAGAACTTGATGCCGCCGTCGGCGATGACGGGAACGTCCGAGCCCTTGGCGCCGTCGGCGCAATCCATGATGGCGGTGAGCTGCGGCACGCCAACGCCGGCGACCACGCGGGTGGTGCAGATCGAGCCAGGACCGATGCCGACCTTGATGGCGTCAGCACCTGCATCGATCAGTGCACGGGTGGCCTCGGAGGTGGCGACGTTGCCGGCGATCACCTGCACCTTGTTGGACAGCTTCTTGATGCGCCTGACCTGGTCGAGCACGTACTGCGAATGGCCGTGGGCGGTGTCGACCACGACAAGGTCCACATCGGCATCGATCAGCATTTCGGCGCGTGCGAAGTTCGCCTCGCCGGTGCCGGTGGCGGCCGCCACGCGCAGCCGGCCCTGCTCGTCCTTCACCGCGTTGGGGTGAAGGGCTGCCTTGTCCATGTCGGTTACGGTGATCAGGCCGGTGCACTTGTAATCGTCGTCCACTACAATCAGCTTTTCGATGCGGTGCTTGTGCAGCAGCTTGCGGGCTTCGTCCTTGCCGACACCTTCCTTGACCGTGACAAGTTCGCGGGTCATCAGGTCGCCAATCCTGCGGTTCAGGTCGTCCTCGAAGCGGACGTCGCGGTTGGTGACGATGCCGACCAGCTTGCCGCTTGCGTCGACCACCGGAATGCCGGAAATCTTGTGCTTGGCCTTGATCTCCTTGAGATCGCCGAGCGTTGCCTCGGGCGAAATGGTGATCGGGTTGACCACCATGCCGCTTTCGAACTTCTTGACCTGGCGCACTTCGGCGGCCTGCTGCTCGGGGTCCATGTTGCGGTGAATGACGCCGATGCCGCCAGCCTGGGCCATGGCGATGGCCATCCGGCCTTCGGTTACCGTGTCCATCGCGGCGGACAGGATGGGCAGCGCCAGTTCGATGTCCCGGGTCAGCCGGGTGCGAATGCTGACGGCGGCGGGCAGCACGGCGGAGGCCGCTGGCTTCAGCAGCACGTCGTCGAAAGTCAGGTATTCGGGAATGGAATCGGAGCGCAGACGCGAGGACATCGTCAATCCTTTCGAGGGGTGAGCCGCGGGGCGCTGAACCAGCACGGTCCGGCGGCGACTCGCAACCAGATTGACGACTGTCTGTAACACTGCATTGAAGACGGCGGCAAGCGGCGTTTGAGCACTGTGCCTGTGGCAAACTGGCCGCTACCCGGCAGAATCGCCCGAACCTTTGCCGCGGAAGCCCAGCGCCACCAGGAACAGCTCGGCAGAGTCCTCGCGGCTGGCTTCCGGCTTGAAGTGCTTCACCTGCCTGAAATCCTGCTTCAGCTGGCGCAACAGCTCGTTCTCGGCCCCGCCGCGCAGCACCTTGCAGACGAATGTGCCGCCGGGCTTGAGCACCTCGCGGGCAAACATCAGCGCGGCCTCGGCCAGCGCCATGATCTTCAGGTGATCGGTCTGCTTGTGGCCGGTGGCATGGGCCGCCATGTCGGACATGACCACGTCGGCCTTGTCGCCGCCAAGTGCCTCGATCAGCGCCTCGGGGGTGCCTTCTTCCAGAAAGTCCTGCTTCAGGATCGTGACCCCGGCGATCGGCTCGACGCCGTGGATGTCGATGGCCACCACCTTGCCCTCGCCCTGGTCGGCGCGGGTGCGGCGGGAGGCGACCTGCGACCAGCCACCCGGCGCGGCGCCAAGGTCGACGATGCGCCCGCCCGGCTTGAGCAGGTGGAACTCGTCGTCGATGCCGATCAGCTTGAAGGCCGAGCGTGACCGGTAGCCTTCCAGCTTGGCGCGGGAGACGAACGGATCGTTGAGTTGGCGTTCCAGCCACCGGGTCGAGGACAACGTGCGGCCACGGGCGGTTTTCACCCGTTGCGACAGCTTCTTGGGGTCGCGGCCCGAGGTGCCCTCAGAACGCGGCTTCTTTCCGGGAGGTCTACGCGGTCCGGCCATGGTGCCCGTCCTCGATCATCAGGGAAGTGAGGATGCCTTCGCGCAAGCCCCTGTCGGCGACGCGAATGCGCTCGGCCGGCCAGATGGCGCGGATTTCCTCCAGTATGGCACAGCCGGCCAGCACCAGGTCTGCCCGCTCAGGACCCACGCACGGCGATGCGGCGCGCTGCTCGTAACTCATCGACAGCAGATCATTGGTTACCCGAGACACGTCCGTGCCGGTGATCCAGGAGCCGTCCACCCTCGCCCGGTCGTACCGGCGCAGGTTGAGGTGAATGCCGCAAACGGTGGTCACCGTGCCCGACGTGCCGAGCAGATGGTCTGGCACCGGAATGCCGCTGCCGCCATCGATCAGGCGCTCGACGAACGGGCGGGCCAGGCTGTTCACGTGCTCGCGCATGGCGGCAAAATTGTCCGCCGACACGGTCTTGCCGCCGAACCGTTCGGCAACGGTAACCACGCCGGCGGGCAATGAGGTCCAGTCTCCGACGCGGTAACGGCCTTCCTCCACGTTCAGCCAAAGGATTTCCGTGGACCCGCCGCCAATGTCGAAAACCAGGACGGAACGGGCTTCGCCGCAAATCAGTGGCGAGGCACCGGCAGCCGCCAGGTTGGCCTCTGTTTCGCGGTCGATGATTTCCAGTTCGAGGCCGATTTCGTCGCGCACCCGGCGGATGAAAGATTCGCCATTGCTGGCCATCCGGCAAGCCTCGGTGGCGATGAGCCGGGCACGGCCGACGTTCCACCACTTCAGCTTGTTGGCACACACCCTGAGCGCCTTGATGGTGCGGTCGATGGCGTCTTCGGAAAGCTGGCCGGTGGCAAGAACGCCTTCGCCCAGCCGTACGATGCGCGAATAGGCATCCACGACCTCGAAACCGGCTGCGTTGCCGGCGGGTCTGGCCAGCAGAAGGCGGCAGTTGTTGGTTCCAAGATCAAGTGCGCCGTAAACACCGTCCCGCACCGCGGCGGGGCGTGGTTGCTCCTGCACTGCGGCAGACGGTTCAACGCCGGCGGCGGCAGAGGCTGCCTCCTCGTTGCGTTGCCGCGGCGGCCGGCGCAGCGGCCATCCATGCCGCCGTCGCGACCGGTCCGGCTTGCCTCCGGACTTGCCGTTGGCGTCCACTCGATCACCTTGCCAGGCTAACCTGTACTCCGCGCCCGCACCCCGATGCCTTCCGGCGCTTCCGGACTGGCACGAGGGGGCGCATGAAACCGGCAGCCTGCCTCAATACGTTTCGTTGTCCTCACTGTAACAGCTTTGCAGCAGAGGTAAAGCAAGCTTGGGCGAAGCCGTTAACCAGTTAACTCCACAGGCGACGTCATTAACACCTGGTTAGACCTTGCCGCCTACATTCGACCTGTTGAGGGGATCGAAATGAAGGACTTTGGCAAGAGCTGGTTTCCAGCCGGATCGCTGATCGGAGAGTTCTCCGAGCAAATCCGGCTGTCGCAACACCAGGAGCGTTCGGCCGTGGCGGTTCAGGCCGCGCGCGTGGAGGCGGAGCTTGCCTCGAAGGCCAAATCCGAGTTCATCGCCTCGATGAGCCATGAGCTGCGTACGCCGCTCAATGCCATCATCGGGTTCTCCGACATGCTCAAGACCCAGAAGAACCTCAGGGCCGAGCAGGTGGAACAGTATGCAGGCTACATCAACGAAGCCGCGCACCATCTGCTGGAACTGATCAACGAAATTCTCGACGTGTCGAAAATCCAGGCCGGCAAGCTGGTCGTGGACCTGCAGCCAACGGACGTGCCGCCACTGGTCAAAAGCTGCATTCACTTCATCGAGCCGCGGGCGGCAACCAAAGGCGTCAAGCTTGTGTGCGAGGTCAATGACGCGCTGCCGAGCGTGCATGCAGATCCGCTGAGACTGAAACAGGTGATGCTCAACCTGCTGAGCAACGCCGTCAAGTTTACCGGTAATGGAGGCACGGTCTGCGTGACTGTCGCTGCCGGCAATGATGGATGCGTCCTGTTCACGGTGGCCGATACGGGCTCCGGCATGAACCAGGAAGAGCTGCACATGGCGACGCAGCCGTTCGGCCAGGTCCGCAACGGCTTTGGCGACTCCAACGAAGGCACTGGCCTTGGCCTGCCGATATCCGTGGCGCTGGTGAAGGCCCACCGCGGCCGCTTCTCGCTGGAAAGCCGCAAGGGAGAAGGCACCGTCGCCAGCTTCTCGATACCCTGCAGCGGCTCGGCGCAAACCGAAACTGAATCAACCGCCGTCGACATGGCGCAAAACAACATCCGGGCAAGCGTCGGTGAGCCCGATGCCGCCTCCTACCACCAAGAGTGACACCGTCATGAGCACTACCAGCCAACCCGCCCCCAGCGCGTCTCGCAAGATGAATGCCGCCAACGAGCGCATCGGCCGCATCGTGGCGGTTACCGGCGCGCACGCCATCATTCTGCTCGATGCCGATGACCCGTTTTCGGCCAGCCCGGAAGGTTCTCCGGAAATCGGCACCCTGCTCAAGGTCGACACCGAGCAGACCGTGACGCTGGCGCTGGTTTCGGCGTTGAGCTGCCCTACCCCGTCGCACGACAACCAGGCGCAGGAAATGCGCATCGTCGAGGTGGAATTCATTGGCGAACTGCCGAAGGACGACCACGGCAATCCGAAGAGCTTCCGGCGCGGCGTATCCAGCTATCCGGGTCTTGGCAACATCGTGTCACGCGCCTCGAAGACCGAACTTGCGATGGCATATGCGTCAGACCAGGACACCTCCATCCGGATCGGGCACATCCAGCAGGATCCGAGCATTCCGGCGATGGTCAAGATCGACGACCTGCTCGGCAAGCACTTCGCGGTACTCGGCACCACCGGCACCGGCAAGTCGTGCTCGGTGGCACTGATCCTGCGGCGGATTCTTGAGAAGAACCCGAAGGCACACATCCTGTTGCTGGACATGCACCGCGAATATGCGGCCTCTTTCAAGGAGTATGCCGAGGTCATCCAGCCGCAGAACATGAGCCTGCCCTTCTGGCTGCTGAACTTCGAGGAAATCGTCGAAGTGATCATCGGCAACCAGCCGAACCGCGAGCAGGACGTTGAAATCCTGCGCGAGATCATTCCGCTGGCCAAGCAGCGCTATGCAAGCGCATCGCGGCGCGACAAGACGTCGACGCTGCGCAGCAAGGAAAGCGCCGACATGCTGAGCGTGGGCGTGGATACGCCGGTTCCCTATCGCGCATCGGACCTGATGGGGCTGATCGAGGAGTATCTCGGCAAGCTCGATATGAAGGGCGAACTGGCCCCGTTCAAGCGCCTCAAGGCACGGCTTGAGCAGATCACCCGCGACCCGCGGTACAGTTTCATGTTCGGTCACATGACGATTTCGGACAACATGGCCGAAGTGGTAGGCCGGATTTTCCGCATTCCCGTGAACGAAAAGCCGATCACCGTGCTTGAACTCGGCGGTCTGCCGTCGGAAGTCATCAACGTGTGCGTGTCGGTGCTGGCACGCATGGCATTCGACTTCGGCCTGTGGAGCCAGGGGCGCGTGCCGATCACTTTCGTGTGCGAGGAAGCCCACCGTTACGTGCCGATCGACAAGACCACCGGTTTCGAGCCAACCAAACGGGCGATTTCACGTATTGCCAAGGAAGGCCGCAAATATGGCGTGTCGCTGGCAATCATCTCGCAGCGGCCGGCCGAACTCGACCCGACCATCCTGTCACAGTGCAACACTGTGTTCTCGATGCGCCTGACTAACGAGCGCGACCAGGACATCCTCAAGGCCGGCATCTCGGACGCAGCCGCATCGCTGCTGGAGTTCATGCCGACCATGGGTACCGGCGAGGCAGTCACGTTCGGTGAAGGCGTGTCGCTCCCGACGCGCATCAAGTTCGACCTGCTGCCTAGCCACGCCCTGCCCAAGAGCGCGACGGCTTCCTTCACCCGCAACTGGGCCATCGATGTGCCGGAACAAGGGTTCCTCGACGCCATCGTGGCGCGCTGGCGCATGCAGTCCTATGCCATCGAGTACGAAGATGCGGGCCGCGACAATGCTGGCCTGCACCTCGAACCGGCCGTGGGCACGACTGTATCGGCTTCCCAGCCGGTGCCTGATGCGGTCGCACCAGCGGCCGCAATGCCCCACGCGGCGGCTCCGGTTGCTGCCCAGCACGTGCAGCAGGCCGCGCCCGTGATGCAGGCACAGGCCCATCCGGCCCCGCAGCCAATGCCGCAGCCACAGCCTCAGGCCACGCAATCGTCGTCGCTGCTGAAGAAGCCACTCGACCTGACAAGCCTCGAGGCCATCACGGCGTCGGCCATGACCCTGGAGCCGGGCACGGCGCAACCTGCCCCTAAGGCTGGCGGCGACGCGCGCCTGAGTTCGCTGCTGCAGAAACTGCGCGGCTGACGCGTCCTTCGCGGCCGAGGGCAACGCAAGACGCGGGTGGCAACTTTCCGCCTGCCAGAGGCAAGGCTTGACACTGCACGTGCGAATTCGCTAAGCCACAGCCACATTGCGCAAGGCTGACCGGTGGGGAATAGGTTAACGGTAGACCCACGGACTCTGACTCCGTTAGTCCTGGTTCGAATCCAGGTTCCCCAGCCAGCC
>JAHEBA010000109.1 GCA_024642465.1 Alphaproteobacteria bacterium
ATAAGGGGCAACTTCCTTGTCCTTGCAGAGACTGGTCAGCATTGGTCTGACACCACCTAACAACCTGTTTGACAATCTGCACTGCGGGCGTCAACGTCACCTACCGCTTCTGAAGGGAGACTAGTGAGAATGGCACCGACATTGATAATTGCCAGGTTTGCGCGAAGGGCTTTCCTCGTCGTCGGCGCCATGCTTTCCACCCAATCGCTTCCTGCAAACGCGCAGTCGGTCCCGTCCATGCTGGATGGATGCGCTAGCGTCGCGCAGAACTATTTCCGCGACGAGGAGGCCCGCTCGGATATGCAGTACAGCGGGCAGAGGACCGACGGCACCCACGCGGTGAATGGCCGTATCTACCTTGAGACGCGTTTTGAGGACTTCGCCTGTTCCTATGATCGCTTCGGCAAGACGATGTCCCAGTTCTTCGCGGAAGGCCGTATCCGGAACGCCTTCCTGCCCGGTTCTGGCGGCAGCGGTCAGTCTGGCGGCGGCGGTAGCACAGTGCAGGTCACAGGCATTCGCGGCACCGACGTACTGAATGTCAGAGGCGGCCCGGGCACGGATTTCCGTATCATTGGTGCTCTGGCGAACGGCGACAACGTACGCAAAATCGGCTGCCAGAACGTCGGAAGTTCGCGCTGGTGCCAAATTGAAATGATGACGGACATGCGCGAGCGCGGCTGGGTCAATGCCCGATACTTGACGGAAGGTGTCGCGGTGCAGCTTCCCGAAACGCCGCCTTCTTCTGGAATCGGGGGAACCTCCTCCGTCCGCGTCCGCTTCGCGTCGGGGACGAACTCTGCCCAGTTGAACGGAACTCTGGCACCAGGAGAATCCCGACGCTACGTCATCGGGGCGCGGAACCTTCAGGATTTTAGCGTGAATGTCTCAGCTGTGGGCAGCGGCCTGTTCTATCAGATATTCAATCCCGACCGGTCGTTCCTGCTCGATCAGGTGCCGGCCTCACAAGGGTACCGTGGGCAGCTCTGGCAGTCCGGGGATCACAATGTCGAGGTCATCAATCGGGGCAATCGCGCGCGATCCTATAAAGTCAGTTTCAGTATTCGGTAATGCCCAGTATTGGGAAGTAAAGTTGACATCATAAAGTAAAAGGAAAGCAGAAAATGTCACATATTCTCAAGATTGTCCTTGGCGCGGCATCTGTCGCACTGTTGGCGGCCTGTGTCGAAGAAACGGGGAACGCATCGCTCGGCTATGCCAGTGCCCAAGATCAGGCTTGCCTTCGGGCCGTTAAGGCCGAAACCAACAACACTGACGCAGTGGTTCTGACCTCGTCATTCTCGCAAGCCGGCACGGAAGTCATCGTGGGCGTCGGACCACAGCGCGCACGCTGGCAGTGCATCGCCTATAGCAATGGGGCGACGTCGCGCCCAATGTCACTGACGGACGAGGGGTTCCTCTAATAATCAACGGTGCCGCCAAGTGGGGGTGACAGAGCATGACTAGGGTTTGCCGTTTTGTCGTTAGAGGATTTTTTGTCCTTTACATGTTTGCCCTCGCCATCTTCCTCGTTGGCACATTCGGGCTCTTCGGTCAGGAGCAGGATCCTCTGTCCGCAGTCTTTCTGCTCCCTATCGGTCTTCCGTGGATATTCATTTTGGATTCCATTCCAGACCCGGCCCGCGCTTGGGTCGGCGCAGCCACGCCCTTGCTTAACCTGATCATTCTGGTCGTACTTTGCAGGATCCTCGGCTTGCGCCGCTCATGACCACCCTTCCTCGGTTCCCAGTCTCTGTCTCTGTTCCGCAACGACCGAGGAGATAGAAATGTCGAGACCGGCCTTACCCCTTGCCTTTGCACTCCGCAGTACGATGGCGGCTAAAGCAGACGCAACATTCACAACTCGAAGTGGCGGACCGTAATAGAAAACGATTTTATCGCGTTCAGGGCCGTCGCCGGCGGAAGGGCTCGCCTACGTCTGCACGGTCCTGAGCGGCGTTCTTTACCGCGCAGGTTTCCATGGCGGGGACAAAGCCCGGACCGGCCTGAGCACGTCTCAGCGCGAAAGTCTTTGCATCGAAGGCTTTTCGTCGGCCCGTTACGTCGATTTCGGTAAGAACACCAAATACGGCACGACGAGTTGCTCATCCGGTGCACTGATCTAAGAGGCGGCCAGATCCACCCGTACATCAGACGTAATGAAAGAGATCTATGACATTGCCAAGAATCCCAGCAAAGGCCCGATGCTGGTCCATTGCATGTGGGTGTTCATTCCTCGGGTGTGGTGTCGGCGATGGCGCTGGTGCAGTTCTGCGGCTGGAGCGAGAAGCGCGCTGAGACCTACTGGGATGCCGCGCGCAATCGCGCGGATTGTTCGGGTGGCTGCTCGTCCTGGATCGACAAGCACTTCGCGAGTTTCAAGGTCGATCCGCTACTTGCGCATAACATTGCGTTGATCCTTAGTCATTAAACACCTCCTTCGCTCAGAACCTGCGGATTTAATCAAGATGTTCCGCGAGTATCGGCTTTCTTGCAGGTATGCATTGTAAGTTTCGCCTATGAGCCGAGAGACCAATTCCTTACCCTTGCAAGCAGCAGGCCTCACAGTTTCCTGGGTGACCGCCCATCGGCACCAGCCGCTCCGATGCGGATGGACCGGTGACGGAACATGCGCTAATGTTCAGGGCAGAGTACTTGCTAGGTACAAACCTGTGCTGCCCCGACACGCACCCTCCGCGTTGGGATGATTCCAAGAGGATTTATCGGAATGCCGAACTTTGCTTCAAGGCAACTCTGGGCAGCAACGGCCCTTTTGATTGCGGGAATGGCCGTAGGAATTCCGTATTTTGCACTGGCTGGACAGGCCGAAGAATTTCCCCCGGCAGAAGTCTCGAACGCGGGCGAGGCACCGGTAAGCGTTGTCGGGTCCTGGACCTATTCCAGTTCCCTGGTTCTGGACCACTTCGTGGAACCGGTCGTCGCTTTGATCAACGTGTCGCATTATGCCATCGGTGACTACTCGGAATGGGTCTCGGAAGATCAGCAGGTGCTGGGCCGCCTTCTCGGACAGGTTTCTGCGCCCCCGGTCAGTTATGTAGTCGATCTGCCGATCCGGCTTCGGGGTTACAGTGTCGATCTCGACCATGACGGCAGGGATGATCCTGGGGTTCAGATCCTTGCTCTTGTGGTGGCGAGCAACCTGACGGGAGGGTCTTATCTCTACCAGATGGATCAGACCAGCTATAGCTCGTACCTGACCGACCCACATACGGGTGCGATCCGGCAGGGCACATTCCTTGTCCATGCGCCGGATGCCGAGCAAGGCTTTCCAAGCGCGGCGGGCGATGATCACCAGTTCTTCACGTCCGACGATCCGATCGTAACCATACCGACTGGCTACACCAAGGTGACGCTTGGCCACGATGGATCTGTGACCTTTGACCGGTCTTCCGAAGTGCATCTTGATACGCTTGAAGAGGTTGCCGCCGGGACGCCGGACTTCTCAAGCCAAGGCATTCTTCAGAGTTTTCAATCGCTGATCGATCTACTCTCGGTCCGCTATGCCTATACCGAGCTGCGCAAGCTGGATTGGAGCGCCATCCGCGAGGAGTATCGGCCACGCGTTGAGGCGGCTGACGCGGCAGACGACACTTCGGCCTATTATGCGGCCCTGAACGACCTGGCTCTCTCAATCCGGGACGCACATGTCGGCGTGTCGATTACAGATGCGGCGGCCAAAGTCGCCTATATTCTGGCGGCCGGTAAGCCATACGAAGCGAGCATCGGCGCACAGGGCTTGGAACTGACAGACGGCCGGTTCGTCGTGACCGCGCTTGCAACGGACGGACCGGCGGCAAAGGCCGGCTGGACAGTGGGGACCCAGATCATCAGTGTGAACGGCACGCCCATTGACGACAGGATCGACGCGCTACCGCTGAGAAAAGCGGCCGGCAATCCGGAATCGATCCGACTTTTTCAGGCAGAACTCGCTCTGCAGTTCCCGGTGGGTGCAGCGCTTGAGGTCGCCTATCGGCAACCCGGTGAAGAAGCCGTGCGCAAAGTTACCTTGACGGCGGTCAAAGGCATCGCCAACCAAGACGCGTCGGAAACTGAGGCGTCCGAGACGCCCGGACTGATCGAAACACGCGGACTGGAAGGGGGAATAGGTTACGTTACGTGGTCAGCCTTCCAGGAGCCGGCCTATGTTCTAGCGGTCTGGGAAAAGTTCCTTACTGATTTTCATGCCGCGCCAGGCCTTGTGATCGACCTGCGCGGAAATTTGGGAGGGAATCTCGAACTTCTGTACACAATGGCTTCGTACTTCTTCTCCAAGACCGAACCAGCTAGTTGGAACTGGCTCGACACCTACAGTTACGATGAAGACGCCAAGGACCTCGTGAAGGTGTTCGCCCTCAACCTTCCATTTTACGCCCCGAAGCCCGAGCTTCGCTATGACGGTGCAATCGTCGTTCTTGTGGATGAAAATTCTGCCAGTGCTGGAGAGTATTTTCCCCAATTCCTCCAACGTCATGATCGTGCAATCATCATCGGCGAACATGGCACCGAAGGTGCGGGTGGGCCGGTCGAGTTGGCTTTGCTTCCCGGTAACATGGCGTTCCACTACACTAAGGGCCGGACTTATTTCGCCGGAACAGATGAGTTGAACCTCGAGGCGAAAGGTGTGACGCTGGATGTGCGGGTGCCCGTCACCCTGGAGAGTGTGGCGGCGAAGCGCGAGGGCAGAGACCCGGTTCTTGAAATGGCTCTTCAGGAATTGAAAACGGAGGCAAGCCGACTTGCGCAAGAGCGTATCGCCGGGACGACCTGGCAGGTCGGTAGGGTGCTTTCCGCTCCAAACGGCCCGTCCAACCCGACCCTTCCATCGACCTACTCCATCATGTTCGGCGAAGACGGTGTCTTGTCAATCAGCACAGACTGCAATCAGTACAAAGCCGACTTCTTGCTTGGCGAGAGCCAATCCGTATCCATTACACCCACGATCTCGACGCGGGCAGCGTGTCTACCCGGGTCAAAGGCTGAAGATTTCGTCAGATGGCTTTCAGAGGCCAAATCCATTCAGTTCGACAGCACGGGACTGCTGATACTTACAGACCCAGAGAGCGGCGTTGTGGGGATGATATTCTCCCCAAAAAACTGATGCCACTGGTTACTGGATCATTCCTACCACCAAGAGTCGGCTCAATATTTGCGAGGTAGCAATGGGTCCAAGATCGCGACATCAGGCGACCCGATACTCAGTTTGCCCAGTTATTTTGTGGTTTGGAAGCGCTTATCCGAAGATTGCAAACCCTTCGTTGATACGGCCGATAAACGCCAAGGCTATCATCCCCATGGCGGCACTCAGAATAAGGCCAGCGACAATAAGATATGTCATGAGACCACGCATGTTATTCGATAGTTCTGAATTAAACCTTCCTTCATCTAACAAGCGGCAGACGCTCTGGACGTTATTGGATATGCGATAGGCGGCGTAACCAATGACTAAGAACAGGGGCGCGATCGACACGCTTGCAATCAGGGCAGGATCCGAAAGCCCAGGGTGATCGGCAAGCACGAGGCTTAGAGGTATGAGAACCGCATCGAAAAGGCAGAACAACATCGCGCCTTGGAAGATGACTGTCAAAAGCTTCAGGTGGATGGACTGAAGCAACATCACTTCAGAACAATCCTTAGCAGCGACACCGAAGTCACGGCTCCGACGGCACAAGTAATAACCCCCATGATTGCTCCCTTGGATACTGGAAGGCCGAGCTGCGGCAGAATGAAGCCAGCAATGACTGAACCGAAGGCCCCGACCGCAATGGATGCCAGACATCGTAATAGGGGCCACCTGAAGATGATCGATGCGACCCAACCGACGATCGCACCGACCACACCAGTCAAAAAAAGACCATCAAGGATGCTCATCTTATTCCAACCGGGATCGAAGATAGCGTGTGCTTTCGAATGCCTCAGAACCTGTAAGAAAGTCTAAGATTCACAGCCATACTGTCGGTCTTAAGTGCGCTTGCCGGAACGTCGCTCTCCAGATCGTACCAGAGCACCTCCGCACCTGCGACAAGTCCGGACGGCAGCTTGTAGTCGATGCCGGCCCCGTAGCTCATGCCGTCGAAGTCTTGATCGCCGGACGTTGTTTCTACAACTTGCGATGCATAGCCCACGATCGCGTATGGCTGAAACTTCCCTGCATCATAACCTGCTCTTAGCTTGAGTTCAGTTGTTTGCTTTATTGTACGCTGTGACAGGAGAGGTCCTCCCGGTCCGACAAAGTCGAGATCAATCGACGAAAAACTGAGAGCAGCTTCACCGCCCAGAACCAACTGGCCGAAATCGTGAGTGTACCCAGCGAAAACACCGAGTTGGCTCCCCGATCCGTCGTAGAACTTGGTTCCAATCGCGACTGGAGGAGCGTCCACCCTAGTCTTGTCTTCGTAGTCGAAGTGCCCGATCTGGCCACCAGCGTAAAAGCCTGTCCAATCCTCTGCGGCGACGGGGCTGACTATCGAAACGGCCATTGCCGCTAGTAATGTTATTTTAGCTTTCATTTTTTTGTTGTTTCCTACTGCTGTTGATGCGGCAAATAGTACCGTCCCCCGAACAAATCGATACAGCATTTCCTGACAACTCGAAACACAGAAATTACTGTCATTCTTGCAAGAAGGCGATAAAGTTACGTCCGTGACTGCGAAGCTCCGCTTGGGATTTGACCAAAGCCAGCATAGCTCAAAAGATGTTTGCGAAGTGGTTCTTTCAAAAAACCCAGATATACGAGAGAGCTAATCAGGCTGCTCGTCTAGAACTTCTCATGCACTGTGCATGTGCCTCGATTGTCGTTGCGGCTACTCCGATCAAAAAGAGCTTCAGAAACCGACCAGCGAGCTCAGGCGCCGGTCGGAGCGTCAGGCACGACGCAGAAGCTTGACGATCAGAAGTAGGATGACGGCGCCGATCACTGCGGCGATCAAACCTCCGATGACGCTCCCGCCGAGCGGCAGTCCCAAGGCTGGTAGAAGATAGCTCGCCAAAATCGACCCGCCAATTCCAACGAGAATGTCTACGAGCAAACCCGATCCGGATCCCTTGACGATGAGACTGGCGACCCAACCCACGATTGCCCCTACCACGATGGCGATCAGCAGTCCGGCAATCAGTCCCAACCCGGCTCCGACAGTTTCCGGCGTCGCTTGCTGGGCAAAGGCGGGCTTTGAAATCAACGCGGCCGTTGCAGCCAACGCGACGGGGCTTTTAAGAATTCTTTTGAAGTTTTTCATGTTTAGCAATCTCCTGCAGGCAGCATCGTTACAACAGCGTAGCGACCGTCAGAAGTTCTGATCCGGGCGCAAGCGCCGGTTTCTCGGTTGAACCACCATGTTGTAAGGCCCTGGGTTCGGATCGCCTCATATCCCAAGGCTTGCAAGCCTCCCTCGCCCTGTCCGGCACCCACACCCTCGAACGCCGTCACGTCGGTTGAACTGCCGATCGTCGGCATGCTTGACCCGACATAGGGCGCCTCTTCGACACATCCCATGAGCGCGAGTGGCGTGGCGGCAATGTAAAACAACTTATTCACGTTGGCTTTCTCCCTCTTATTATGGATATTGACGATGCCCCAACTTTGCATCGCCACTGGATGGAATTTCCCTGCTTTTGATGTGCTACCCAAAGTGCCCTCGGTTCGGGTCCCAATTATCCGCGCTTTTTCGGTTACGGCTATTGCGAACGTTGTAGAAGTTTGCCTCCGTCCATTATCATTCCAACCATGAGCGCGCAGACTACAACAGACAGAGTATCATGCCCAACCTTTTCTCCACTCTCGCCGAGTGGCGTCAACTTGGCGCGGCATAAGGATCAACCTCACTGTTCTTGCAAAGACCGGTTCGAATTCATCTGAATACACCACGAGATCGAATCTATCTAACACCCGCCGACAGTCTCAGAACCTGTAGGACAATCGCAAGTTCAAGGCAGAACTGTCAGTTTCAAGGCTGCTCAATGGCGCATTGTTTTCAAGTTCATACCAGATGAACTCGGCACCGGCGACCAGATTTGAAGACATCTTGTAATCGATGCCGACCCCATAGGTCAGTCCATCATACTTTTGGGTTGCCCCAGTCGGGTCCTTAAGTTTTTGCCACCCGTGACCAACTATTGCGTAGGGCAGAAAATCCCCGGCATCATAGCCCGCCCGGAATTTGATTTCCGTCGTTTGCTTGACCTTGCGCCCGCTCGGTACGCCTGCCGGGGTCTTTAAGTCAGGCTCGAGGGACGAAAGGTTCAAGGCGACCTCGCCACCCAGAACGAACTGGCCAAGATCATAGGTGTAGCCTGCAAATGCCCCAAGTTGCCCGCCATTGCCTTCATACAAGGTTGTGCCGGGTGGAATTACACCCCCGGTTGGATAAGTCTTGTCCTTGTAGTTGAGATAGCCGATCTGGCCGCCAGCGTAAAAACCAGTCCAGTCTTCTGCTAAAACAGGCGTTGCTATGGATGCTGCCACCAGGATCGCAATTGCTGATTGATTCATTATTTGTCGTCCTTCTATTTTTAAAGGTGCATTTCGCACTGGCAGTTCACCCCGGATCAATATGATCAGGCTTCATTTCAGCAAGCAATCGTCATTCTCTGGCTCGGAAATTCAGGGTCGTCAACCCATTTGCGTCGTTGGTGAAAATTGCCATCTGATTGTCGACAATCGAAACACTGGTCGCATTGTCCAGCAGCGTTAGCAAAAGCTCGGAATATGATCCATCCGGGCAGAGGGCCCGGGTCGTCGGACCAATCCTGATACTCAGCGCCAGCTTGGCCAAGACCCATTCGCCGATGGC
>JAHEBA010000035.1 GCA_024642465.1 Alphaproteobacteria bacterium
GGCCAGATCGATCCGGTCGAAAAGCGCCTGCCGGCGCAGCCGCGGGTTATCGACCTTGCGGCGCTCGGCCGCGAGCCGGGCCGGCCCGGCGGCACCATGACCATGCTGATGGCGTCCGGCAAGGACGTGCGCATCATGGTTTACTACGGTTATGTCCGGCTGGTGGGTTACGACCTCAACTACGAACTACAGCCCGATGTGCTGCTGAAGTACGACGTGGAGGAAGGCCGGCGGTTTACCTTCTACATCCGGCCGGGACACCGCTGGTCTGACGGTTCTCCGTTCACGGCGGAGGATTTCCGGTTTGCGCTGGAAGACGTGATGCTCAACGAGAAGCTCAGTTCGGGCGGGTTGCCCGCAGAGCTTCTGGTCGATGGCAAGGGGCCGGAATTCACGGTCATCGACGAATACACCGTGCGCTACGAATGGGAAAAGCCCAACCCCAAGCTGTTGCCGGCGCTGGCGTCTCCGTTGCCGCTCTACCTGACCTATCCATCGGCCTACATGAAGCAGTTCCATGCCAAGTATGTCGGCAAGGACCAGGCCGAAGCCCTGGCAAAGGAGAGGAAGTACAAGCACTGGCGCGCCATGTTCACGCGGCTTGGACGGCAGAACCGGCCCGAGAACCCAGACCTGCCGACGCTCGATCCGTGGCGGGTGACGACCGCACCGCCATCTGAACAGTATATCTTCGAGCGTAATCCGTATTTCCACCGGGTCGATGCGCAAGGTCATCAGTTGCCTTACGTCGACACGGTTGTGATGAACATCTCATCACCGAGCCTGATACCGGCCAAGACCGGGGCAGGCGAAAGCGACTTGCAGGGCCGCTATATCAGCTTCGAGGACTATACGTTCCTCAAGCAGAACGAGAAGCACCAGAACTTCAAAGTACTGCTGTGGAAGAGTGCAGTTGGCTCGAAGATTGCCATCCGGCCCAACCTCAACTACGAGGATGAAGGCTGGCGCCTGTTGTTCCACGATGAGCGGTTCAGGCAGGCACTGTCGCTGGCAGTGAACCGCCACGAGATCAACATGGTGACGTTCTTCGGGCTGGGGCGGGAAGTGGCTGATTCACCGTTGCCGGAGAGCCCGCTGTACAAGGACGAGTATTCGAACGCCTGGGCAAGCCTTGACGTTCCAAAGGCCAATGCGATGCTGGATGCCGTGGGCCTCGACAAGCGCGACAGTGACGGCATCCGGTTGCTGCCAGACGGGCGGCGGGCGGAGTTGATCATCGAATCGGCTGGCGAAAGCACGGTCGAAACCGACGTGCTGCAACTGGTCTCCGATCACTGGCTGGAGGTCGGGATAAAGGTGTTCACCCGCGTCACGCAGCGTGACCTGTTCCGGTCGCGGCTGAGCGCCGGCACGACCATGATGAGCGTGTGGTCGGGGCTCGACAACGGCATTCCGCATGCCGCCATGCCACCCGAGGAACTGGCGCCGACCAACGACTCGCAGACGCAGTGGCCGCAGTGGGGGCTTTGGGGTCTCAGCGGCGGCAAGTCCGGCACCGAGCCGAAGCTTGCTTCCGTGGTGCAGTTGGTCGATCTGTGGAAGCAGTGGCAGCTGTCGATCGATGACGGCGAACGCGAGCGGATCTGGCACGACATGCTGTCGATCTATACGGACAAGGTGTTTTCGATCGGAACGGTGAACGCCACATTGCAGCCTATCATCGTCAGCAAGCGGCTGGTGAACGTGCCGGAGGAAGAAGTGTTCAGCTTCCAGCCTGGCAGCTATTTCGGTGTGTTCATGATGGATACCTTCTGGTTCCGCGACAAGGCAGCCGGAGAATAGCGCCATGTTGAGATACATCCTCTGGCGCCTGGCCATCATGGTCCCGACCTTGCTGATCATCTCGGCGCTGGTGTTCACCATCATTGAGCTTCCGCCGGGCGACTATTTCGAGAGCTACGTGGCCGAACTGCAGGCGCAGGGCGAGTCGGTTGACCTGAAGCAGATCGAGGCGTTGCGCGCGCAGTACGGTTTCGACAAGCCGCCGGTGGAACGTTATTTCCACTGGGTCTGGGGTATGCTCCATGGCGACTTCGGCTACTCTTTCGAGTACGAACTGCCGGTGATGGATGTGGTGGGCGACCGACTCTGGCTGACCATCCTGGTGTCGTTCGTGACCATTATAGTCACCTGGATCATTGCCTTTCCCATCGGCATCTACTCTGCCACCCGGCAATATTCGTGGGGCGATTACGGGCTGACCTTCATCGGCTTGCTGGGGCTTGCCACACCCAACTTCCTGCTGGCGCTGATCTTCATGTATCTCGCCAACATCTGGTTCGGCACTTCCATCGGCCACTTGATGGATGCGAAGTATTTCAACGAGCCGATGAGCTGGGACAAGTTCAAGTCGATCCTGGAACACCTGGTGATCCCGGTCATCATCATCGGCACTGCCGGCACGGCAGGCATGATCCGCCGCATCAGGGCAAACCTGCTCGACGAGCTGCAGAAGCAGTACGTCACCACGGCCCGCGCCAAGGGGCTGCATCCGTTCAAGGCACTGGTGAAGTATCCGCTGCGCATGTCGCTCAACTTCTTCATCTCCGATATCGGTTCGATCCTGCCGGCGATCATTTCTGGCGCCGAAATTACCGCTATCGTGCTGTCGCTGGAGACCACCGGGCCGCTGCTGATCCGCGCGCTGCAGGCGCAGGACATGTACCTCGCTGGTTCGTTCCTGATGTTCCTCGCCTTCCTTTCGGTGATCGGGGTGCTGATTTCAGACTTCGCGCTGGCCGCTCTCGACCCGCGCATTCGGTTGCAGGGGACGCAAACCAAATGACCAACATGCGATCACCGCTGCCGGCCTCGGGCGCCGAGATGGGGCACTATGTGTCCGAAGCGCCGTTCGACGTGATGTCGATCGAGAAGATCTCGCCCGAGCAGGAGAAGGTCTATCTGGCGCCGCAATGGAAGCTGATGTGGTGGAAGTTCAAGCAGCACCGGCTGGCGCTGTGGTCGGGCGTGTTCCTTGCCATCCTGTATTCCACCATCGTGTTCAGCGAATTCCTTGCGCCTTACAACATCCAGACGCGGCACGTGGATCACATCTATTCGCCGCCGCAGGAGGTGCACCTGTTCCACGAGAGCGAGTTCATCGGCCCGTTCGTGTACCGCCAGCAGTACAAGCTCAACATGGATACGTTGAAGCGCGAGTACACCGAGGACAGGACCCAGCCGGACAAGCTGCGGTTCTTCTGCACGGGCGATACCTACTGGTGGTGGGGCCTCGTTAAGATGGAGACGCACCTGTTCTGTCCGGCGGAGGGCGGGCAAGCCTTCCTTTTCGGCACTGACAGGCTGGGGCGGGACATGCTGTCGCGCATCATCGGGGGGGCGCGCATCTCGCTGACCATCGGCCTGCTGGGCGTAATGGTGAGTTTCGTGCTCGGCATCGTCATCGGTGGCCTTGCCGGTTACTATGGCGGCTGGGTGGACATGATCGTGCAGCGCATCATCGAGGTGCTCCAGTCGCTGCCGTCGATCCCGCTGTGGCTGGCGCTCGCCGCCATCATGCCGGTGACCTGGAGCCCGCTGGTGGTCTATTTCGGCATCACGCTGATCCTCGGCCTGCTAGACTGGACGGGGCTCGCGCGATCGGTCAGGTCCAAGTTGTTTGCATTGCGCGAGGAAGACTACGTGATGGCCGCGCAGTTGATGGGCGCGCGGCCCAGCCGCATCATCTCGCTGCACCTGGTGCCCGGCTTCATGTCCCACCTCATTGCAACGGCGACCATTGTCATTCCGACCATGATTCTCGGCGAGACGGCGTTGAGCTTCCTGGGGCTGGGCCTAAGACCTCCCATAACGTCATGGGGCGTGTTGCTGGTCGAGGCCCAGAACATCAACGTCGTGGCGCTGTATCCGTGGTTGATGTTGCCGGTCATTCCGGTCATTCTGGTCATTCTGGCGTTCAATTTCTTCGGTGACGGCTTGCGCGACGCGGCCGATCCGTACAAGTGATGCCGGGGTGCCGGATGACGTTACGGAGCGTTTCGCGGACAAAAAAACTCCATGCCCGCCCTAGGAATTGACGGCAGAAGCGGGGCAGAATGGCCGCGAGGCGGGCTTGTAAACCTGGTAGGTGCGGAATGAATCGGCTCGGGAACGTCCATATCCTGATGTACAGCCACGACACGTTCGGGCTGGGCCATCTGCGCCGATGCCGGGCGATTGCGCATTCGCTGGTGGAGAACTTCAAGGGTGTGAGCGTCCTGATCATCACCGGGTCGCAGTTCGCCGGCGCGTTCAACTTTTCGGCCCGCGTGGACTTCGTGAAGATCCCCTCGGTCATCAAGCTGTACAATGGCCAGTACACCTCGATCGACCAGCACATCGACCTGACCGATACGATGCAGATGCGTCAGTCGATCATCCAGCACACGGCGGAGTCGTTCCAGCCGGACATCATGATCGTGGACAAGGAGCCGCTGGGCCTGCGTGGCGAGATGCTGCCGACGCTGCGCTATCTTCGCGAGCAGGGCTGCCGGCTGGTGCTGGGCCTTCGCGACGTGATGGATTCGCCGGAGAAGCTTCAGGCCGATTGGGCCCAGTCCGACGTCATGGCGCAGATCGATCAGCTTTACGACGACATCTGGGTCTACGGCCCCGAGGGGTTCTGGGATCCGCTGACCGGGCTGGACGTGCCGGACGAAGTGGCGCGGAAGATGAATTACCTGGGTTTCCTGCGGCGGGCGCGGACCGGTTCGCCGCCCGGTATCCGGCGGCCCGAGGGCAAATACCTGCTGGCCACCAGCGGTGGCGGCGGCGATGGCGCCCCATTGACCAGCCAGGTGCTGTCGGCCTACGGGCGCGGCCGCGCAGAACTGATGCGACTGCTGCTCATTCTCGGCCCGATGATGCCCAGTGGCCTCAGGGCCGACTTCTTCGAGCAGGCGGACGGTCTGGACAAGGTTGATGCGATCGAATTCGACAACAGCATCGAGAACCTGATCGACGGCGCAGCCGGCGTGATCAGCATGTGCGGCTACAATACGTTCTGCGAGGTCCTGTCGTTCAACAAGCCGGCGCTCATCGTGCCGCGCACCAGCCCGCGCGAGGAGCAGCTCATCCGGGCCCAGCGCGCGAAGGAGCTTGGGCTGGTGGACATGATGCTGCCGGAGGAAGCGAATGATCCGGACGCTCTCGCAGAACGGCTGGTCAGCCTTCCCGGACGGCCGCTCCCCAACGAGATGGGGGCGGCGGACATGCTGGACGGGCTCGAGTCTATCAGCGATTGGGTGGGCAACTGGGCAGCCAACCGGCCAGCCGGCAATCTTTATGCCATTGCCGGGGCTGGCTGAAACTGGCATTGCTCAACCCATGACCGATCGCACCGGATTTGTGCTCAAGGGGTATCCGCGCCTCTCCGAGACCTTCATTGCGCAGGAGATTGCCGGGCTCGAGAAGGCAGGGCTGCCGCTCGAGATCATCTCGCTGCGTGCGCCGGCGGACAAGCGCCGTCACCCGGTACACGACGAGATCACGGCCGCCGTCACCTATCTGCCCGAGTACATCCACCACGAACCACTGCGGTGCCTTGCAGCAATGATCAAGGCCTGGCGATTGCCAGGCTTTGGTGGGGCGTGGAAGGCATTTCGCGCCGATTTCGCCCGCGACAAGAGCCGCAACCGGGTGCGCCGGTTCGCCCAGGCTGCCGTGCTGGCGGTGGAGCGCGGCCCCCATGTCAGCCGGTTGCATGCCCACTTCATCCATACGCCGGCCTCGGTGACCCGTTATGCCGCCCAGATGCTGGGCTGCGACTGGAGTTGCTCGGCTCATGCCAAGGACATCTGGACGAGCCCTGACTGGGAGCTGGAGGAAAAACTGGCGCAGGCGCTGTGGACAGTGACATGCACGGCGTCCGGTCATGCCCACCTTCAGTCGCTCAGCGCTGACCCGGCACGGGTCCACCTGTCCTATCACGGGCTGGACCTTAACCGCTTCGGCCCGTTTGCCGGCCGCAATCACACGCGCGATGGAAGCAATCCGGCCGACCCGGTGCGGCTGGTCAGCGTTGGCCGCGCCGTCACCAAGAAAGGGTACGACACCCTGCTCGAGGCGCTGGCGCTGCTGCCGCCCGGACTCCACTGGCGCTTCGACCATGCCGGCGGCGGTGAATTGCTGGACAATCTCAAGGAACAGGCGGTGCGGCTTGGCATCGATGACCGCATCGTGTGGCACGGCGCGCAGGACCAGGCTGCGGTGCTGGCGTTGTACCGGGCATGCGACATGTTCGTGCTGCCGTGCAGGATTGCGCCGGATGGCGACAGGGACGGATTGCCCAACGTGCTCGTAGAGGCGGCGAGCCAGGGGCTTGCCTGCATATCGACCACCATCTCCGGCGTTCCGGAACTGATCAGCGGAAAGCGCCTGGGGGTTCTGGTGCCGCCTGAGGACCCGGCCGAACTGGCACAGGCCATCGAGGTGCTGGCGCGCTCGCCGGACAAGCGCGGCAAACTTGGCCGGGCGATAGAGAAACGGGTTCGCAGCGAGTTTGATCACAATGCCTCGATCCGTCAGCTCATGGCGCTGTTCGAGGGCGAAGCGGGCGCAGAACTGCGCAATGCGGCGGAATAGGCCCGGTCCATGAAGGTCATGTTCTACGTTCAGCACCTGCTTGGCATCGGCCATCTGGTGCGTGCGAGCCGCATTGCGGCGGCGCTCGCCGAGGCCGGTCACCAGGTGACCATGGTTTCCGGCGGCATGCCGGTGAGCGGCTTCCCGCCGGCAGGTGTGGGGCTGGAGCAGCTGAAGCCTTTGCGCACTGCGGACGGATCCTTTTCGAGCCTCGTTGACGAGACTGGCGCACCTGCGGACGATGGCTTGCGCGACAATCGCCGCCGCCAGCTCCTTGCCGTCCATGACAGCTTGCAGCCGGACTGCCTCGTCATCGAGGCCTATCCGTTTGCCCGCCGCCAGATGCGCTTCGAGCTTGCGCCGTTGCTGGAACATGTTCATGCGGGCAACCGGGTCAGTCGCGCCATGGTGGTGTCTTCGGTGCGCGACATCCTGCAACCCAGAACGGCAGAGCGCGACAAGGCCACGGCGGAAGTGGTCCGGCGCCATTTCGATCTGGTGCTGGTGCATGGTGACGAAGCCTTCGCACGGTTTGGTGAGACCTTCAGTGAGACGGATTCAATCGCGGACAGGCTGGCCTATACCGGCATGGTCGCGCCGCCGCTGGATCAGGCACTTCCCCCGGCGGGCAAGCGGTACGACGTGGTGGTTTCCGCCGGTGGCGGCGCGGTTGGCACGGCGCTGCTGAATGCCTCGATCGGGGCCAGGCAGATGACACGCCTTGCGGGCGCACGCTGGCTGGTGGTGACCGGCCCCAACTTGCCCGGGGACCAGTTCGAGGCGCTGCAACAGGCTGCGGGTTCCACGGTGACGCTGTCCAGGTTCGAGCCTGCTCTTGCGGGGCTGATCGCCTGTGCGCGGCTGTCCATATCGCAAGCCGGTTACAACACGGTTGCCGACGTCCTGCGGGCCGGCTGCGCCAGCGTGCTGGTGCCGTTCGAGGGCAAGGGCGAGCAGGAACAGTTGTTGCGGGCAGGCCGGCTGGAAGCGTCCGGCCGCGGCGTGATGGTGCGCGAGGCCGGGCTCAACGCAAGCGCCCTGGTCCAGGCCATCGAGAGAGCTCTCGATCTAGATCCCGCGCTTGCACCGGACCTCAGTCTTGACGGCGCGGCCAGCAGCGCCGCGCTGCTTGCCTTCCGTTACGATTCGTTCCGGCGCAACCTCTAGGTGATGGCAACTTGCGTGCAGGCGGTGGAATGCGTGCGCGGAACGCGTTATGGTTCTGGCGAGGGAGCATATGGGCGGGGCGGCAAGGCTATGACAGTACCAGTACGCGCTCCAGTTTTGGGCAATCCGGGCGGAAGGTGTTCGCCTGTCCCGGCGTGCGGGTAAGGCGCCATGCAGGACAGCAACATCCTACGCTTCACCTGGCGGCATTCGCGCAAGGCGCAGATCTATATCCTGTTCATCGTACTGGCGTCGATGCCGACCTATTTCCTGTCGCTCGACCTGCCCAAGCAGATCGTCAACGGCCCCATTCTCGGCCAGGGTTTCGAGGAGCCGGGTGCGGCGCAGAAGTTCCTGCACCTGAAATTCTCGTTCTTTGGCTTCGAGTTCAACCTGTTCGACGGCATCGACCTTCAGCGCATGCAGATGCTGTTTGCGCTGTCGGGCATGTTCCTGACGCTCATCATCATCAACGGCCTCTTCAAGTATTACATCAATACCTACAAGGGCCGGCTGGGCGAGCGGATGTTGCGCCGCATCCGGTTCGAGCTTGTCGACAAGCTGTTGCGCTTTCCAGTGCGCCATTTCCGGAGGGTCAAGTCGTCTGAAATTGCCAGCATGGTGAAGGACGAGGTTGAGCCAATCGGCGGGTTCATGGGCGATGCTTTCGTGCAGCCCCTGTTCCTTGGCGGGCAGGCCATGACGGCGATGGCGTTCATCCTGGTCCAGAACCTGTGGCTGGGCCTGATCGCGCTGTCGATGATTTCAGTCCAGTTCGTCATTATCCCCAGGCTGCGCCGTCACCTCATCCGGCTCGGCAAGGAGCGGCAGATCACGGCACGCCAGCTTGCGGGCCGGGTGGGCGAGATCGTCGAGGGCATCAACCACGTGCACGTGAACGATACCTCGCATTACGAGCGCGCCGACGTGTCGAGCCGGTTGGCGAAGATCTTCTACATCCGTTACGAGCTGTTCCAGCGCAAGTTCTTCACCAAGTTCCTGAACAACCTGCTGGCACAACTGACGCCGTTCCTTTTCTATGTCATCGGCGGCTACTTCGCGCTGCAGGGCAAGATCGACGTGGGTCAGCTGGTGGCCGTGATCGCGGCCTACAAGGATTTGCCGTCGCCGATCAAGGAACTGATCGACTGGGACCAGCAGCGTCTCGACGTGCAGGTGAAATTTGCCCAGGTGGTCGAGCAGTTCGATGTCGACAGCATGCTCGACGAGAGCCAGCAGTCGCTGCCCGGAGGCCCGGTGCCGCCGCTGGCGTTTCCGGTTGAGGTGAACAATGTCGTGGTGTCCGACGATGCGGGCAACACGCTGCTCAACCGGGCCCGATTGACGATTGAAAAAGGCCAGAGGATTGCGGTGCTGGGCTCTTCCAACTCGGGGGCGGACGTGCTGGCTGACACGCTGGTGCGGCTGCATGTGCCCGACAGCGGGCAGGTCACGTTCGGCGGCACTGACATGTTCGAACTGAATGAAAGCTTCCTCGGCCGCCGCATCGGGTATTCTTCCGGCGATGTATTCCTGCCGCAGGGCACGTTGCGCGACTCGCTGCTGTATGCGCTGAAGCACCAGCCTGTTGCCGAGCGCGAATACAGCGGGCCGGACCAGCTTGCGCGGCAAAGCTTCATTGCAGAAGCGCGGGAGACGGCAAACTCGGACCTCGATTTCGACGCCGACTGGCTGAATTTCGGCCACGACGTTGATCCGGGCGAGCGCAGCTACGCCGTGCACCGGCTGCTGGTCGGGGTGCTGGATGCATGCGGGCTGCGCGACGACGTGTTCACGCTTGGCTTGCGTGGCAAGGTCGACCCGGAGCTCAATCCCGGATTCGCGGAGCGGGTTCTGTCGGCGCGCGCGATACTGCGCCAGCGGATGGATGAACTTAAGCTTTCCGGGCTGATCGAACTGTTTGATCCCGACACCTATGCCAACCAGGCAACCGTGGGCGAGAACCTGCTGTTCGGAACGCCGGTGGGAGACACCTTCCAGCCGCACAACCTGATGAGCAACGCCTACCTCCATGGCATCCTCGTCAAGAGCGGGCTGGAGGAGATGCTGGTCGAGAAGGGCATCGAACTGGCCGAGACCACCATCGGTCTGTTCCAGGACCTGCCGCCCGACCACGAGCTGTTCAACCAGCTCACCTTCATGGATGGCGAACGGCTGCCGCGCTACCAGGCGCTGATGCGCAAGGTTAAGCAGTCGGGCACCGCGTCGCTGGCGGAGGACGAGCGCAGCATGCTGGTCGAACTGATGTTCGAATACATCGAGCCGCAACACCGCATGGGTCTGGTCGATGCAGACCTGAAGCAGAAGGTGCTGGCGGCCCGAGCGGCCTTCAAGGCCGAGTTGCCCGAAGAGCTCAGGGAGGCAATCAGCTTCTACGATCCGGACAACTACAACAGTGCCGCTTCCGTCATGGACAACCTGCTGATGGGTCGCGTCACCTATGGCATGGCGCGGGGTCCGGAACGGGTGTCGGATACTGTACTGTCGCTGCTGCAGGAATTGGGATTGGTCGATGACGTGCTTGGCATCGGCCTCGAGTTCGACGTTGGCTCCGGCGGAAAGCGGCTGAGTTCGGCCCAGCGGCAGAAGGTCGGGCTTGGCCGGGCAATCATCAAGCAGCCTGACCTGCTGGTGCTGAACCGCGTCATCGGCGCGCTGGATCCGCGTCAGCAGGCTGCCGTCGTCAACGACGTCATGCGCCTGGTCAATGCGCAGGAAGACCCGCCCACTGTCATTTGGGTTTTGACCAATGCCTCATTGGCGTCGCATTTCGATACTGTATGCATGGTAGCCGAGGGTAAGGTGGTCGAGTTTGGAAACAGGGAACAACTGGCCGAGAAAAAGGGCGCCTATGCAAAGCTGCTGGAAGGCTAGGCCCACGAGACTGCCTGCATGACAAGGGGGAAGGAGACGCCATGTTACTGAAAGACGAAGTCGAATTATTGAGCCGTGTGTCACTGTTCCAGGGCATGCAGCCGAGCCAGCTCAAGTTGCTTGCGTTCACGTCCAAACGGCTGACCTTCGAGCAGGGAGACATGCTGTTCATGCAGAATGATCCCGGCGATGCAGCCTATGTGGTGCTGTCTGGCAAGGCAGAGGTCGTGATCAAGAGCCACGACCGTGAGGTGGTGCTGGCCACGCTTGAGAAGAACGCCATCATTGGCGAAATCGCCATTCTGTGCGACGTGCCGCGTACCGCAGGCGTGCGCGCCGCGACCCGGCTTGAAACCCTGTGCATCGAGAAGGAGCACATGCTCAAGCTGATCAAGGAATTTCCCAGCATGGCGACCGCGCTGATGCAGGTGCTGGCGGAGCGTCTTGCCAATACCACGGCGGCGCTGTCCGAGTGCCGCAGTGAATTGTCCACGTTGCGCGGGGCTTAAGGGTTTGATGCCGTTCAGGGTTGCGATTGCCGGTGCGGGACCGGCGGGGCTTTATGCCGCCATCCTGCTGAAGCGCACCTGGCCGGACATCGAGGTCCATGTCACCGAACAGAACCCGCCTGATGCCACGTTCGGTTTCGGCGTGGTGTCTTCCGATCAGGCGCTGGGCTTTCTGCGCGAGGATGACCCCGAAACCGCCAACCTGATCGAACCGCACATGGAGCGATGGTCCGACATCGCCGTGGTGCACAGGGACGAGCGCATTGCCATCGACGGTGTGGGGTTTGCCGCCATCGGCCGGCTGCAACTGCTTCAGCTGCTGCAACAGCGGGCGCGCGAACTCGCGGTCGAGCCTCGTTACAACACCCACCTGGAAGACGCGCCGCAGCCAGGTGACGCCGATCTGGTGATCGGGGCCGACGGTCTCAACTCGGTCGTTAGAGCGGCCGCGCCTGACGATTTTGGCGCCCGCATGGACATGCTGTCGAACCGGTTCATCTGGTTCGGCGCAACCTGCGAGTTCGAAGCGCTCACCCAGACCTTCATCGATACCGGACTCGGGGCCTTCAACGCCCACCACTATCGCTACGCATCCGGCATGAGCACGTTCATCGTCGAGACCAGGGATGCCATCTGGCGCAAGGCCGGTTTCGAAGGTTTGAGCGAGGACCAAACCAGGGCCACCTGCGAGCGGCTGTTTGCCGGTACCCTCGGCGGTGCCAAACTCATTTCAAACAACTCGCACTGGCGGCAGTTCCCGAACCTACGTTGCGAGCGTTTCTTCGCCGGCAACAGGGTGCTGGTCGGCGATGCGCTGCACACCGCGCATTTCTCGATCGGATCGGGCACCCGGCTGGCCCTGGAAGACGTGATCGCGCTCGTCAAGGCCCTACGCGAGCATGCGCTGAACCTCGAAACTGCACTGCCGGCCTGGCAGGCAGCACGCCAACCGGTGCTCGACAAGATCGTTGCCGCCGCATTGCGCTCTGCGCGCTGGTACGAGGCCTTCGACCGGCACATGGCGCTGGAGCCATGGCCGTTTGCGCTCGAGTACATCCGCCGGGCCGGGCGGCTGGATGCGGATCGTCTGCGCAAGATGGCGCCTGCATTCACGTTGGGTCTGGAGCGGCGCGGCATCGAGCTGTGAGTGCCCGGTAAAGGTCACGGCCGGCTGGCACTTCATTCACGTTGTGGTGAGATGAGGCTAGAGAAGCTGATTCATTATTTTATTGATAATAAACAAGTTTATTTGTTGACGCGATCAACAGATCACGGCAGGTGCCGCAGTTTCACACAAAAGTCAGTGGGGGTTGATCAAACGGGCAGGGTACAGCTTGTCGCACCCGCTGGTTGCCGATCCGGCATCCCGGGTGAACCTGAAACAGCAATCCCAGGAGGATGACCCCGATGAAGATGACCGTGAAATCCGGCGCCACGCTTGCCGCTGCTGCCGCTGCTCTCTTGCTTGCTTCCGCCGGCTCGGTACCGACTGCCCAGGCCGCCGATGGCAAGGGCATGTGCGTTGGCGCCAACGCCTGCAAGGGCCAGAGCGCCTGCAAGACCGCGTCCAGCCAGTGCAACGGCCTCAACAGCTGCAAGGGCCAGGGCTGGCTCGAGCTGTCCGAAGCCGAGTGCGCCAAGATCGAAGGCGCCAAGTTCGAACCGAAAAGCTGATCTGCCATACTTGTGCGGTGCCGGTGGCGTTCTTGCGGCTGCCGGCGCCGGCCTGACCTCGCAAGACAAGGTGACATGCATCATGAGCCGTCATCCATTTCTTGGCTTCGGACTGGGTTTACGCTCGCAGCACTACCGCGACATCTTCGACGGCGAACCGGCCGTCGACTGGTTCGAGGTGATTTCTGAAAACTACATGGTGGACGGCGGCCAGCCGCTGGCCATGCTGGAGCGTATCCGTGAGCGCTACCCGATCGTGATGCACGGCGTGTCCATGTCGATCGCATCGACCGCCGAGCCCGATCTTGAATACCTGAAGCGGCTGCGGGGCCTGGCCGACCGGTTCGAGCCTGCCTGGGTGTCGGACCACCTGTGCTGGACCGGCGTTCATGGCGTCAACCTGCATGACCTGCTGCCGATTCCCTACACGCGCGAAGGGCTGGATCACGTGGCATCGCGCATCCACCTCGTGCAGGACATGCTTGGCCGGGCGATGGTGATCGAAAACGTCTCGACCTATGTGCAGTTTGCGGAGTCCGAAATGCACGAGTGGGAGTTCCTGGCCGAGCTCACCCGGCGCACCGGTTGCAGCCTGCTGTTCGACGTCAACAACGTCTACGTCAGCGCCTTCAACCACGGCTACGATCCGCTCGAGTTTCTAAATGCCATTCCGCTGGACAGCGTGGCGCAGTTTCACCTGGCCGGCCATTCCGACATGGGCACCTACAAGATCGACACCCACGACCACCCGGTGCCGGAGGAAGTCTGGTCGCTCTATGCCGATGCGCTCTGGCAGTTCGGTCCGGTTTCGGCAATGATCGAGCGCGACGACAACATTCCCGCGCTTGTCGAACTGATGCCTGAAGTCGAGCGGGCGCGCGCCATCGCCGTTGATGTGCTGGGCCGCGAGGCGGGGACGCCCCAGCGCGCATCGTTGCAGGTGGCGGAGTGACGATGGGCCGGTTCGCCGAACTGCAGGACTTGATGCAACACGCCATCCTTGCCGGCGACAGCCGCGTGCTCGAGACGCTTGCTCCCGGCGGGCAGGAAGACAAGGCGGTATTGCTGGACGTCTATCGCAGCGCATATGTGCTGCGGCTGGTGGAGATCATCGGCAACGACCTTCCGGTACTGAAAGCCTATCTCGGCGAGACCAATTTCAATGGCCTGTGCCGCACCTTCATCAAGGCGCGCCCCTCGACCAACCGCAACGCCCGTTGGGTGTCGCAGGGGCTGGCGGACTTTGCCGCCGCCACGCCACCCTGGGCTGATCACCCGGAGATGGGTGAGATCGCCTGGCTGGAGCGGGCGCTGGGCAATGCCTTCGATGCCGCAGACGCGCCGGTCCTGGGACTTGAAGACCTCGGCGCAGTCGCGGCTGATGACTGGCCTTCGCTGGTTTTTGCCTTGCGCCCGTCACTCGAGCTTGGGCAGTTCACCACCAATGCGGGCGACATCTGGATCGAGCTGCAGGATGGCGGCGAGGACCATCCACCGGTTGCCGCGCTGGATGAA
Organism: Alphaproteobacteria bacterium; assembly: GCA_024642465.1. Taxonomy (GTDB): domain Bacteria; phylum Pseudomonadota; class Alphaproteobacteria; order Rhizobiales; family Aestuariivirgaceae; genus Anderseniella. Next base: position 14,364 of record JAHEBA010000035.1, read on the forward strand.
CCGCAGGCGGTTGCCGTCTGGCGCGAGGGGCTGACCTCGAAATGGCGGATGTTGCCGCCGGAAGAGGCGATGCTGCTCAGAGCGGTGCACGATGGCGTGCCGTTTGGCGCGCTGTGCGAGATGGCTGCGGTGTTTGCGGGGGCCGACACGGCTGCCGCCCGTACCGCCGGCTGCCTGCAGGGCTGGCTGTGCGCCGGCATGCTGTCTGGATGGAAAACCGGCTGACCTGCTGACCGGCCCGGCTTGAACGTCCGGCGATTTACCTGTCTATTTGGCCGCATCAAGACAGCCGGAGACTGACCGATGAGCCATGCCGCCCCCGTCAACACCGAAGCCCGCGAAGCGTTCTACAAGGCGATAGATCCGGAAAGCATGCGCGCCTTGTGGTCGGTCATGGGCACCATCATCACGCCCGAGCCCAGGAGCGGCTGCCAGCCGGTGATGTGGAAATATGACACCGTGCGCGCGCGGCTGATGGAGGCGGCAGGCCTGATCACTGCCAAGGAAGCCGAGCGCCGGGTGCTGATCCTGGAGAACCCTGGCCTCAAGGGCACGTCCAAGTGCACAACATCGCTTTATTGCGGGGTGCAGCTCGTCATGCCGGGTGAGGTTGCGCCCGCCCACCGTCATACCCAATCGGCGCTGCGTTTCGTGCTGGAAGCCTCCGGGGGCCATACGGCGGTCGGTGGCGAGCGCACCACTATGCACTATGGCGATTTCGTCATCACGCCGAACTGGCAGTGGCACGACCACGGCAACACGTCTGACGACCCTGTGCTGTGGCTCGACGGGCTGGACATTCCGCTGGTGCAGTTCCTCGATGCCTCGTTTGCGGAAGGGTTCGGCGACGACGAGCAGCCGATCACCAAACCGGAGGGCGACGCCCATGCCCGCTACGGCGCCAACATGCTGCCGCTGGGCTATGAGAAGGTCGCGACCACGTCGCCCATCTTCAACTACCCCTACGAGCGTTCGCGCGAGGCGCTGGAGCAGATGCGGCGCATGGAAGAGTGGGATCCGTGCCACGGCCTGAAGATGCGCTACACCAACCCGGTCGATGGCGGTTGGGCGATGCCGACCATCGGCACCTGCCTGCAGCTGTTGCCCAGGGGCTTCAAGAGCGCGCCTTACCGCTCAACCGACGCGACGGTGTTTACGGGCGTCGAGGGCAGGGGGCGGTCGACCGTCGATGGCCAGGTGTTCGAGTGGGGCCCGCGCGATGTGTTCGTGGTGCCGTCGTGGAAAGAGGTCGTGCACGAGGTGGACGAGGACGCGGTGCTGTTCAGCTATTCCGACCGGCCGGTGCAAGAGAAATGCGGCCTGTTCCGCGAGCGGCGAGGAAATAGCTAGCTTGCTGCATTGACTGGGCCCCGGCACGGTGGCCGGGGCACGAGGAGGTGTCCCGGACTTTTTCCGGGACCCAGATCAGTTCGCTTTCTTGCCTTTGCCGGAAACATCCCGAGTTGAGGGATTGCCAATCAGACCAGCTTCCGCTTCAGTTTCTCAAGCATGTCCAGGCACTGGTCGAGCTGGTCTATCTCGACGTATTCGTCCGGCTTGTGGGCCTGCTCGATTGAGCCGGGGCCGCACACAACCGTAGGGATGCCGATTTCCTGGAACAGCCCGGCCTCGGTGCCGAAGCAAACGACGTCGGTGGTGTTGGCGCCGGTCAGTTCCGAAACCAGCTTCAGCGCCTCGCTGTCGGGCATCGGTTCAAGGCTGACGACCTCGCCGATGATGTGGGTGATGATGTCGGCCTGCGGATGAACGGCGCGCATGGCCGGCAGCAGTTCGTCCTCCACATAGGCCCGAAGGTGATCCTTCACGAAGTCGGCGTCCGAGGTTTGTACGGGGCGCATTTCCCAGTCGACCACGCAGGTATCGGCGATCACGTTGTGGGCAATGCCGCCATTTATGCGGCCGATCTGCAGCGTGGTGTAGGGGGGCTCGAACGGCGAGCCTTCCGGGCAGCGCTTGACCAGTTCGGGCCTGAGCGACATCAGCCGCGATACGTAACGCACGGCATATTCCACCGCGCTGACGCCCGCGTCCGGCACCGAGCCGTGGCCGGCGAGGCCTGAGAACTCGGTGGTGTATTCATAGCAGCCCTTGTGGCCCTCGATGATGCGCATCAGCGTGGGTTCGCCGATGATGCAGGCCGACGGCTTCATGCCGATGTGCTTGAGTTCTTCCATCAGGGCGCGGGCGCCAAGGCAGCCTGTCTCTTCATCGTGGGTGAAGCAGAAGTGCACCGGCCGTGCGAGGTCCAGAGCGGCATAGTCTTCCGCCATGGCGAGGCTTGCCGCGATGAAGCCCTTCATGTCGCAGGTGCCGCGTCCGAACAGCCGGCCATCGCGTTCGGCCATCATGAACGGATCGGATGTCCAGTCCTGGTTCTCTACCGGCACCACGTCCGAATGTCCCGACAGCACGATGCCGCCGTCGCGCTTCGGTCCCAGCGTGGCGAACATGTTGGCTTTCTGTCCGGTACCATCCAGGCTCACGTGCACTTCAGCACCCAGGGACTCCAGCCGGTCGGCGGCGAACTGGATCAGGTCGAAATTGCTGTCGGTGGAGATGGTCGGGAAGGCGATCAGCCGGTTGAGCAGGCTGGTGGTGGAGTTGAGATGGTGGTGAGGCATGGCACGCGCTTTCGGGCAATCGGTGTTGTGTCGTTGTAGCGGACATGACAGCATTGGCACAACGCGTGTCAAACACCGGATTCGAGCGAGGCCAGTCATGAACAATGTCGACCTGAAGTATCTGTTCACCTCTGCCGATGGCCGTATCGCCCGCCAGCAATGGTGGATCGGCATAGGTATCCTGTTCGCAATCTCATTCGTCAGCACGCTGCTGTTCGGGCATGATGGCCTGGTGCAGTTCATCATCGGCATTCTGATGATGATCGGCGGCATCATGTTGCACATCAAACGCTGCCATGACCGGGGCAAGTCAGGCTGGTGGTGCCTGTTGCTGCTGGTGCCGTTCGTCGGGCTGGTCTGGGCCATCATCGACCTTGGCATCCTTCCCGGCACCGTGGGTGCAAACGAGTATGGCCCTGATCCGCTAGGCACCTGAAGCAGGGCTTGCCGGGCTTGCGTTGACTTTTTTGCCGGATGCGATTAAAAGAACGAACGTTCATTTAATTAAGGAAATGCCCAATGGCCAGAATCGCGGGCAGCATCGGAGCCGAGACGGCAGATCGCGTACGCGAGCAGTCGTTGAAGCTGTTCGCCGCAAAGGGCTATGCGGCGGTTTCCATGCGCGAGATTGCCGCTGCCGTGGGCGTCCAGGCAGCCGCCCTGTACAATCACTTTCCCAACAAGCAGGCGCTGCTGGCCGACCTGATGCTGTCGCACATGGACGGGCTGCTGGCGGCCTGGGACAGCGAGGCCGTGGCTGGCGAGGCGCCGGCAGAGGCGCTTCAGCGGCTGGTGCGGTTTCACATCCGCTATCATGCCGGCCGGTCGGATGCCGTGTTCATCTCCTACATGGAACTGCGCAGTCTTGAGCCGGAAAATTTCATGAAGGTCGAAAAGCTGCGGCAGACCTATGAAGGCGTCGTCCAGTCCATTCTCGAGCAGGGAGTGGAGGCCGGCGTGTTCCGGGTTGAAGACACCCGCATCTGCGCGATGGCGATCATCGCCATGCTGGCGGGCGTCAATACCTGGTACCGGCAGAAGGGCCGGCTCAACCTTTCGCAGATCGAAGGCATCTATACGGACATGGTTTTGCGCGTTGCAGGCGCAGGCCGGAGGGAGGACCTATGTTCAGCAGCGGAATGAACTTCGGACTGGGCGAGGATATCGACGCCCTGCGCGAGACTGTGGCGCGGTGGGCGCAGGACAAGCTGGCGCCGCTGGCGGCGGACATCGACCGCAACAACGACATGCCGCGCGATCTGTGGACGCAGATGGGCGAGCTTGGGCTGCTCGGCATGACGGCGAACCCGGACTTCGGCGGCACCGGCATGGGTTATCTTGCCCATACCGTCGCCATGGAAGAGGTCAGCCGGGCATCGGCTTCCGTCGGCCTGAGCTACGGCGCGCACTCCAACCTGTGCGTCAACCAGATCAACCGATGGGGCAATGACGAGCAGAAGGCGAAGTACCTGCCGAAGCTGTGCTCGGGCGAGCATGTCGGCTCACTGGCCATGTCTGAACCCGGCTCCGGGTCGGACGTGGTGTCGATGAAGCTTCGCGCCGACAAGCGCAACGACCGCTACGTGCTCAACGGCAACAAGATGTGGATTACCAACGGACCTGATGCGGACACGCTGGTGGTCTATGCCAAGACCGACATGGACGCCGGGCCGAAGGGCATCACTGCGTTCCTGATAGAGCGTGGGATGAAGGGCTTCTCGACCGCGCAGAAACTGGACAAGCTGGGCATGCGCGGGTCGAACACCTGCGAGCTGGTGTTCGAGGATTGCGAGGTTCCCTACGAAAACGTGCTGGGCGAGGAGGGCCAGGGCGTTAAGATCCTGATGTCCGGTCTCGACTATGAGCGCGTGGTGTTGTCGGGCGGGCCGCTCGGCATCATGGCGGCGTGCATGGACGTCGTCGTGCCGTATGTCCACGAGCGCAAGCAGTTCGGGCAGCCGATCGGCGAGTTCCAGCTGATGCAGGGCAAGCTGGCCGACATGTACACCACCATGAACGCCTGCCGGGCCTACGTGTATGCCGTGGCTGCCGCCTGCGACCGGGGCGAGACCACCCGCAAGGATGCAGCCGGGTGCATTCTCTACTCCGCCGAGAAAGCCACATGGTGTGCGCTGGAAGCCATCCAGGCGCTGGGCGGTAACGGCTACATCAACGAGTATCCCACGGGCCGGCTGCTGCGCGATGCCAAGCTCTACGAGATCGGCGCCGGCACCAGTGAAGTCCGCCGCATGCTGATCGGCCGCGAGATGTTCAAGGAAACCGCCTGATGTCCATTCTCAAGCCGTCTGCGCCTACCCGGGGCGAAACTTACGACGCCAACCGGAAGGCCATGCTGGAGGCGCTGGCGGTGGTGGACGAGGCGGTGAAAGCCGCGCTCGACGGCGGCGGCGCAACCGCGCGCGAACGGCATGTGTCGCGCGGCAAGATCCTGCCGCGTGAACGGGTGGCGCGGCTGCTTGATCCGGGCTCCCCGTTTCTCGAAGTGGGCGCGACCGCTGCTCATGGTCTCTACAATGGCGACGCGCCATGTGCCGGCGTCATCGCAGGCGTTGGCCGCGTCGAGGGGCGCGAAGTGATGATCGTCGCCAATGATGCGACGGTGAAGGGCGGCACATATTACCCGATGTCGGTCAAGAAGCACCTGCGCGCCCAGGAGATCGCCGGGGCCAACCGGCTGCCCTGCATCTACCTGGTGGACTCGGGCGGGGCCAACCTGCCCAATCAGGACGAGGTGTTCCCCGACCGTGATCACTTTGGCCGCATCTTCTTCAACCAGGCCAACATGTCGGCCAGGGGCATCGCGCAGATCGCCGCCGTCATGGGGTCCTGCACGGCGGGCGGTGCCTACGTTCCGGCCATGTCGGACGAGTCCATCATCGTCAAGGAGCAGGGCACCATCTTTCTCGCCGGCCCGCCGCTGGTGAAGGCCGCCACGGGCGAGGTCGTCACGGCGGAAGAACTTGGCGGGGCGGATGTGCACACGCGTCTGTCCGGCGTCGCGGATCACTTTGCTCACAACGATGCCCATGCGCTGGACCTGGTTCGCCGGGCCGTGGCCAATCTCAACCATGAGAAGCGCGTGGACGTGGCGCTCGCCACGCCGGAAGAACCGGCCTACGACCCGGACGAGCTGATGGGCGTGGTGCCGGCAGACCTGCGTACGCCCTATGACGTGCGCGAGGTGCTGGCGCGGGTGGTGGACGGGTCGCGCTTCGACGAGTTCAAGGCGCGTTATGGCACAACGCTGGTGTGCGGCTTCGCCCACATCCACGGCATTCCGTGCGGCATCATCGCCAACAATGGCGTGCTGTTTTCCGAAAGCGCGGTGAAGGGTGCGCACTTCGTCGAGTTGTGCTCGCAGCGCAAGATTCCGCTGGTGTTCCTGCAGAACATTACCGGCTTCATGGTCGGCAAGGCGTACGAGTCAGGCGGCATCGCCAAGGATGGTGCCAAGCTGGTGACGGCGGTGGCGACCACCTCGGTGCCCAAGGTGACCATGCTGATCGGCGGATCGTTCGGCGCAGGCAACTATGGCATGTGCGGCCGGGCCTATGCGCCGCGATTCCTGTGGACGTGGCCCAATTCGCGCATTTCCGTGATGGGCGGCGAGCAGGCGGCGGGCGTGCTGGCGACGGTGAGGCGCGAAGGCATCGAGCGCAAGGGCGGCACCTGGTCGGCGGCGGAAGAAGCCGAGTTCAAACGCCCGACGCTGGAGATGTTCGCCGAGCAGTCGCACCCGCTTTATGCATCCGCGCGGCTGTGGGACGACGGCATAGTCGACCCGCGCAGGACCCGCGACGTGCTGGGCCTGTCATTGTCGGCTGCTCTCAACGCACTGATCGAAGACACCCGCTTCGGCGTGTTCAGGATGTGAATGGCATGCTGCGTTCATCCCCTCATCCGGCCTTCGGCCACCTTATCCCCCGAAAGGGGATAAGGCAAAGATCACAAGCCCTTCTCCCCTTTCGGGGGATAAGGTGGCCGAAGGCCGGATGAGGGGGTGCATGGAGATGCCTGGGAGCAACGATGATGTTCAGTAAACTCCTCATAGCCAACCGGGGCGAGATTGCGGTGCGCGTCATGCGCACGGCCAAGCGCATGGGGCTTGCCACCGTGGCAATCTATTCCGACGCCGATGCCGGCGCCATGCACGTGGCGGAAGCCGACGAAGCGGTGCGCGTCGGACCGGCGGCAGCAGCGGACAGCTATCTCAACGCCGATGCCATCATCGCCGCCGCCAGGCAGACCGGCGCGCAAGCCATCCACCCCGGCTACGGCTTCCTGTCCGAGAACCCCGGCTTCGTTGAAGCCGTCGAAGCCGCCGGATTGATTTTTGTCGGGCCACCTGCGTCCGCCATCCGGGCGATGGGCCTGAAGGATGCGGCTAAGGCGTTGATGGAAACGGCGGGCGTGCCGGTCGTGCCCGGATATCATGGCGAGGAGCAGGACCCGGGCTTCCTCGCAAGGGCGGCAGACGACATCGGCTACCCGGTGCTGATCAAGGCGCGCGCCGGCGGCGGTGGCAAGGGCATGCGCAAGGTCGAACGCGTAGCGGATTTTGCCGATGCGCTGGCGGGTGCGCGGCGTGAAGCAAAGGCAAGCTTCGGTGATGACCGCGTGCTGATCGAGAAGTACGTCACCGCGCCGCGGCACATTGAAATCCAGGTGTTCGGCGACAGTCACGGCAACGCCGTCCACCTGTTCGAGCGCGACTGCTCGCTGCAGCGCCGCCACCAGAAGGTGATCGAGGAGGCGCCAGCGCCGGGCATGACGGGGGACGTGCGCGCCGCCATGGGCTCTGCGGCGGTAAAGGCCGCCAAGGCCATTGGCTATTCGGGCGCTGGTACGGTCGAGTTCATCGTGGACGGCTCGGACGGCCTCAGGCCGGACCGGTTCTGGTTCATGGAGATGAACACCCGGCTGCAGGTCGAGCATCCTGTCACCGAAGCGATTACCGGGCTCGACCTTGTCGAGCTTCAGTTGCGCGTGGCGGCGGGCGAGCCGCTGCCGTTCACGCAGGATGACCTCGCCATCGACGGTCACGCCTTCGAGGCGCGGCTTTACGCGGAGGACGTGCCCATAGGTTTCCTGCCGGCCACCGGTACGCTGGAGTATCTGCGGTTCAGCAAGGCTGCGCGCAACGACACCGGCGTGCGGCAGGGCGACGAGATCACGCCGTTCTACGATCCGATGATCGCCAAAGTGATCGTGCACGGCCGCGACCGGGTCGAGGCGCTGGCGCGGATGCGGGCGGCGCTTGCCGATACGCTGATTGCCGGAACGGTGACCAACAAGGCGTTCCTGTCATCTCTGTGCGCGCACGAGGGTTTTGCGGCGGGCCAGGTGGATACGGGGCTGATCGAGCGCGATCTCGAGAGCCTGACCAGCGAGAGCCAACCGCCGCTGCTGGCCAGGGCAGTTGCTGCGGTGGCCGCACTTGCCCTCGCCGGCGGCAAGTCCGGCGGGGCGGACCCATGGGGGTCGCTGACCGGGTTCAGGCTGTGGGGGGCGGCGCAGAATTTTCTGACGCTGGTGCACGCAGGTGAGGCCTCGGACGTGCGCGTGACGATGCGCCGGGCGGACGATTTCAAGGTTTCGTTCAAGGACGGCGCGATCAACCTGCAGCTGGTGCCGGGCGCGCCGGAACGGATGATCGTCGATGGTCATGCCCAGCCAATGCAGTTCGCGCTGGCCCGCGCGGGCGAGCGAGTGTCCGGCGTCACCGTGTTCCTCGACGGCGAGACGCATGAGTTCACCATTGCGGACAGTGCGGGCGACGTGGGCGAGGCGGGCTCGGGCGATGATGTGCGGGCACCGATGCCGGGACTGGTGAAGCAGGTGCGGGTGACGGCGGGCGCAACCGTCAGCAAGGGCGATGCGCTGGCGGTGCTGGAAGCCATGAAGATGGAGCACACGCTTGCCGCTCCGCGAGATGGCGTGGTGGCGGTCATCAACGCCGCCGAGGGTGATCAGCTGAAAGACGGTGATTTGCTGGTATCGCTGGAGCCGGAAAAGGGATAGCGTTCGCCTGCTGTACAGAGGTGAACAGACATGAACATCCAGCGAAACCGCCGGTCTGGCCGGCGTGGAAGCGGTTCGGAAGCGCCGTCCCGCAATGTCAGTTACGGCCGGCTGACGAACCCGTATCCACCGCAATCGCTTTATTCCGATGACCAGATCGAGCGGCTCCATCAGGCAGCCCTCGAGGTGCTGGCCGACCCCGGCATCAGGGTGCTGCTGCCGCGGGCCCGTGAGGCCTACCGCAAGGCCGGCTGCATTGTCGATGATGACAGCATGATGGTGCGCATCGGGGCCGATGTGGTGGCGGCGGCGATAGAATCCGCGCCGGATTCAATTGAATTGCAGGCAAGTTCTCCAGAGAAGACCATTCATCTTGGCGGAAAATCGCTCAATTTCATGCCGGTTGGCGGGCCTCCCGGCTTCTCCGACCTTCAGCGCGGCAAGCAGACCGGCACGCGCGCGGCAGCGCAGGACTTCCTCAGGCTGTGCCAGCATTTCGACGTGATGCACGTGGCAGGCCCGTGCGTGGAGTTGCAGGACCTGGCGCTCAACCAGCGCCATCTGTGGAGCAAGTTCGATCACCTCACGCTGACCAACAAGCCGGTGTTCACCTGGGCGCGCGGCACGCCGCAGACGATGGACGGGTTCGAAATGATCCGCATCGTGCGGCAGGTGAGCCACGAGGAATTCCGGCAGAAGCAGCACACCTACACGGTGATCAACACCAACTCGCCGCTGCAGCTCGACATTCCGATGCTGAACGGGCTGATGGATTTCGCCGAATACAACCAGGTCGTCATCATCACGCCGTTCACGCTGGCAGGCGCCATGGCGCCGGTGACCATCGCCGGTGCGCTGGTGCTGCAGCATGCGGAGTTTCTGGCTGCGCTGACGATCAACCAGCTGGTGCGGCCAGGCGCGCCGGTGGTCTATGGCGCGTTCACCTCGAATGTCGACATGAAGTCGGGCTCGCCCGCGTTTGGCACCCCTGAATACGTCAAGGCTTCGTGGGGCGCAGGACAGCTTGCCCGCAAGCTGAAGCTGCCATGGCGGTCATCTGCGCCAACTGCCTCCAACGCACCGGATGCCCAGGGGGCCTATGAAACCCAGCTTTCCCTGTGGGGCGCCATCCAGGGCGGCGCCAACCTTGTGGCGCATACGGCGGGCTGGCTGGAAGGCGGGCTGACGGCCTCTTACGAGAAGTTCATCCTCGATATCGAGGTGGCGCAGATGATCGCCGAAATCTGCCAGCCGTCGTGGTTCGATGAGGCCGAGCTTGCGATCAGCGCCATTCGCGAAGTGGGGCCGGGCGGGCACTTCTTCGGCTGCCAGCACACCATGGAGCGTTATGCGACTGCGTTCTACAAGCCGCTGGTGTCGGACTGGAGCAACTTTGGCCAATGGACCGAGAACGGTTCGCTGACCGCGACCCAGCGCGCCAACAAGCTGTGGAAGCAGATCGTGGCGGATTTCGAGCCGCCAAGGCAGGACCCGGCCATCCGCGAGGAACTCAAAGCCTATGTCGAGCGGCGCATTGCCGAGGGTGGCGCGCTGCCGGAATCGTGATGCGGCGCGCGGCGGATTTGCCATTGCCGGAACAACCCCATGTTCCGGGCTCGGGTTCGTCGCCAGACATGGCGCCACTTGAGGCGGCGAAAGCGCTGGCGCCGCCGGAAACCCGCGTGAATGCATGGCAGGACAACAGGGCGTACCTCTATGGCCACGACCTGCTCGAAGCGGGTTTCTTCTGGGAAGCGCACGAGGTCTGGGAAGCCGTCTGGCTGAACTGCCCGCCAAACTCGGTTGAAAGGGTGCTGCTGCGAATGTTGATCCAGCAGGCCAATGCGCGGCTGAAACTGGTCATGGGCAGACGCAACGCGGCAGGGCGCCTTGCAACCGAGGTTGAGGCCCTGCGTGGCGACCTGGCAGGGCGGCTGGGCGCCCCCACTTCTTTCATGGGTGTTGATATCACCACAAATTTTGCATTATAGTGCATTATTATGTTCTGTATTGCGGCATTGTGCATGAAATTTCTTGAAGCGCCTCCGGAATCGGCACAATAGTGCGGCCAACAGCAAGCACTGAACACGGGAAGCGCTCTGACATGAAACGCATCGATTTCCAGACTTCGCCGGACAAGTACCGTCACTGGCGCATCGAGACTGATGGCGAAGTGGCGCGGGTCATCATGGACGTCGACGAAACGGCCGGCCTGTTCGAAGGTTATGAGCTGAAGCTCAACTCCTACGACCTCGGCGTGGACATCGAGCTTGCCGACGTCATCCAGCGGCTGCGCTTCGAGCACCCGGAAGTGAAGACCGTGGTGATGGCATCCGGCAAGGACCGGGTGTTCTGCGCCGGCGCCAACATCCGCATGCTGGGCGGGGTGAGCCATGCCCACAAGGTCAACTTCTGCAAGTTTACCAACGAAACGCGCAACTCGATCGAGGACGCTACCGACAACTCACACCAGACCTGGATTTGCGCGGTGTCGGGGGCTTGCGCGGGCGGCGGTTACGAGCTGGCGCTGGCGTGCGACGAGATCATCCTCACCGATGATGGTTCATCCACAGTGGCGCTGCCGGAAGTGCCGCTGCTGGCGGTGCTGCCGGGCACCGGCGGGCTGACCCGCGTCACCGACAAGCGCAAGGTGCGGCGCGACCGGGCCGACATCTTCTGTTCGCTGGAAGAAGGCATTCGCGGCAAGAAGGCGGTGGACTGGCGGCTGGTGGACCAGGTGGCGCCGGCATCGAAGTTCGGCGAGGCTGTGGATCAGCGCGCTAAAGAGGTCGCCGCCAGGTCGGACCGGCCCTCCGGTGCACAAGGCGTCAGGCTGAACCCGCTCGACAAGACCCTCACCGACAACGCGATCCGCTATTCGATGGTATCTGTCGAGATCGACCGGGACGCACGCATTGCCACGGTCACCATCAGCGGGCCGGAAGACCAACCACCGGCCGATATGGCGGCTGCGGAGGCGCAGGGCGACCAGTTCTGGTCGCTCAAGCTGGCACGCGAACTGGACGATGCGCTGCTGGAAATCCGTTTCAACGAGATGGAGATGGCGGTGATCCAGTTTAAATCCGCCGGCGATCCGGCGGCGGTGCTGGCCTATGACGAGTTCATGCAGGCCAATGACGGTCACTGGCTGATGCGTGAGATATTGCTTTACTGGCGCCGCGTGCTGAAGCGGGTCGACCTGACCTCGCGCACCATCTCCACCATGGCGGAGCCTGGCTCGTGCTTTGCCGGCACGCTGGCCGAACTGCTGTTTGCTGCCGACCGTACCTACATGGCGGACGGACAGTTCGAGGGGGACAACCGGCCAGAAGCCCGCATTGCCTTGTCGCAGCTCAACTTCGGCGCCTATCCGATGTCGAACGGCCTGACCCGGCTGGAGACCCGGTTCCTCGGCGAGCCTGAAGCGGTCGAGGCGGCGAAGGCCACCATCGGCGAACAGCTCGATGCCTCGCAGGCTGAAGAGATGGGCCTTGTCAGCTTCGCCTTTGACGACATCGACTGGGAAGACGAAGTGCGCATCTTCCTCGAAGAGCGCGCCAGCTTCTCGCCCGATGCGCTGACAGCGATGGAGGCGAACCTGCGCTTCGCTGGTCCGGAAACCATGGAAACCCGCATTTTCGGCCGCCTGACGGCGTGGCAGAACTGGGTTTTCCAGCGCCCGAACGCGGTTGGCGCCGATGGCGCGCTGAAGCGCTATGGCACCGGCAAGCGCGCCAATTTCAACATGGAACGTGTGTAACAGGGATAGAACAATGGCTGATCTCGTAAACGTCGACTACAACACCTCGATCCCCAACAACGTGAACCTGGCCGATGACCGGCGCGTGCTGAAGGCACTGGAAAAGTGGCACCCCGGTTACCTGAATTGGTGGAACAACATGGGGCCGGACGGCTTCCAGGAGTCGCTGGTCTACCTGCGCACCGCGGTTTCCGTCGACCCAAAGGGCTGGGCCAAGTTCGGCTACGTGAAGATGCCGGAATACCGCTGGGGCGTGTTGCTGGCGCCGCAGGAAGAAGGCCGTACCATTCCGTGCGGCGAGCATGCAGGCCAGCCTGCATGGCAGGAAGTGCCGGGCGAATACCGCGCACTGCTGCGCCGCCTGATCGTTATCCAGGGCGACACGGAACCTGCTTCGGTTGAACAGCAGCGCCACCTGGGCAAGACCGCGCCGTCGCTCTACGACATGCGCAACCTGTTCCAGGTCAACGTGGAAGAAGGCCGTCACCTGTGGGCGATGGTGTACCTGCTGCAGAAGTATTTCGGCGCAGACGGGCGCGAGGAAGCCGACCAGCTGCTCTACCGGCAGTCGGGCAACGAGGACCATCCGCGCATGCTGGGCGCCTTCAACGAGGCGACGCCGGACTGGCTGTCGTTCTTCATGTTCACCTACTTCACCGACCGTGACGGCAAGATGCAGCTGGAGGCGCTGGCGCAGTCGGGCTTCGATCCCTTGTCGCGCACCTGCCGTTTCATGCTGACCGAGGAAGCCCACCACATGTTCGTGGGCGAGACCGGCGTTGGCCGCACCATCCAGCGCACCTGTGAGGTGATGAAGGAAAGCGGCATCACCGACCCCTACGACGTGAACCGCATCCGGGCGCTCGGCGTGATCGACCTGCCGACCATCCAGAAGAAGGCAAACATGCACTATTCGCTGTCGCTCGACCTGTTCGGTTCGGAAATCTCGACCAACGCGGCCAATGCCTTCCACGCCGGCATCAAGGGCCGCTACAAGGAAAGCAAGCTGGAGGACGACCACAAGCTCGACAACGATACCTACCCGGTGCTGCGGCTGATCGACGGCAAGGTTGTGGTGTCGAACGAGCCGGCGCTGTCGGCGATCAACATGCGCTTGCGCGACGACTACGTGAAGGATGCCGCCGGCGGGGTGAACCGCTGGAACAACATCCTGAAGAAGGAAGGCATCGACTTCGAGATCACCCTGCCGCACGTGGCGTTCCACCGTCACCAGGGCGAGTTCTCGGCAATCCATGCCGATCCGGAGGGCAACCTGATTTCGGCAGACGAGTGGGCGAAGCGGCGCGACGACTGGCTGCCGTCGAAGGCTGACGGCGACTTCATGGATAGCCTGATGAAGCCGCAGTGGGAGCCGGGCAAGTATGCCGGCTGGATCTCGCCGCCGAAGGTCGGCATCGACAACAAGCCGGGCGACTTCGAGTACGTGAAGATTGCGGGTGCTGCGCTGAACTCATGAACGCGCTGGTCAAGCAACACCTGATCGACCCGGAAATCTGCATTCGCTGCTATACCTGCGAAGAGCATTGCCCGGTGGATGCAATCACCCACGACGACAACAATGTCGTCGTGGACGTGTCCAAGTGCAATTTCTGCATGGACTGCATCAGCCCTTGCCCGACCGGCTCGATCGACAACTGGCGCATCGTGGCCACGCCCTACACGCTGGAAGAACAGTTCGAGTGGATGGAGCTTCCGGCACAGGAAGACGGGCTTGAAGCCGGGACCGACGGTGGCGGTTCGCTGGAGGCGCTGGAAGACGAGGTCGGCGCATTGCTCGCGCGGGCTCACGAGGGCACCGGCGGCAAGCCAATTGCGCCGGCTTCCGCCTCGAAGCCGTCGGTCAACCTGTTCAACCGGGCAAAGCCCGCCCGCGCGGTGGTGCAGGGCAATTTCCGGCTGACGGACGCGGCGGCTGAAAACGACGTCCGCCACATCATCCTGAGCCTCGGCGACCAGGTGTTTCCGGTGCTGGAAGGCCAGTCCGTCGGCGTGGTGGTGCCGGGCACCGACGATGCCGGCAAGCCGCACCAGCCGCGGCTCTATTCCATCTCCAGCGCGCGCGATGGCGAGAAGCCGAACGCCAACAACATCGCGCTGACGGTGAAGCGCGAGCCCGGCGGGCTTGCCTCCAATTATCTGTGCGACCTCGAGAAAGGTGCGGAGATCGAGATCACCGGCCCGTTCGGCGGAACCTTCCTGATGCCCAACGATCCGGCGGCCAACATCATCATGATCTGCACCGGCACGGGCTCGGCGCCGTTCCGCGCCTTCACCGAGCGGCGCCGCCGCACCAGCCCGAATGCGTCCGGCCGGATGCATCTCTATTTCGGAGCGCGGCGTCCGGAAGAGCTTCCGTATTTTGGCCCGCTCAAGAAGGTTCCGGAAAGCCTACTGCATCAGGAACTGTGCTTCAGCCGCGTCGATGGTGCGGCCAAGGAGTACGTGCAGGATCGCATGCGCAAGCGTGCGGACCAGCTGGTGCCGTTGCTGAACGATGGCAATACGCACATCTTCATTTGCGGCCTGAAGGGCATGGAGACCGGTGTGGACGAGGCCCTGTCGGACGTCTGCCGCGGGGCCGGGCTCGACTGGGCTTCACTCAAGCCGCTGATGCGGCAGTCGGGGCGCTATCATGTTGAAACATACTGATGTACTGAACGGTACCAACGATGTGCTGGAGGTGAGCCAGCACACGCCGCGCACGCGGCCCGAAGGCCAGCGCGATTCCCTCGCTTTTCTGGTCCGGCTTGGCGACCGGGTGAGGGATGCACGCAAAGCCCGCGGCCTGTCCCGCCGTGTCCTTTCCGACATTTCGGGCGTTTCCGAACGCTATCTGGCGCAGCTCGAGGCTGGTTCGGGCAACATTTCCATCGTGCTGCTGCGCGATATCGCGTTGTCGCTGGGCATGAAGCTGGAGGAGTTCGTCGCCGAGCCTGATGACGTGCTGCATCAGGTCGGCGAGCGCGCCCAGCGCATCGCGCTGGTGGGATTGCGAGGGGCCGGCAAGTCGACGCTCGGCAAGGGGCTGGCGCGCCGGCTCGGCTTCAAGTTCATCGAGCTCAACGACATGATCCGCGAGCTTTCCGGACTGCCTGTGTCAGAGATCTTCAGCCTCTATGGCGAGGCGGGTTACCGCCGGTTCGAGAGCGAGGCGGTCGAGATGGTGGCGACCCAGCGCACCCAGGTGGTGCTGGCGGTGGCCGGCGGCATCGTCTCCGACACCGAGGCCTATGAAACGCTGCTCGACAAGTTCAACACGGTATGGCTCAAGGCCACGCCGGAAGAGCACATGTCGCGTGTCAGGACGCAGGGCGACCTGCGGCCGATGGAGGGCAACCCGGAAGCCATGGCGCAATTGCGCCAGATTCTGGCCGAACGGATGAAGGACTATTCCCGCGCCCGGTTCGAATTCGAGACGTCCGGCATGGAGCCTGAAGTGGCGCTGGACGGGCTGGTCGATCTGGCGCGCGAACAGGTTCTCGCCTAGGTTCCGGCCCAGTCGCATTGACAGGCTGATCACCGCATACTGCGGATTGCTTTTGCGCCACGTGCGATACAATCTGCGCGCTTCCAGTTTGCCTTGCGGAGAGTAGCCAGCATGAATGCACCCGATGCCATCCGGCTTGACGATGCCGACAATGTGGCGACAGCCGTGCGTCCGCTCGAGGTGGGCGAGACGGTGTTCGGCGTCACCGTGACGGAGCGCATTGCGCGCGGGCACAAGGTGGCGCTGTCGGCCATCGCCGCCGGTACGCCGGTGCTGAAATACGGCCAGTTCATCGGCAACGCCATCGAGCCAATCGCGCCGGGGCGTCATGTTCACACCCACAATCTCGGCTTTGCCGCTACTTCGTCCGACTATGAGTTCTGCACCGCCGTGAAGGCGTTTGACATGGTGCCGGAGGCCGCGCGCGCCACGTTCGAGGGCTTCCGCCGGGCAGGCGGGCGCGTGGGCACGCGTAACTACATCGCCGTCATCACCTCGGTGAACTGCTCGGCCACGGCGGCACGGATGATCGCCGACCACTTTACCCCGGCCGTGCTTGACCGCTGGCCGAACGTGGACGGCGTGGTGGCCTATGTGCACGGCACCGGCTGTGGCATGGCCGACTCGGGCGACGGCTTCGACGCGCTGCAGCGGGTAATGTGGGGCTATGCGCGCCATCCCAACCACGCCGCCGTGCTGATGGTGGGGCTGGGCTGCGAGATGAACCAGATCGACTGGCTGCTCGAAGCTTACGGGTTGGAACGCGGCGAGCGGTTCCAGACCATGAACATCCAGGATGTCGCCGGCCTGAGGCGGACCGTGGAAACCGGCATCGCCAAGGTGATGGAGATGCTGCCCCACGCGGACAGGGCGGTGCGCGAGACGTGTCCTGCATCGGAGCTGATGGTGGCGCTGCAATGCGGAGGCTCTGACGCGTGGTCGGGTATCACGGCCAACCCGGCGCTGGGCGTTGCGGCGGACATGCTGGCCGCGCAGGGCGGCACGACGGTACTGGCCGAGACGCCGGAAATCTATGGTGCGGAGCACCTTCTGACCCGGCGTGCCGCAAACGAGAAGGTTGGCCGCAAGCTGATCGAGCGGATCGAGTGGTGGCAGGATTATGTGGCCCGCAACAAGGGCACGCTCGACAACAACCCGTCTCCCGGCAACAAGAAGGGCGGGCTGACCACCATTCTCGAGAAGTCGCTGGGAGCGGCGGCCAAGGGCGGCACGTCGCCGCTCAATGGCGTCTACAAGTATGCCGAGCCGGTGACCGCCAAGGGCTTCACCTTCATGGATTCACCCGGCTACGATCCGGTGTCAGTCACGGGACAGATCGCTTCCGGCTGCAACCTTGTTACGTTCACGACGGGCCGCGGGTCGGCGTTCGGTTCAAAGCCCGCACCCACGCTGAAGATTGCCACCAACTCTGAACTGGCCGCGCGAATGCCCGAGGACATGGACATCGATGCGGGCCGGATCCTTTCAGGCGCGGCCAGCGTGGAGCAGGTGGGCGGGGAAATCTTCAAGGCCTGGCTCCGGATCGCTTCGGGAGAACCGTCGTTCTCCGAGGCGCAGGGGCTGGGAGACCATGAGTTCGTGCCGTGGCAGATCGGCGCCACGATGTAGGACGAGGCGTGAGGCCCCGGTGAGAAGACTGCTGATTGCGATGATTGCGGGCGCTGCCGGGATGACGGGCGTTGCGGTTGCGCAGGAGGACGGACTTTCGCTGCTGAAGCGGCACTGGACCGGCGCGGAGACGGCGTCCGACGGGCTGGGCCCGCTCTACAATGAGGCGTCGTGCCATGCCTGTCACTGGTTCGGCGGTGGCGCGCGGGTTCGCCAGCGGCCGGATGGCGAGGTAGCTGCTGCCGGACTGCTGGTGCGGCTGACGGATGCTGCCGGGCAGGGCGATCCGCATTACGGTATACAGTTGCAGAATAAGGCCGTGACGGGGGTCGAGCCGGAGGGCGTGGTGTCATTGCGCGCCGTGAAGGTGCTTGATGACCTCACCCAGTTCGCCATCCTGTTGCGCCGCAGGCAGGCGCCGGCTCTGGCGGCAGGTCACATCCCGAGCCTCAGGGCCGCGCCTTCGCTGGATGCTGCCGGGGTGATCGAACGGGCTTCCGAAGCCGCGATCCTGAAGCTGCACGACCCCGACGATGCTGATGGCGATGGCATATCGGGCCGGGCTCACATGGTGAAGCTGCCCGATGGCGGCGAGGCCGTTGGGCGGTTCAACTGGAAGGCGACGCAACCCACCATCGCCGCGCAGGTGGCCACCGCTTTCCAGTTCGACATGGGCCTGTCAACGCCGCTTTACCTGTCGCGAGCGGGCGACTGTACCGTGCGCCAGACGGACTGCCTCGATGCAGCAAAGGCATCCGGCGCGCCGGATATCGATGACCAGCAGATTGCGTCTCTGACCGGGCTGGTCCAGTCGCTTTCCGGCACCGCCGATGAAGCTGGCCTGCCGTCTTCGGCGGCATTTCAGAAGGCAGGGTGCGACAGTTGCCACGTGCCCAGCCTGGACGACGATCCGGCAGCATCTCCACCGCTATATTCCGACCTGCTACTCCATGACATGGGGCCCGGCCTGACATCGCATGGCGGCGAAGGCGATGCATCGGCGCAAGAATGGCGTACTACGCCGCTGGTCGGCTGGCGCGGACACATTGTTGGGCACCGCTACCTGCATGACGGACGGGCGGCAAACATCGACGAGGCGATACGCTGGCACGGCGGCGAGGCGCAGCGCGCCCGCGATGCCTACCTTGCCATGAGCGCGATCGAACGGCTGGAACTGACGGCATTCGTGCAGGCGCTGCTGACGGCGATGCCGCTGCCGCCAATCGTTGCAGAGGCACAATAAGCCGCGACGTCAGGCGGACAGTGCTCCCTTGCGTGGAATGATTTGCGAAACTCTTGCCGCGGTGTCGTGCCAGTTTTCAACCGGCACGATGACGTGATGGGCAGAGGCCGCCTGCAGCGCCTCGGCCAGTGGCCAGTCATTGCCGCCGGGATGGATGGCGTCGCCGAAGAACGTGATAGCCAGATCACCGTGGCGCTCGCGGATCGGCACCAGGATGCGTGCCTTGTTCCAGCCGGGGGGTGAAATGTCGATGCTGATCTCGCCGCCGGTATGGGCCTCGTAGTGCGGAAACGATTGCTGGAGTTCCGTGCACAAGGCGGCGCGCTCGCGATGGACCTGGTCCCAGGCCTGATAGGCCTTGCGGGCGGGCTTGTCGGCCGCGCGGCCCACGGTCGAAACGTTCAGGGCGCCGGTACGGTATTCGATGTGGCGGCCGCAACGGACGGGGTACCTGCTCTGGCGAAGCTCGCTGTCCAGCCAGTCGATCAACTCATCCGGAAAGTCGTGGTCGTGACGGTAGATGATGCGTCCCTTGACCTCGAACTCCGAACCCGCACTGGTGAAGACGCCGGCGCTGGCCATCAGCACGGTCTCAGGCAGTTGAGTGTCGAGCTTGCCCCGGTCCGAGCCCGACACCAGGAAGACGGTGTTGGAACGGCAGAATTCCGTGAACTGCAAAGCGAACTCAGGCCGCATTGCCTCGCGCGGTGGAGTCAACGTGTTGTCCACGTCGAAAACGTAAATCATGCCCCCGGTCTCCAAGTCAGAACGCAACAGGGGCGATGCTGCAACTCCACCGAACCCCCTGACGGAAGCCACACTGTCTGCCCGACTTGTTAATGGTCCGTTAACACTGTGCTTCAATTACTGACTGTTGCGGGTTTTGGCAAACTCCGCGCAATGATCAGTGATGTCGGCACGCGGCGTCAACATGATGAAGTGGTGGGCGGCGAGGTCCAGGTCCTTGACCGCCAGGCCCTCGGCAACTTCGGCAAAGGCAACCGACAGCAACTGGCCGGGCGCGGCAACGTCTACCAGCCGGCCCGCGCCCCAGTC
>JAHEBA010000110.1 GCA_024642465.1 Alphaproteobacteria bacterium
ACGGGTTTTCAGGCCAGTTGTGATTATCGTTAAAAAAGCATGGATCCTGTGTCCGGGTTTGATCGTCCGGACATGATGCAACAGGTTGACGGAGTTGGGCCCAATCCCTAGCCGGTTCGACCTGCCTCGACCCGGACCAGGATTTCAGGTAGCGGCCGGTCAATTCCGATTGCCCTAAGGTTCAAAGAAGACCGAGCCGGATTGGGTTATTGGCTGGGGCACGGGCGTTCGCAAACAACCCTACAGGCACCACAACAGCGGCCCGACGCAAGGCTGAGACTTCCCTCTTCGAGCAATCTCAGCATGTGTCGATGCATGGCATGAGCGGGCATATCTTGGATGATCGGATCATGGTGAATGGAGCTTGTCACGATCACATCGACTGAAACTCTGCTCTCCAACACGAAAGCATAAGGCAGGTGACGTTGGCCTGTTGTCAGGCCTCGCAATGCATACTCAACTTCCATTTGCTCTATCACAAGCGGTTCGAAACATGGCTATGCGTCCATGTCGGCGAGCAGTCTGACCTGTCAATCTGATTGGGCCCAGTGTGGGCCAAGAACGTCATCAGCACTCTGCTGGATAACGATTCCGTCGCCAATCCGTCAGACCAGTATATCATGCAGGCCTATCGCTAGGTCACGCCTTTCAACCAAACGCAGAAAATTGCTGACTGACTGATCAAGGAAGCGGCGGCAGGCGAGCAACAGGGCACCAATCCGGGCCGGGCATCAATTGCGGGTGCATTCGCCAGACCGGACCAAGCGGCGCCGGTCACCTGACCCCTGGCACGAAAGGTGCGGCGGCAGGCTAGAAGAAACGCTCCGGAATGCGCACGATATCGCCGGGATTCAGCGTGACCCGCTGGGCCAGGGAAACCTCCACTTCCTTATCCTGTCCCGCCCGCCGAATGAACGCCTTGTCGGTGTTGGCGCGGTAGGTGAAGCCACCTGCGATCGCAACGGCGTCCTGGACGGTAAGGCCGGCCTTGTAGGGATACTCGCCGCCCTTGCCCACTTCGCCCTGGATGAAGAATGGCCTGTAGTTGAGCACCGATACCGAGACCTTTGGATCCTTGAGGTATCCGGCCGAATATCGCTCCACCACGGCGTTCTGGAACTCCGTTACGGTTTGGCCCTGGGCCTGCACGGCACCGATCAGCGGCATGTCAACGCGACCGTCATCTCCGACCAGGAATTCGCCCGACAGGTCATTCTCGCCAAACACGTTGACACTCATCTTGTCTCCTGCCCCCAGCCGGTAGGCATCGTTGTTGCCGGTGGTTACTGTCTCAGGCGCAGGCGAGCTGTAATTGGCCGGCGCCGGACCGCCCGACGAACCGAGACCATCGCCCGTGCCGCTGCAGCCCGTCACAACAACGAGCAGACACAGGGCAAACATGCATTTGATCAGCCAGTTCATGTAGCTCCGATCAGGCAGACCATTGATCAGTCCACCCGCCACTCGTCAGTTTCGCCATGCCGTGCAAGCGTTTCGCCCGGTCGTTCGGCCCGACACGTGCCCACGCCAATTCGGCAATAGTAAGATTGGTGCCATTGAGACAAGGTTAACAGAAGGTGTGGTCCAGAACCAGCTGGCTCAATATGCCTGGGGGGACGATGTGCCGGCGCGCAGCGTCTTGCCTGATGCCTTGGGCGTATGATCTGGCTTGTCTGTCATGCGGCGATCAGGCCGCGCACCAGCTGTGTGCGCCGGGTCAACCTCGCCTTCTCGGCACGTTCAAGTTTCACATAGCGATCGATATCCGGCACTGCGAGAGCAAGACAATCAGAACGTCGCACGCGTATGGCGGCAATGTCTGACTGCAACTGAGCAAGTTGATCTGCCAAACCTGCTGCATCATCCCCGCAAGAATTGTTGCGCTCGGGACCAGGCATCATGACCCCGCCAGCTTGAGCTTGGACGCTGACAGCCGCGCCAGGTGCCGCAACTGTATCCGGTAGGCGTGGAACTCGTTCAGGGCCTTGCAGCGCCGCCGTTCAAGTGACGCGCAGATCTTTTCAAGCAGGCTGACTTCGTGGATGGCGTGCTTTATGGCCCGCGCCTTCATGGTCTGTAGTGTGATCTGGTTGTCTTGCAACAGTCCGCGCGCGCGATTGACCAGCTCTGCCTTGCCGGCGGCTTCCAGCGACCAGGCCCGCCTTGCGGCATCCAACAGCTGCTCGCGGAACTCGGGATCTCCTTCGCAAACAAGTTCAATGTCCCGGGCCAGCGCCTCGCCGCGGCTGGAGTCGACAAGACTGGCGATGAGGCCCCTGACGCGCTGGATTTCCCAGGTGAGGTCGTGCACATCGCGCAGCAGGATCCACTCGATGATACCGTCTGGCTCGAACTCGACGGTGAAGCGGGCAAACATCGCGTCATAGCGCTCGGCTGATTCGCCGGACAACAGCGGTCGGGGTCCGAGCAGTTCCGCGATGTCTTCTGGCACCAGCGGACAGGGGGCTGGATCTGCGTTTTGAGCCGTTCGCGCTGCCTTCCCGCATGACGCACCGGCGATTTCGAGACGTCTAGTTTCGCTCATGAAGCTCTCGCCTCGCGCGATCGTACTGTCGATCCAGGATGACGGAGGCTGGCGTCCGGTGCCCCAGCGTGACTGCCCAAAGGTCGCTTGCAGTCCTGGCGGGATCGATTTCCCGCGCACTCCACCACTCCTGCTCGTTTCCTGCGCGATGCAGTTCGTCATGGTGGATTGTGCACAACGGTACCGTGAACTCGTCGGATGACTTGCGTTGCAGGGCCCGTGGCTGAAGGTAGGTGAGGTGATGGGCATGGGCGGGTTTGCGGCCACATACCAGGCATCCGAGCGAGGCCACGAACTTCAGGTGGTCCCTGTTGCGGTGTCGCTTCGGCTCGCTGACATGGAGCTGGCTCTTGTCGATTGAAGGACCGCCTCCTTGACGCTGATGCTTCTGCTCGACTGCGTCGGGTCTATCTGGCCCGGTTCTGTCGACCTTGCGGATTGCGGGGCGTTTACCTGGCTTCGAACCATAGAGGCTGAGACCGAAGGGGGCTCCGAATGTTGCGAGTGCACGCTTGGTGGCATCGGTCTCGGCAGCCTTGGCGGCGCGTTCGTGGGCCTGTCCGGCAGTCTCGGCAATGGCCTCACCGGCACCCAGTCCCTCCCGGTAAACATGGGTTGAGCCGGCGCGCACGGTGATGCGAACCCGGGTCACATAGGAGGCCTGCATCCTGCCCTGCACCTGTCGTGACGCGATACAGTTGCAATACACGGTCTCACGGTCCCAGCCATCGAACCCGAAGATCCGGTTGGCCTGGTCGATCACGTAGTGTCCCTCGAGATAATGAAGCACGACACCGTCAGAAACGCGCTCCCTGATGTGGCACGCCGCCGGGCGACGGCGCAGTTTCCTGATCTGGACATCCTGAAAGGCCATGGTTCACTTCCTCCTCACGGACAGGACGACGCGCGCATTGGACAAGGTGGCGCCAGGCACCTGCTGACCGCGCGCAATGGCATCGAGTGCGGCCTTGCGGTCGAGCCTGGGTGGCTGCGGGCGCCAGTAGTCTTCTGGGATTTGCTGCTCGTCAACGACAACCAGGGAGCATGGCCCGGCTCTGACGGAGACGGTGAAATCCGGCTCGACCAGCTTTTCCAGACCCGTCTCTTCCATCACCTGCAGGGCAAAGGTCCGCTTGGACTGGGCAGTGGCCTGGAACCGGGCCAGACGCTCCTTCATCTCGTCGATCCGCAGCTTCAGTCCGGCTTCAAGCGCCTCGTCACTGAGGGCTGAGCGGATCAGCTCCCCGACAGCTTCCTTCAGGTTGGTGGCGCCTTCGAGGGTATCGAACAGCGCTTCGTCATCCAGGTCTGGATAGTCGTCGATTAGCCGGCGACGCAGCTCGGTGAATCGGTTAAGTTCACTTTCAACATACAAACTCATGATGGGACTCCATAGGCTAATAACGAGACTATTAGTCTCATATCAGCGACTAGGTGTCAAGCCTTCGCTTAAATGATCACATCGCAACAATTGAAAGCTGCACGGATGCTGGTCGGCTGGGGCCAAATTGACTTGGCTGACCGTTCTGGTGTCGCTGCATCAACGGTGAAGCGACTAGAGGTCAAACCAGGGCAACTTGGCGGCAATGCGGAGACCGTCTGGAAGCTCCAGCGCGCGCTGGAGGAGGCAGGTATCGTCTTCATAAATGAAGACGATAGCGGCGGGCCGGGCGTCAGGCTGCGTCGACGGCTGGCAACCTAGGAACAACCTGCACACAATGCGGGCCAAATAAAAATTGCATTCTCTCTGATATTGCTATCAATGATTGCAGTTTCGCATATTGCCTGGTTTCACTGGCTGCTCCTCAACTGCCGGGACCAAAGTTCCCCGAAAGCGTCTTGACGGGTGAATGTTCTACATAATTGACTTTTGTAGAACATGCGCTATGTTCAACAATTCAATTTTTTGTTGAACATATCATGATTGCTCATCACTCAGCTGTCGCCCATGCTGCCTATCACGACCTGCTCAGGCTGCTGCTGGACGAACAGGTATCCGACCTGCGCGGTACACCGACCAGGGTAGAGCGCACCGGCAAGATATACTGGTACGACACCTACCGGATTGGCTCATCCGTCCACAAGCGCTACATCGGCGAGGATTCCGATGCGTTACGGGACAGGCTTTCCCGACACCGGGAACTGGCAAGGCAAATCCAGCAACGCCGCAAAGAGTGCGCCCGTCTGGTGCGGATCTTGCGCGCGGAAGGGTTTATGGGGGTCGACGGGGGAACTGGCAGCTTGCTGGCTGCCATGGCGAAAGCCGGGGTATTCAGACTTGGCGGCACCATCGTCGGGACACACGCCTTCAGGCTGTATGAGGGTGAGCTTGGCATCAGGTTCAGCTTTGAACAGCTGGCCCAGACCGGTGACATCGATATTGCCAGCTTCGAGCGACTGTCTTTAGCTCTTGAGGATGTGACGTCCTCGTCAATGCATGAAGTTTTTTCCGGCTTTGATTTCGAGCCCGTCGCCGCACTCGACAAGTCCAAGGTCTGGCGCTGGCAGCAAAGTCGCAGCAACCAGATCATTGAATTTCTGACGCCATCGTTCGATGCCGAGGAAGATGTACGCCACCTGGCTGCTTTTGGTGTCGACGCACAGGCGCTGCATCATTTGAACTATCTCATTGCCGCGCCGATATCCGCTGCCGTGCTGTACCGCCAGGGCGTACTGGTTCAGATTCCGAGGCCGGAGCGATTTGCCATCCACAAGCTGATCGTCAGCCAGCGCCGAATTGGCCGCGACAGTCTCAAGTCGCGCAAGGACCTGCTTCAGGCCGAGTTCCTTGTCTCTGCCTTGGCTGAAGACCGGCCTCACGATCTGCACGAGGCCTTCCTCGAGGCCTTGGCGCGTGGACCGAAATGGCGCACCCATATAGAGGCAGCGTTAGCGAAAGTGCCGGACGTGCGATCCAAGCTGGAAGCCTTAGGGTAGTGACAAAAGGTTCAATCGCCCCCACCCGTTCCAGTTGACGGCGGTCGATGAAGCTGAGCCTCTCCAGTCTGCGACTGGCTGACAGTGTAACCAATGCTCAATATTGTGGCGCGCGCCCGACACACCTATGTATACTGACCAAGTGTCCTACTGGGGTTGAAATGTCGCGTGATAATTCGGAACTTTGGCAACAGGCCCTGGATGACGCCCGGTTTGTCAGGGAGATGCTCGGCATGGCCAGGCAGCTTGCACCAAGTGATCCGGTCGGTGCGATCGGTTGTGTCAGCGATGCTCTCATACGTGTTGAGAGCCTGCGCTCGCGTGCGACGCAGTCATCTGCCTTGCTGGGTGCCGTGCTGTTCTACGGGATCGAGCTTGAAGTGCGCCTGCGCGGCCTGGGAGACAGCCCGGTCTCAACCCGCCCCAAAATCATCGAAATGGAGATTGACCGATGCGACCGGCTGATTGCGTCGCTGGCCAGCCATATCGACGATGACTAATCCTGTCAGGGGAACATTTTTCGCGCGACGAGGAATGACCCCGCCACAATTCCTGCAATTCCCGCAAGCTGGGTTGTCTGTTCCAGGCTGTTGAAATGTGCAAACGCCACCATCAGGAAGTAGACCACTCCCGCCAGGACGACCGTCATAATGACCTGAATTACGTTCATGAGGCGCTCACCCCGTTTGCCGTGACTGTGATTAACGCTGCTGCTTACTGACAAGGTCGAATCAACCTCGATATTATTGCGGTCACACTTGGCAGAAAGATGACTGCTTCCAAGGGCACGACGAATGGCAAAGCAACTGCGTCATTACATCGACGAATGGAATAGTACCAAACTATACCAAATAACTGATTTTATAAAATGATACAGTTTTAAATAAATTATATAATAAAATATACTTTTTATTTCTCTAAAATTTGAAACGAGCTGTACTGAACTGTCGTTCTGGATCATTCTCAGGATCACGCAAACAGCCTGCATGCCAGCTGGCACAGGGCTGATCCAGAGGTTCAGGAGATCAAGACGATGGCTAAGAGCATCCGTTCAAAGTTGGCAAGCATCCTGCGCGGCGAGACCGGCAACGTGGCAATCGTAACCGCCATCGCCCTGGTTCCGTTGATGATGGCAGGTGGTGCGGCGGTGGACGTTGGCAACTGGGTTGCGGTCCAGGCACGCCTGCAGGCAGCAACCGATGCCGCGGCCCTGGCAGCGGGGCGCGAAGCCAACATGAGTGAAGATGAGCTCAAGGCACTGGCGACGCGCTACTTCGAGGCCAACTTTGGCAAGCCTGACAACAGTGGCACCCCGGAGGTGACCTTCACCGTCAATGACAATGGCAACATCCGCGTCGATGCCAAGGTCACGGTGGAAAACTACCTGATGAAGGCGGCCGGCATGGACACCCAGCTTATCGCCGCATCGGCCGAGGTCAGCCGGGAGTCAACCGGTCTCGAAGTCGTCCTGGTGTTTGACAATACCGGCTCGATGTCGCAGCGCAGCCGTCTTGCCACCCTCAAGGTGGCCGCCAACGACTTTGTCCAGATCCTGTTCGGACCCAATGAGACGGCGAACTCGTTGAAGATCGGCGTGGTTCCCTTCTCCCAGTTCGTCAATGTCGGACCCGACAAGGCCTCCGCCACCTGGCTGGATACCGGGGGCAAGAACCCCTATTCGAACGACAACTTCGATGCCAGTGACGCGAGCTACCACAACTGGCTGGCCTGGAGCGATCTGACCAACCGCTCATGGTCGGGCTGCGTCGAGGCCCGGGCCGGTGCGCTGGCGGTGGATGACACGGCCCCGGACCAGGCCAATCCCTCGACCCTGTTCCCGCCGGCCTTTGCGCCCGATGAACCGGATTCCAGTTCCTATCGCAACAACTACCTGAACGACCGGACCACCAGCTCAAGCTACGAGATCCGCCAGGAGAACTATCGCAAGTATCGCAACAAGCAGGTCAGCTCCTACTCTGCCGGACCTGACAAGGGCTGCAACATCCAGCCGATCCAGGCCCTGACCAACGTCAAGGCGCCCGTTCTTGAGACCATCAACAACATGCGCGCCGATGGCTATACCCACGTGGCCGAAGGCGTCGCCTGGGGCTTGCGCGTGCTCTCGCCCGGAGAACCCTTCACCGAGGGCGTAAGCTTTAGTGACCAGCAGACACGCAAGGCGATGGTGCTGCTGACCGACGGCGAAAACACCTTCGACAGCGAATCCAACCACAACCTTTCCACCTATACCGCCTATGGTTATCTGGGTCAGAAGCGGCTGGGCTCCGACAATTACTGGACCGCCGTCGACAAGCAGAACGACATGCTGAGACAGGCCTGCAGCAACGTGAAGACAGCCGGCGTCACGGTCTATTCCTTCGCCTACGAGATCCCGTCTGCAACCCAGCGCAACCTGCTCAAGGGATGTGCCTCGGATCCAGAAAAATACTTCGACCCGTCATCGAGCGAGGCCCTGGTGCAGAACTTCCAGCAGATCGCCGACGAACTCAGGCACCTGCACCTCAGCCAGTAGTCTCTAATGACTGGTGAAGGTCAGGAAGCCTAGCGCCTGTCAATCCGGGGTCATCGTGGGTCAGGTGAGATACACGTTGACAAAACTGCGGCCTGCCAGTGGCCAGACTGCTGGCAGGTCAGTCAAGGGGTGAACAGCTCGTGAAGATCACACGGAACAAGTTAGCCAGGCAGGCTCTTTGGGCAGTCATCATCATGACAAACGCGGCCTCACTGGCATGGTTCGCAGATCTGCTGGCTGCAACCGACACCCGAACAAAGCTCGACACGGTCGCTGGAACTGCTGCCGTGGAAGGCAGCAAGCTGTACGGCTACGAAGATGCCACCCTCGACATCATCGCCAGGCGGACAGAAGGCATTATCGCCAGGTTTGCCGATCAGTCCGACTACGCGTTCCTCAGCGCCGCGCAGGTCGAGATCATCCCCGAGACAGCCCTGTCCCGGGTGAAAGTTCGCATCACCCACCAGCTGCCAACGCAATACCTCAAATACTTCGGCGTCTCCAGCTGGATGGTCCAGTCCGATGTAACCATCCAGATGAAGTTCAACCAAAAGACACGACTGCCCACCGCATGATCAGGGGTTCGCGAGGCTCATTGTGGGTTCCTGCAAGGCAGCAACAATGGCGACCAATGTCCGGGTTCGTCGAAGCGCCAACAGGCAGATCAACCAGCATGGAGCAGGCCGCCAGC
>JAHEBA010000111.1 GCA_024642465.1 Alphaproteobacteria bacterium
TGCTGGCGCCGACCTATTGCATCCGGCCGGCATAGACATCGACGACCTTGCCGCCGCCGCCCATCACGCAGGTGGTGTGCTCGTGCCCGAGAACGCCCTCGACCATGAAGTCATTCGGGCCACGTTTCACGGTCTTGACGACATGCACGTTGTGCGCACTCGTGCCGGAGATTTCGGCAATCCTTGCTGCACATCCGCGCATCGCGTCCGCCGGAACTTCGTTTCTCGCGCTGCGTGTGCGGTGCGCCAGATGGCTTTCGCGTTCCTTGGAGCCTGCGTCATAGCCATACGCGTAGTCGACGCTGCCGCTGGAATTCACAAACGCCACTCCGTGCAGAGCATCACGATAACCCTCTTCGAAAGAAGCGGTTCCTTGGGGACCACTGGGCGAATAGCCATCCTTATAGTGCGCTTCATGCTGCATAAGTGCGGCAACGCCCAGGATAACCAGCGCTCCGGCAACGTCATCCTGTGAGGGTTTCGCCGCCGCCGGCGTAACGGCTACAGCAGCCAACACGCTCAAGCAGTGCAATCTTGTCGAGAATTTTCCCATCGGGTCGAACCTTTCTGTGGCTACTTTAGTTTTCTTAAATTACACCAATATATTAGCCATATGCACTGGCTGATATACGCCGATTCAAGGATTCGAGTGGGTACGCATTTGAGGCGGCAGGTCAATTGAGTAAAAGATGAATCAGTTGAGCGCAGATTAATTGAAACCATTTTGCTCCTTGACAAAAACCTTCACCTCTCTGCGCAGCCACTGCACGAAGGCCAAAATTTCGGGCTCTCTCTCGCGTGAGGACTTGTAGCAGAAGTAATAGGATCGGCCGGATGAAATTCGGGATTCTGTCATGCGCTCCAAAAGGCCATTCTGAAGCGCCTCGGCCGCTTGAAAATCGGGAATAATGGCGACCCCAACCCCGGCTTTGGCCATTTCCATTGCCAGCATATAGTGGCTGCTACCGATCCAGCTACCGATGCGGGCCTCATCAACATCAATACCGATCGCGCGACCGAAACTGTGCCAGTCTGCCCCCAGACGTTTTTCCTCGGGGTCGGTCGTAATCATCGCGAACCGTTTGCCAGATTTTCCCGGCCGCCTGACTGCGATCAAAAATTCCTCAAAGACCGGAATCGCGACATACCCCGGCCGGACCGGGCCAGTGGTAAAGATCAAATCGCCGCTTAGACTGCTCAGCTTGGGCTTGTCTGCGTAAAGTCGAAGATCCACATCTATGTTCGGGTTGGTTGCTAGGAAGCGTGGTAGGCGCGGCGCAAGCCATGATGGTCCAAATGCGGAACAGACCAACAGCGTCAACTTTGCAGGTTGCCCGCCCACCGCGCTGGAAATTCCTGAGTCGATCATGGCAAACGTTTCTGTCAATCTTTCAGCCAGCCGCTCGCCCACCGGTGTCAACTTGATGCCGCGACCGGAACGGTCAACCAACGCCTCGCCAAGTCGATTGGAAAGCTCCCGTATCTGATGGCTGACCGCACTCAATGAAACTCCAAGCTCGGCTGCGGCGGTGGTGACAGATAAATGGCGCGCAACTGCTTCGAAATATTGCAGGTTGCGCAACAGACGCGGGTCGCGCCTAGTGCCAAAGGGCAATTTGGAGACAGGGTCGTGATTACGATCGAACTTTGTCATATTCTGCCCCCGGCAGGCTTCCCCTTGAATCTATGGAACGCCATTATGCCATAGGCTGAGTAGAAATGGCACGCAAACTGCGCAACTGTCGGATGCAAACAGCCCGTGCCAGATCGGCCCGGGCTGTTGCCGAAAATGCCTTGGCCAATTTTAGCTCAGCATTGACATGACCTCGGCCACACGGCCGCCGTTCGACAGGCATTTCCAGGGTGCCCGATCCGGACCGACGCCGACCATGACGATCGTGTTCGCCTGCGAGAAATCGGAACTGATGATGCTGACCGTATTGCCGGTCTGCTGCGCGACCGCGCTCAGGCAGGCCTGCTCGTCCGCAGCACTTCCGGTGCGCAGCGGAGCGTCCATTGTGGATGCTTCATCGACGCAGCCGGACAAGGCCGCAAGGGCCGTTGCGATCGCGGCGAATGTGGTGAGTTTCGTAAGTGCCATTTCAGTCTCCTTGATGTTCTGGCTGGATAGGGTCGTGGGTAAGGTGGCGCTTGGATCAGCCCCCGAATACCGCGGCTTCAGGAACGAAATACTGTTCTCTGCCGATTGTGATATTGAAGATATCACCCTGAAGCAAGGAGGTCATCTGCTGATCTCCATCGGCTTGCGAGAAGTCATAGCTTTCTGGCGCACCGTTCTCGAAGAAGATCAGCCGCGTGGTTCCGTCAGGCCAGGTCAAAGTAAGGTCCGCACTGCCGTTGCCTCTGCGGACGACACCGAACGTGCAGGTTGTCTGGGGGGCATCCCCGCGGATGCAGTCGATCGGGCCGGTAGCATTGAAATTAGTGCCCGGAACCAGTGCGTCGTAGGACTCGACCGGAACGGGTTCGGGAAGCTGTGTCGCGACGCCGCCCATTGCGGGATCGCTACCCTCGATCAGGAAGTCGCCCGAAGCCCAGCCCTCGTACCCCGGGTCGGCCAAGGTTGCCACGTTGCACCAGCGACCGCCCTCAGCGATCTTGCAGCCAAGGTTCCGCACAACGGTGCCACGCGAGAGCTTCGAAATGATGCGGGCACCCGATGACGCGTCGCTGCGCAGGTTTAGCGTGCCGCCGCCAGTGGTGCGAACCTCAAAGAAATCGGGACCTCCGGCCAAACCGTCGGCGAAATCACCTTGAATCACCCCACCAGTGCCACCGTCAATCCCGATGTCCAGCGTGAAATTCGCAGTCTCTCCGCGCCGTGCGGCGTTGCGGTAGAGGTAGACGGCAACCGAATACTCGCCCGAGGTCGGCAGCGCCCCGTCGAAGCGGTTGATGTCGGGCACCATCGGCCCGACAATTTCGCTGACCGCCAGTGCCTCTCCACCAAGGCCCTGACCCGGCGCGTATACATTGAAGTAGGAAGAGGAATTATCAGTAGTCATGGTGATCTGCATCGTCTGACCGGCATTGGCGCCCAACTTGAAAAGAACAGTATCATAACCCTTGACGCGGTCCTTGATCGTAGTGCCGCTGGCCCCTGACTCAAAGCGCACGTTGACGGTTCGTACGTTATCCTGGGCCTGACTGACTGTCGGCCCCAGCGCCGCACAGGCAAGCGCGAGCATGAGCGCAATCCTTAATTTCATTTAGGCCTCCTCTACTTTTTGTCTTCTTATAAAGAAACTGTTTGGGCGATCTAGTCAAAGAGGCGTTGTCACAGCTCCAAATGCTTCAGCCACCAAATAAGACGGAATCAGGAACGGTATAGATCTCCAGTTCACCGATCGTGACGATAACGTCGCTTCCCTTCCACTCGGCAAAAATCGAGCCCTTGCCATTCGAACTGATAGGGCGCCCACCCGAAAACTCGATCCGGCGTTGTACGCCTGGAAGGAGGTTTACGGTCAGGGTGGCTGCACCATTGCCGCGCCGAGTGATGCTGTACGGGCAACGCGCAGAGATGGTCAGCGCCTGGCATCTGAGCGTTCCTGATGCAGTTGCAGGGGGTTGACCGGGCAGTTGAGACGCAGTCCCGCCATCCGGTGCAGGAGCAGGCCGCAGGTATTTGGCAGATGCCCACCCAGACCGACGCGGTTGGCCAATGCGATGGACTTCGCACCAGCTTTGTCCCCTCTGGTCCCTTGAACACCCAAGGTTGCGCACAACCGTTCCCATCGACAATCGATCGATGACACCGAAACTGGTAGAAGGCCCCGCCCTCATGTTCAGATTATCGCCCGCCCCGAGGCCGAACACCGAGAGATATTGGCTGCCCTCTCCGACCGGTTGGCCACCCGGCACTGTCGGCAGTTGGCTAGCCGCAACGCTGCGGATCGCCAAGTCTATGCTGAAACGTGTGCTTTCACCTCTGCGAGCCGCTGCCCGGTTCAGAAAAACGGATATTGTGTAGGTGCCGTCAGAGGGCAGCGTCACCTTCATCCGGTTCAATGCGGGAACATTAGGTCCGAGCTGGTCTCCGATCGCCATCGCCTGATTGCCCGGCCCGCGGCCAGGCAGATAGAGGTTGAAGCCCGTCCCCGCATTGGTCGCCGTGAGGTTTGCGGTAAGAACCTGACCTCGCGAAGCATTGATCCGGTACAGTACCATCTGGCGCCCAGTGATACTGTCGCGCAGGACGATGGAAGACTGCCCTTTGGCGAACGCCACACGGGCGGATCGGGTTTCAGGCGTTTGCGCGAATGCTTTGGAGACAGGAATTGTGCCCGTCGCCACTAGAAGCAGCAAAAGTCCGACCTTCAAAGCGAAGCTCTTCACAACAAATTTGGTTAATTGCGCTCCCGAAGCGATCAAAAAGCAGTTTGACCTTCGCATCAGCCCATCGATCAAAAACATTCCATGCTTCGTCATAAGACCAATCCCTCTGGCTCTGCGGCTCTCAGGGACGGCAACAGACGCGTCTCCTAAGGGAAAACTGCTGTCCCTTCGGTCAATCGAGACCATTGCGACGTCGAAAATCAATTGAAAAAGATTGGCGATAGTTGAGAAAACGAAAAATAACACGGTTGCAAGCTTTATCAAAGGATGCCGGCTTGAGGCGAGCAATTGGGTGATCTGAATCGCCCCGGGTTTGCCGGAGACCAATTGCTTCACTTTAAGCGACCATATCGAGCGCGGCACGCTGCGCATAGAAGTTCTCTTCGGCCTCGGCTGGCGGGATGTTTCCGATGGGGCCGAGTGTGCGCCGATTGTTGAATCAATCGACCCATCCGAGGGTGGCCATTTCCAGATCCTGCATGTTGCGCCACGGGCTCTGGCGGTGGACCAGTTCGGTTTTGTATAGGCCGTTGATCGTCTCAGCGAGGGCATTATCATACGAGTCGCCAAGGCTGCCGACTGACGGTTCGATACCAACTTCGGCCAGACGCTCGGTGTATCGAATAGACAAATATTGCCCGCCGCGGTCCGAGTGATGAATCAAACCACCTTTCTGAACTGGCCGTCGGTCATGCAATGCTTGCTCAAGAGCATCGAGCACAAAGTCAGTCTTGGTTGACCGCGAGACCCACCATCCGACGATGCGGTCGGCGAACGTGTCGATGACAAATGCCACGTAGATAAAGCCTTGCCATGTCGACACATAAGTAAAATCGCTGACCCACAGCAGATTGGGTACTGGCGCCCGGAACTGTCGGTTCACCTTGTCGCGCGGACAGGGCACTGACGTGTCAGCAACCGTCGTTTTGACCACCTTCCCACGCACTGCCCCGCGGATGCCAATCTGTTTCATCAGTCGTGCCACAGTGCATCGCGCAAGCTCAAAGCCTTCGCGTTTCATCTGGCGCCACGCCTTGCCGACACCATAAACCTGATAATTCTCGTCCCAGACCCGTTTGATCTCAGGACTAAGTTCCGCATCGCGCTGATGCTAGGCCGAAGCTTTGGAAGGGTCCGCTCGGCATGCACGCTGATGATAAAATGTTGACGGCGCGATCGGCAAAACTCTGCAGATCGACTCGACGCCGTAAACAACGCGCTGATCTTCAATGAAGGCGATCATCGCTTCAGCGGGCGGTCGAGTTCCGCCTGCGCAAAATACGCTGATGCCTTGCGAAGTATCTCATTGGCTTGGCGCAGCTCCCGGACCTCCCGTTCCAAAGCCTTGATACGATCTCGTTCTTCAGTGGTCACGCCATCACGCATGCCACTGTCCTTCTCAGCCTGCTTGACCCAGTCGCGCAAAGTCTGGGGAATGCAGCCAATCTTAGGTGCAATGGCCGCAATCGCGCCCGCCTGCGTCTCATAAGAGCCTTGATGCTCAAAAACCATCCGCACCGCACGTGCGCGGACCTCGGGCGAGTAGCGATTTGCCATTTTGCTTTTCGTCATAACCATCATCCTTACTTAAGTTGATGGTCGCCGACAAACCCGGGGCAATTCAATCATGGGCTGGCGTGGCACATGTGCCGCCTAGGCGGGATCGCGCCCGTGCCGATGCGCCCGGGCTATTGTGGCGCGGCCGAGACCCCTCAGACGAAGCTTTTCACCGTCTCGATCGCGCCATCCAGCGCGCGGCCCTCGGGGTCCTGCAACGCCGCTTCGCGCAGGCGCGCCATCCATTCGACGGCGTCCTTGCGGCCCTTCAGCAGGCCCGCCGCCGCCATAACGCGGTCGAACTTGGACAGGCCGCGCGCATGGGTGTCGGAATAGCCCTTCACCAGCCGGCGGTTCTTCAGAAGCTCGACGCTCAGGTCGTAATCTTCGACGCCGAGGCAATCGGTCAGCCATTTCTCCAGATGCGCGACCTCTTCCTGATGGCGCAGGGTGCGCAGGCGATAGCTCTTCAGACCGCCCAGCACATACAGCAACAGGAAGGCGCGCAGCGTATCCGTGCGCAGACGCCGCCCCTTGTCGAACCAGCGGTTCAGCCGCGCCATGCGGGCCGGGTTCGCCATCGTGCGCGCCCCCATACCAACAGGCATCAGGCCTGCGATCTCCTCGGCGCGGGGGTGGAAATACTCTGTCAACTGCACAACATTTTCGGCCTTCGCGCCCATTTCGGCGTCGATATGGGCCAGGCGCGTGGGTCGGGTCTTCAGGTCGGCGACGCGGATGATATCATCGTAAGCCATTGCATTGGCGATGTATTTCGCCGCCGTCGCGCTGCGCACGTAGTCGCGCGCAGGGTTGTCGCCTTGAACGATCTTCTCGACCCGGTCGAGATACAGCGCGCCATAGGCGCAGTCCTGGAAATCGACGACCTTTGCTAGGCCCGACAAGGCCATGTCGCGCACGGGTACGGGCAGCGCCTCGGCCCGCACGACCAGCGCCTGCCATTCGCCCATCCGCGCGACGGGCCCGACGATCCGGCGCGGCGCACGCTTCTCGGGCCGCTTCAACGCCTCGCCCCCGGCCTGTGCCGCATCGAACCCGGCGGCGAAGGCTCGCAACGACGCCTCGACCCCCTTGCCGCCGGCGCGGATCGCATCCTCGTAGGCCGTGCGGGAGAAAGGCAGCGCGCCCGATCCTGCCAGCGCCCCGAACAGCGAGGCAGAGATGACCGAGCCCTTCTCGACCGCCAGCTTGTCCATATCCGCCAGAATCAACCGCTGCGCAGCGATTTCAGCCGCTGCACGGACCTCTTCCGCCTTGGCGATGCCATCGCCCGGCAAGGTCTTTTCGCTGACCGCCAGCGCGCGGTGGGTCGATCCGATCAGCGTCGTACGGTCGGGCGTCACGAAGCCGCGCATCACCGCGCGGCCAACTTCCATCATTTCCGCCGCGATCAGGACGTCCACGTCGCCCGACGAAGGAGCCAGCGCGAAAACCGGCTGGGCATCGCCCGCCGCCGGCATCATCTCGATGTAATAGATCGTGGCTCCGGTGCGCTGCGCCACACCCGCCACGGACGTCGCCTGGCAAGCATAGCCTTGCGAACGCGCCAGATCCTCGATCCAGCCGGTCAGAACACCGCCGCCCTGCCCGCCCACGGCCATCACCGCCAGTTTCAGCACCTGGCCCATGGATGCATCGACGCCCTTCGGCGGCAGAACGGCGTTCATGTGGCAACCCCATCGTAACGCAGGCGGCGGGCATCCCGGCGCGCCTGAAACCAGCTTATGATCCGGCGGCGCAGGCCCGCACGCCAGGCTTCGAAGGGCCTTGGATTGTGGACGACATCGGCCTGATAGAAGGACGGGCACAGGATCGCGGCATGGGCGACCTCGCCGCAATTTCCACAGCCGACGCAGGTCTGGTCGATCGCGGCTATCGGATCGTCGCGCAAGGGATCATCGAGCTTTTTCAGCGACAGCGACGGACAGCCCGAAAGCCGCATGCAGGCGTGATCCCCGGTGCAGACATCGGCATCGACCCCGAAGCGCGGCACCGCGACGCGCGCGCCGTCGCGGATCGCCTGGTTGCGCTTGGGCTTCTCACGGCGCTGCTTGTTCAGCATGCACTCGGACGAGGCAAGGATCACCTTCGGCCCCTTGTAATCGGTGGTCAGCGCCTCGCGTAGCACGTCGCGCATCTTGGTCACGTCATAGGTGCGGTCGACCTGCCGCACCCAGTCGACGCCTACGCCCTTAAGCGCCTTGGAAATCGGGTTGTTCGTCGCCTTGGTGTCGTTCTTGGCGCGCGACGACATGATGTCTTGCCCTCCGGTCGCCGCCGAGTAATAGTTGTCGACGATCACCGTCACGCTGTCGGACTTGTTGAACACCATGTTCCCGATGGAAGACGACAGCCCGTTGTGCCAGAACCCCCCGTCGCCCAGGATCGAGATCGCGCGCCGCTTGCCGCCGCCATCGAAGGCGGCGTTGGCGGCAGGCCCAAGACCATAGCCCATGGTGGCGCCGCCGATCTCGAACGGTGGCAGGGATCCAAACAGGTGACAGCCGATATCACCGGTGATCTGGTGCTTGCCCATTTCCTGCTCGGTCAATTTCATCGCGGCAAAGATCGGGCGTTCGGGGCAGCCGGTGCAGAACCCGGGCGGCCGGATCGGCACCGTCTTTGACAGATCGGGGATCTTCGGCGGGTCCATGTTGGGCGCGCGCACTTGGTCGGGCAGGAGACCAGGCGCAGCTTCTTTCAGAAACGCGGTCAGCCCGTCCAGCATCACCTGGCCGGTATATTCGCCCGCCATC
>JAHEBA010000036.1 GCA_024642465.1 Alphaproteobacteria bacterium
CTCCTGTCCCTGGAACTTACTCGGCCGCTTCGCGCATGTGGGCCATGGCCTTCCACACGGTCTGCGGGGTTGCCGGCATCGGCACGTCCTTGACGCCGAGCGCGTTGGTCAACGCGTTCATTAGCGCTGCCGGAGCAGCGATCGCGCCGGCCTCACCGCAGCCCTTGATGCCCAGCGGGTTCGATGGGCACTCGGTCCTGGTGAAGTCCAGACGCAGCGTCGGCAGGTTGTCGGCGCGCGGCATGCAGTAGTCCATATACGAGCCCGTCAGCAGCTGACCTCCCTCGTCATACACCACGCCTTCGGTGAGCGCCTGGCCCACGCCCTGCGCAATGCCGCCGTGCACCTGGCCTTCAACGATCATCGGGTTGATGATGTTGCCGAAGTCGTCCACGGCCACCCAGTCCACCACCTGCACTACGCCGGTGTCGGCATCGACTTCCAGTTCACAGATGTGGCAGCCGGCCGGGAAGGTAAAGTTGGTCGGGTCGTGGAACGCACCTTCCTTGAGGCCCGGCTCCACTTCCGAAGTCGGGAACTTGTGCGCCACATAGGCAGCAAGCGCCACTTCGCCGAACGCCATCTTCTTGTCGGTGCCCTTGACCGAGAAGGTGCCGTTCTTGAACTCGACGTCGGCTTCGGAAGCTTCCATCACGTGCGCGGCGACCTTCTTCGCCTTGGCCTCGATCTTGTCGAGCGCCTTGGAGATGGCGGTCATGCCGACCGCACCCGAACGCGATCCGTAGGTGCCCATGCCGAACTGCACCTTGTCAGTATCGCCGTGTACAATCGACACCTGCGAGGCGTCGATGCCGAGACGGTCGGACACGAGCTGGGCGAACGTGGTCTCGTGGCCCTGGCCGTGGCTGTGCGAGCCGGTCAGGATTTCCACGGTGCCAACCGGGTTCACGCGAACTTCAGCGGATTCCCACAAGCCCACGCCAGCGCCCAGCGACCCCACCGCGGCAGACGGCGCGATGCCGCAAGCCTCGATGTAGTTGGAGAAGCCGATGCCGCGCAGCTTGCCCTTCTTGGCCGCTGCCGCCTTGCGCTTGTCGAAGCCCTTGTAGTCGATCAGCTCCAGCGCCTTGTCCAACGAAGCGCCGTAGTCGCCGGCGTCATAGCACATGATGACCGGCGTCTGGTGCGGGAACGAAGTGACGAAGTTCTTGCGGCGGAACTCGGCCGGGTCCTCTCCCAGCTCACGTGCTGCCGTTTCCATCAGCCGTTCGACGACGTAGGTGGCTTCAGGCCGCCCTGCCCCGCGATATGCGTCGACCGGGGTCGTGTTGGTGTAAACCGCGTCCACCTCGGCATAGATGTTGGGGATGTTGTACTGGCCCGACAGAAGCGTGGCGTACAGGTAGGTCGGCACCGACGAGGCGAACGTGGACAGGTAGGCGCCCATGTTGGCAATCGTCTTGACACGCATGCCCGTCACCTTGCCGTTGGCGTCGGTGGCAAGCTCGGCCTTGGTCACGTGGTCGCGGCCGTGCGCATCGGTGAGGAAGCTTTCAGAGCGTTCCGCCACCCACTTGACCGGCACGCCGCCGGCGCGCTTGGACGCCCACAGGCAGACCACTTCCTCGGCGTAGATGAAGATCTTGGAGCCGAAGCCGCCACCCACGTCAGGTGCGATCACGCGAAGCTTGTGTTCCGGCGCAATGCCGATGAAGGCGGAGATGACCAGACGCGCCACGTGCGGGTTCTGGCTGGTGGTGTACAGGGTGAAGTGGTCTTCGCCCGCATCGTAGCTACCAATGGCCGCGCGCGGCTCCATGGCGTTGGGCGCCAGGCGGTTGTTGACGATGTCCAGCGACGTCACGTTCGCCGCCTTCGCAAACGCGGCTTCAGTCGCGGCCTTGTCGCCCAGTTCCCATTCAAACACGGTGTTGTTGGCGGCCACGTCATGCACCTTCGGCGCACCGCGCTTCTGCGCCTTCACGGGGTCGGCCACCGCATCCAGCGGCTTGTAGCTGACGTTGACCAGCGCCGCAGCTGCCTTGGCCTGGTCCTTGGTGCGCGCCACAACGACGGCAACCTGGTCGCCCACGTGGCGCACCTTGCCCTGGGCCAGCACCGGGTGCGGCCCGGCCTTCATCGGGGAGCCGTCCTTGGAGTGGATCATCCAGCCGCAGATCAGTCCGCCGACGCCATCCTTGGCGGCATCGTCGCCGGTCAGCACGCACAGCACGCCCGGCGCCTTCGCTGCAGCCTTGGTGTCGACCTTCTTGATCTCGGCGTGGGCATGGGGGCTGCGCACGAAGTAGGCATAGGCCTGCCCCGGCAGGTTGATGTCGTCGGTATAACGGCCCTTGCCGGTAATGAAGCGGTGGTCTTCCTTGCGCACCAGACGGGCGCCAATTCCTGTTTCGCTCATCTTGAGTAGTTTCCTCTGATCGTTTTTTGTCCGGCGCGCGCCACCATAGGGGCGCCGGCTGTCGCTCGTTACATCTTTGCCGCGCCGGCCTGGATGGCCTTGACGATGTTGTGGTAGCCCGTGCAGCGGCAGATGTTGCCTTCGAGCTCTTCGCGGATCGTCTCTTCCTTGAGCTTCTTGCCCTTGCGCTTCACGATATCGATGCCCGACATGATCATGCCGGGGGTGCAGAAGCCGCACTGCAAGCCATGGTTCTCGCGGAAGGCTTCCTGCATCGGGTGCAGCTTGCCGTCCTTGGCGATGCCCTCGATGGTCACTACATCGGCGCCGTCACAGGCAATTGCCAGCGCCGTGCACGACTTTACCGCCTTGCCGTCGACGTGAACGACGCAAGCACCGCACTGGCTGGTGTCGCAGCCGACGTGCGTGCCCGTCTTGCCCAGCGTGTTGCGGATGAACTCGACCAGAAGCGTGCGGCCTTCAACCTCGCCGCATACCTTCTCGCCATTGACTGTCATTGAGATTGCCGGCATCCGAAGCCTCCCTTGAAATGCCCCGTCAGGTTTGCTCCTGACGTTGTGAATCCGGAGGCGCAGCTTGCGTCATTGCTGCAAGTGCCGTCAAGCG
Organism: Alphaproteobacteria bacterium; assembly: GCA_024642465.1. GTDB lineage: Bacteria > Pseudomonadota > Alphaproteobacteria > Rhizobiales > Aestuariivirgaceae > Anderseniella. The sequence goes on from JAHEBA010000036.1 coordinate 3,008, forward strand.
GGTGACATGGCCCACATCATGAAATTGACGTAGTGTTTATGGGCAACCTTCTGAGGCCCCGCTGGTTGACGGGAAAAGGAGCTTTATGATGCATTTTCGCACCCTTTTAGCCGCGATTACCGTGGCGGCTGCCGTGGGTTCAGCCACGCCTGCAGAGGCCCAGCAGTCTGCTTTCGAATCCATCATCAGCAGGCAGATCGAGGCCTTCCGGGCCGGCGACGGCGCCACCGCGTTCTCGTTTGCCTCGCCGTCGCTGCAACGGCTGTTCCAGACGCCGGACAATTTCATCGCCATGGTGAAGCGCGGCTACATGGCAGTTTACGCGCCGCGGCGCTTCAGCTTTCCCGGTACGCAAACCGATGCGCAGGGTCGCCCGGTACAGCTGGTCGAGGTAGTGGACGCAGACGGCCGGGTGTGGACCGCGCGCTACACCTTCGAGCAACAGCCGGATGGCAGTTGGCGCATTGCGTCGGTAACGCTGGAAAAGGCCCCGGGTGCGGACGTCTAGGCCTGACGGCTGACCTGCCGCCGGTGTTGTGATGGCGCCAGGCCATACCGGGCCTTGTAGGCACGGGAAAACTGAGCCAGCGACGAGAAACCAGACGCCACCCCGGCATCGCGCACGCTAAGGCGGGAGTAAGTCAGCAGCCGTTCTGCCCGCTCCAGCCGGAGGCCCAGGTAAAACCGCATCGGCCCCATGCCGAGCACCCGCCGGAAGCGCCGTTCAAGCTGGCGCGGCGATACCCCAGCTGCCACCGCCACGTCCTCAAGCCGAAGTACGTCTTCTAGATGTTCTTCCATGGCCGAGATCGCCGCAAGCACATGCGCATCGTCGGTGCCAAACCGGGTCCGGGCCGAAATGCGGGCCCCGCCGGGATCGCCGCCATATCGGGCATGAACCAGTGTGTCCGCCACGCGCATTGCGAGCGGCTGCCCATGCAGAACACCGATCCAGTCGATCATCATGTCGAGTGGCGCCGTGCCACCGGAGGCAGTCAGCCGCGCCCCGTCGATCTCGTAGAGCGCGTCAGTAACCTCCACGCGCGGGTAGTCTTCGCGCATGGCGCCTAGCGTCTCCCAGTGGCAGGTGGCGCGGCGGCGGTCCAGCAGCCCGGCATCGGCAAGCAGGATGGGTCCCGTGTCCAGCCCTCCCAGCCACACCCCTGCCCCACCCAGCCGGCGCAGCACCGAACGCATGGCGGGCGTCATGGCGCGCTCATGTTCATAGCTCGAACACACGATCACGAGGTTTGGCCGCCCCGCACTGCCAATCGCGCCATCTACCGAAACCGGAATGCCGTTTGACGCGGTGATCGCTTCCCCGTCCAGCGAGCAGAAGCGCCAGCGGAACAGTTCGCCGCCGAACCGGTTGGCCACGCGCAACGGCTCCAGCGCCGAGTAGAGCGCAATCATCGAAAAGCGGGGCACCAGCAGGAAAACGATGTCGAAGACGGCGCGCACGAGAAACCTCAAGCAAATGTCGCTTTTCCTCAAATCATACGACGATGGCCTCTTACACTCAAGCCAACGCACAAGTCAGCAATGGGAGGTTCTCCATGAATCCGAAAGTCATCATCACCTGCGCCGTCACCGGCGCCGGCGACACGGTCGGCAAGCATCCGGCCATTCCGGTCACGTCTGAGCAGATCGCAAACTCCGCTCTCGAGGCAGCCTCCGCAGGTGCGGCCGTCGTGCACTGCCACGTGCGCGAACCGAAGACCGGCAAGGGAACCCGCAATGTCGGCTACTACCGCGAGGTGATGGAGCGCATCCGGGCGAAGAACACCGACGTCATCATCAACCTGACCGCCGGCATGGGCGGCGACCTGATGATCGGCGACGGCGAAACCCCGCGCAACTTCGACGAGGCCAACACCGACCTCGTCGGGCCTGCCGAGCGCCTGCTGCACGTCAAGGAACTTCGCCCGGAAATCTGTACGCTGGACTGCGGCTCGCTGAATTTCGGCGACGGCAATTCCATAGTAGTGCAGACGCCGGTGCAGTTGCGCGAGCAGGCCCGGCTCATCCAGTCCTACGGCGTAAAGCCCGAGATGGAAATTTTCGACTCAGGCAACCTGTGGTTCGCCAAGCAGCTGGTGGCCGAAGGGCTGATTTCCGGCAAACCGATGTTCCAGCTCTGCCTCGGCATTCCGTGGGGTGCTCCGGTGAACACCGAAACCATGACCTACATGAAGTCGCAACTGCCGGACGACTGCGTCTGGGCAGGCTTCGGCATCGGCAAGTGGCAGATGCCGATGGTGGCGCAGGCCATCATCCTGGGCGGCCACGTCCGCGTTGGCCTTGAGGACAACTTGTATCTCGACAAGGGCGTCTACGCGTCCAACGCCTCACTGACCGAGCGCGCCACCGAGATCATCCGCCTGCTCGGCGCACAGGTCGCCACGCCGGCGGAGGCGCGCGAAATCCTGGGGCTCTAGCTAACTGCTTCCCTCGGGCTTGACCCAAGGGCCCACTGGTTCTGACTCTGGACCCTCGGGTTGAACCCGAGGGGGGCAAGGAAAGATGGAATGACTTCGATAAAGACAGTCGGCATCGCCGGCGCAGGCGTCATCGGCGCAGGCTGGGCGGCGCGAGTCATGTGGGCCGGATATGACGTCGTGGCCTACGACCCGTTCGAGAAATCCGAAGCGCCCATGCGCGACAAGATCGAGCGCGCCTGGCCCTCCATGGAAAAGCTCGCCGGCGGCCGGCCGGCAAAGATGGGCACGCTGCGCTTCACAACCGACCTGAACGACATGGCGCAAGCCGCTGACTGGATTCAGGAAGCAGCTCCCGAGCGCGAAGACCTGAAGATCGGCCTCTACGAGAAAATGGACGCCGTAGCCCGGCCTGACGTGATCATGGCCTCGTCGTCGTCAGGCTTCCTGCCGTCGCGTCTCCAATCCAGGTGCAGGCACCCGGAGCGCCTCATCATTGGCCACCCGTTCTACCCCGTCTACCTGCTGCCGCTGGTCGAGACAGTGGCGGGCGAAAAGACCAGCGCCGATGTGATGGATCGGGCCGACGCCTTATACCGCACGCTCGGCATGTTCCCACTCAGGCTGAAGAAGGAGATCGACGGCTACATCTGCGACCGGCTTCAGGAAGCGCTGTGGCGCGAGGCGCTCAACGTGCTCGACAAGGGCATCGGCACCACCGAGGACATCGATCGCGCGATCATCTATTCCGCCGGGCTTCGTTGGGCCATCATGGGCTCGTTCCTGCATTACCACACAGCGGGCGGCGACGGTGGCATGGCGGCCTTCATGGCGCAGTTCGACCCGTCGCTGGAACTGCCGTGGACCGATCTCAAGTTCCCGAAATGGTCGGAGGAACTGACAGAAAAGCTGGTCGGTGGCTGCGAACGCCAGGCCGAGGGCAAGACCATCGCCGAGTGGGAAGTCAAGCGCAACGACGTGCTGGTCGACATCATGCACGTGCTGAAGAAGCACAACATCGGCGTCGGCGAAGTGCTCAACGGGAAGGTGTGAGGCCATGAACTTCAACCTCACCGAAGAACAGCAGATGATCGTCGATACGACGCGGGCTTTCGTCGAAAACGAGCTCTATCCGCACGAGGCGGAAGTCGAGCGCTCCGGCAAGCTGCGCCGCGACCTCTATAAGGAGCTGAAGGCCAGGGCAATCGAAACCGGGCTTTATGCCGCCAACATGCCGGAAGAAGTGGGCGGCGCAGGGCTCGATACGCTGACCTGGGTGCTCTACGAGAAGGAACTGGGCCGCGCCAACTACGCGCTGCACTGGAACTGCGTGGCGCGCCCCTCCAACATCCTGATGGCCTGCAACGAGGAGCAGCGCGAACGCTACACACTGCCCTGCGTGCGCGGTGAGAAGATCGACTGCATGGCGATGACCGAACCCGGTGCAGGCTCGGACCTGCGCGGCATGAAGGCGAGCGCCGTCCGCGACGGCGATGACTGGGTGCTCAACGGCACCAAGCACTTCATCTCCCACGCCGACGAGGCCGACTTCGTCATCGCCTACTTCGCAAGTGGCGAGGAGAGCACCCCGAGTGGGCCGAAGAAGCTGATCACCTCGTTCATCGTCGACATGGGCACACCCGGCTTCACGGTGCGCGAGGGCTATCGCAACGTCTCGCACCGCGGTTACACCAACTCCATTCTCGAGTTCGACAATTGCCGCATCCCGGACACGCAAAGGCTGGGCGAGGTGCACAAGGGTTTCGAGGTGGCCAACCAGTGGCTGGGCGCAACCCGGCTGCAAGTGGCCGCAACCTGCCTCGGCCGTGCCGAACGCGCCCTGGCTCACGCCCTACAATGGTCGGTGGACCGGCAGCAGTTCGGCCAGCAGATCTGCAAGTTTCAGGGCGTGTCGTTCAAGCTCGCCGACATGGCCATGGAACTCAAGGCCGCCAACCTGCTGACCATGGAAGCCGCCTCGAAATATGACGATGGCACGGTGACCGAGGCCGACATGGCGATGGCGAAACTCAAGGCATCCGAAGTGCTGGCCTTCGTGGCGGACGAAGCCATCCAGATCCACGGCGGCATGGGCGTCATGGATGAACTGCCGCTGGAACGCATCTGGCGGGATGCCCGCATCGAGCGCATCTGGGAAGGCACCAGCGAGATCCAGCGCCACATCATTTCGCGCGAGATGCTTCGCCCACTCGGGGGATGATCGCGATGGATATGGCTCTCACTCCCGAAGACCGCGAGATCCGTGAACGCGCCCGCGCCTTCACGCAAGCGCATCTGTTTCCGCACGAGCTGGAGATGGACAGGACGGGCACCTTGCGGCCGGAAGTGGTCAAGTCCATCGAGCAGGCCGTGCGCGCCGCACGCCTCAACGCCGTCAACCATGCGATGGATGTTAGCGGTCAGGGCATGAGCATGGTCCAGCAGTGTCTCGTCAACGAGGAGTGCGGCAAGGCAACCGGAGAGCTCTGGGCCTATGTCAACCAGCCGCCACTGCCCTTGCGCGACGCGACCGCTGACCAGATCGAACGGTTCCTCAAACCCGCGTGCAATCTCGACCTGCACATCGCCTACTCGATCACCGAAGCCAATGCAGGCTCCGACACTTCAGCTGTGACCACGACGGCAGTGAAGGACGGCGGTGACTGGATGTTGAACGGAGAGAAGTGGTTCGTCTCCGGCATAAACTACTGCACCGTGGTGATGGTCCACGCCCACGTGGACGGCGACCCGGACAAACCTGCTGTGTTCATGGTGGACCGCGATACGCCTGGCCTGACCGTTGGTCACTCGCCCCGCTTCATGATGGGCGGCGTGGACGAGCACCCCGAGATGACGCTGAAGGACGTGCGCGTCGGCAATGACCGCCTGCTCGGCAAGGTGGGCGACGGGCTCGACATTACGAAGGAATGGTTTGTCGAGGCCCGCCTCGCCATCGCCGCGCGCTGCTGCGGCATGGGGGTGCGGGCAGCAGAGGAAGCCACCAGCTTCGTGGTGAACCGCAAGCAGTTCGGGCAGCCACTGGCCGACTTCCAGGGCGTCGAGTTCATGCTGGCGGTCATGGCGACGCGCATCATGGCGGCCAAGTCGCTGCTCTACCGGATCGCTGCCGAAATCGATGCCGGGCTGGAGAGGAAGCTGATCCATGCCAAAGCGTCCGCCGCCAAGCTCTATTGCTCGGAAGAAATGGGCCGCGTCGTGGACACCGCGCTGCAGCTTCACGGCGGGCGCGGCCTCATTCGCGACTACGCGGTGGAGCGCCTGTATCGCGACATCCGGGTGGAGCGCATCTGGGAAGGCACCTCGGAAATCCAGAAACTGATCATCGCCGGCCAGATCAAGAAGCGCGGCCTCGGCGTCTATTCGGAGTTGTCATGACCACCTCCCCCGTCGCCCGGCTGCTGGCGCCGAAATCCATTGCCTTCATCGGTGGCTGGGAAGCTGAGACGGCGTTGCGCGTGACCCAGGAACTGGGCTTCGACGGCGCCATTCATGCCATTCACCCCAAGCGCGATCACCTCAATGGGGTGCCCTGTCTTCGAGCCGTTTCAGAGCTGCCGGGAGCCCCGGACTGCGCCTTCATCGCCGTAAAGCGCGAACTTGCGGTCGAGATGATCGCGGAACTCTCGCAGATGGGCTGCGGCGGCGTGGTGCTCTACTCGTCGGGCTTTGCCGAACTGGACGACACCGGGAAGGCGCTTGAAGCGCAAATGCTGAAGGCCGCCAATGGCATGCCGGTGATGGGGCCCAACTGCTATGGCTACGTGAACGCGGTCGACAAGTGCTCGCCCTGGCCCGACGAGCACGGCATGAAGCCGGTGGACCGGGGTATCGTCTTCGTCACCCAGTCCGGAAACATCGCGTGCAATTTCGCCATGATGAAGCGCCACGTACCGGTAGCCGGCCTGTTTACGCTCGGCAATCAGGCGGACGTCGGCATGTCCGCCATGATCGAGCACCTGAGCGCCGACCCGCGTGTCACCGCAATCGGCCTGCACATCGAGGGCCTGAAGGACGTCGGTCATTTCTCGCGCGCAGCCCTTGCCGCCCGCGCTGCACGAAAGCCCATCGTCGTTCTCAAGACCGGCAAGTCCGAACAGGGCGCGAAGGTCACCATGAGCCACACCAACTCGCTTTCCGGCGCGGACGATCTTTACGACGCGATGTTCGCGCGCTACGGCATCGCCCGGGTCAACTCGGTCAGCGCCCTGTGCGAGACGCTGAAGTTTCTGCACTATGGCGGACCAATCACCGATACACGCCTTGTGTCGATGTCCTGCTCTGGCGGTGAAGCGGCGCTCGTGTCCGACATGGCAACCGCCTATCCCGTCTCTTTCCCACCTTTCGACGAGGGTACTCGGGAGAGCGTCGCAGCCACGCTGAGCGACTATGTCGTGGTGGACAATCCGCTCGATTATCACACCTTCATCTGGAACCAGCGCGACAAGCTTGCCGCCACCTTCACCGCCGTTCTGTCAGGCGGGTTCGACGTTGGCATGCTGGTCATCGACGTGCCCGACAAACCGCCGATGAACCCGGTCACCTGGATCGTGACGGTGGATGGATACATTGATGCCCACAAGGCGACAGGCGCCCGCGCCGTCACGGCCACCAGCCTGCACGAGTCAATGCCGGCGGATGTGGCCGCGCGTCTGACTGCGGCGGGCATTGCCCCGATGCTTGGGCTGGATGACGCCTTCACCGCCTTCTCCGCCGCCGCAATGATCGGGCGCAAATGGGCGCAGGCTGAAACTCCCGCTCCGCTTTCTCCAGAGCCTGCGGCAGAAGCAGGGATTGCATCCCTCACCGAGCACGACGCGAAAGCGCTGCTGGCCGGCCCCGGGCTGCGCACGCCCGCCGCCATAACTTGCCCGATTGCAGAGGCAGGCCGTACCGCAAAGTCCATCGGCTTTCCCGTGGTGGTGAAGGCATCATCCGCCAGCCTCGCCCACAAGACCGAAGCCGGTGGTGTAGCGCTGAACTTGTCGAACGCCGAAACCGCACAGGCCGCCGCCGACCGCATGGCCCAAATCTGCGACGAGGTTCTGGTGGAGCAGATGATCACAGGCACCGTGGCCGAGTTGATCATCGGCGTGAAACGCGACCCGCAATTCGGCCTGGCGCTGGTGATTGGTGCTGGCGGCGTGCTGACCGAGTTGCTGGCCGACAGTGTCACGCTTCTGCTGCCCGCGACCCGCACCGAAATCGAGGTTGCACTGCGCGGCCTTAAGGTGTTCAGGCTGATCGAGGGTTATCGCGGCAAGGCAGGCGACCTTGACGCCACGCTTGATGCCATCGAAGCCGTGGCGAGGTTCGCCGCCGCACATGAATCAGAACTTGAAGAACTGGACGTTAACCCATTGATGGTGCTTGAAAACGGCAACGGCGCCATCGCCGCCGATGCCCTGGTACGGATGCGCAAGCTTTGAAGGAGAACACCCCATGACCCTGCTCAACATGACCGATGGCCCGATCAAGACACAGGTGCGCGGGCGCGTGCTGGAAGTCACCATCGACCGGCCCAAGGCGAACGCCATTGACGCCGCCACCAGCCGCATCATGGGCGACGTGTTCTCCGCCTTCCGCGATGACGACAACCTGCGTGCAGCTATCCTGACCGCCACCGGCGAGCGCTTCTTCTGCCCCGGCTGGGACCTCAAGGCCGCAGCCGGAGGCGAAAGCGCCGACGCCGATTACGGTCTTGGCGGCTTCGGCGGCCTGCAGGAGCTGCCCGGCATGAACAAGCCTGTGGTGTGCGCCGTCAATGGCCTGGCCTTCGGCGGCGGCTTCGAGATCATGATCTCTTGCGACATCATCATCGCTGCCGAGCACGCGACCTTCGCCCTGCCCGAAATCCGCTCGGGCGTCATCGCAGACGCAGCCACCATCAAGCTGCCCCGCCGCATCCCCTACCACGTTGCCATGGAAATGCTGCTTACCGGCCGTGTGGTGGACTGCACGGAAGCCAGGCATTGGGGCTTTGTCAACGAGGTGGTGCCGGCGGACCAGCTGATGGACCGCGCCCGCGAGGTGACGGAAAAGCTCGCTGGCGGCCCGCCGCTGGTCTATGCGGCAATCAAGGAAGTGCTGGAGCGGGTGCACCACCTCAACGACAAGGAAGCGCTCGCCCTGCTCAATCGGCGCGGCCTGCCGACAATCTCGAAGCTCTATTCATCCGAAGACCAGCTCGAAGGCGCGAAGGCGTTTGCCGAGAAACGCGACCCTGTGTGGAAGGGCCGCTGATCAGCCAGCCTTCGCACGCTTGCGCTGGGCGGCGGTAAGCTTCATCCCGGCCGCCTCGCTGACCGCCACCAACAAGTTGCGGTCGTCGGCGCTGGGCATCATGTTGACGGCACGGTCGAACAGCAGCGACATGTGACGCCTGGCCGGCCCGGCAAATTCGTCCGGGCTGCTTTCTGCCAGGGCGCCCAACGTCTTCATCATCCGGATGACCACCTCGACGTGCCCGGCGCCATCTCGCCCCATGGCGAGAAACGCATCATCGAACATGTCGTCCACACGAATGGGGGCAACCCGCACGTTGCGGTGCAGCGGCTCGTCCGGTTCGCCCGCCGTCAGCCAGTCCGCGAACACACGAAGCTGCCGGGCCAGCACCTCGATGGCCGTTCCCGGGTCGTTGACTGCCGGCGACAGCGCACGCGAAGCCACTTCGGACAAGCTGATCAACGCCAGCCGCGGATCCTGGTCGAAGGTACGCCGGCCACCGATGATGAACGCTTCGCGAACCGCGTGAGCCACGTTCTGGTCCGCACCGTCCTTTACGTACGCCAGCCGTGCCCCGGGATGCACCAGCTTGCCGGGATGCGCAGCGACGGTCACCTGGCCGTCCTCGCCGGCCACTTCAGACAGCGCATCCATATCGATGAACTGCACGTAACCGGTTTTTTCCGATAGCACTTCCGTGCTGCCCGGTGGCTTTCGAGCCGGGTCGCCATCATCGCAGACGCCGCCGAGGCAGGGTTGCTGGCGCATGCTCGCCAGGTTGCGCCGGGCCGCTTTCTCGATCCGGTCGAGTACGTTGCCGAGCCGGCCAAAGTGCATCAGGAAATCGATCCAGCGCACCAGCATGACCACGACAAGGCCAATCACGAATATCGTCACGAAGAACAGGACAAGCCGGCCCGACGTGCCATAGACACCCGCCTTGAGCAGCACGATGCCGACGATGGAATAGATGAAGGCACCGATAAAGGCGGCCAGCATGTTCTGCGTAACCGTGTCGTCCAGCAGCAGGTTGGTGGCGCGTGGCGTTGCCGTCGAGGTGGCCGAACCGTATGCAGCAACCACCGTGGACAGCGAGAACGTCGTCACCGCCAGCATGCTCGAAGCGATGATCGACAACAGGCTGTCCACCGCATCCGCGCCAACTTTCAGCGCCCACTCATCGGGAACGGACTGATCCAGCAACAGCCCGAGCAGCGCCGCCACCACGGCAAGCAATCCGATGATGATGGCGCGGTAGATGAGCTGACGCCGGAACTGCGCCCATAGCCATTCGAGTTTTGTGAAGTACACTGAGGACCACCTACTCCTTTGTGGTGACAACTCCGCAAGCTAGCACGGGTTGCGAAAGTTTGCGCTGGGTCGTGGGAGGTGTATCCCGGACTTGTTCAGGAGCACAGACTCACACGACACTGCCGCACGGCCCGATGGCCGGGACATTGGCGGGAGCAAGGACCGATTGACCAGGCGCGGCTTTTTCAGATGGTTCGGCGACCTGATGCTGGCAGGTGCCGCACCCACCGGCTATGCCTTCGCCATCGAACCCGGCTTCCGGCTGCGCATCCAGCGCCATGCCATTATACCTCCCAACTGGACCAAGGGGTTGAAGCTCAAGGTCGTCTGCCTCGCCGACCCCCACCTGGGCGAGCCGTACATGCCGTTGTCGCGCTGGGAAAAGATCATCAGGATCGCCAATGACCTGAAACCCGACCTGGTTCTGCTGCTCGGCGACTACACTGCCAGCCACCGCTTCGTCACCCGCCACGTTCCGGTCGAAGACATCGCAAGAGCATCCACCCGGCTCGAGGCGCCACTGGGCGTCTACACCATTAACGGCAATCACGACTGGTGGTCCGACGAGGAAGCGCAGCGGCGCGGGTTTGGCCCCATCGCTTCGCAGGAAGCATTCGAGAACAACGGCATTCGCGCGCTGGTGAACGAGGCCGAACGGCTGGAGAAGGATGGGGTGCCGTTCTGGCTTTCCGGCACGGACTCGCTCGTCGCCATCAAGACCGGGCGACCCGGCGTCTATAACGGGCGGGATGACCTGACGGCCACGCTGTCAGGCATTACCGACGACGCGCCCGTCATTCACATGGCGCACGAACCGGACCTGTTCATGAACATCCCCAAGCGCGTTTCGCTGACCGTGTCCGGCCACACTCATGGCGGTCAGGTTCGCCTGTTTGGCTACTCTCCCATGGTGCCGTCATCCTACGGTAACCGGTTCGCCTGGGGTCACATCATCGAGGACGGCCGCCACCTCGTGGTGTCGGGCGGCCTAGGCTGCTCCATCATGCCGGTGCGCTTCGGCATGCCGCCGGAGATCACGTTGCTGGAGTTGGGCTAACCCTGGCGCGCCAGCCGTGACACGTGCAGCGGCAGGGTGCGCCCGGCCCAGGGCATCTCCTGCTCCAGCATGGTTCCGAGCGCGATCAGCAGATGCTCTTGCGCCGGCCCTGCCCCAAGCTGCACGCCGATCGGCAACCCGTTGGAATGCATCGCCACCGGCAACGACATGGCCGGCGTTCCGGCAACATTGTACGGGAAGCAGAACTGCACCGGTTCATCGGCCAGCACCATGTACTCTTCCGGCGACAGCCCAGACAAGTTCAGTCCATAAAGTCCGTGCGGCTGCGAAACCTGCGCGGTAGTAGGTGACACCAGCACATCGTACTTCGCAAAGAAGCGGCCGATCTCACGCCGCGCCTGATTGATCCACGCCAGCCCGTCGAGAAACTCGTAAGGATCCATGTCGCGGGCGCGCTTGTAAATCTCCCAGGTTACCGATTCCAGCGTGTCCGGACCTGCCGCGCGGCCGGTCTTCTGGCCGATCTTGTCCAGCATCTTGTGGAAACCGAAGAACCAGACCGCGCACATCACTTCCGACGCCTGCTCCTGGTCGAACGCCAGATCGGCCTTGTCCACGTGATGCCCCGCTCCTTCCAGCACCTTGGCGGTAGCTTCGACCGCGGCTGCCACCTCCGGATCGACCGGCGCGTCCATTGTCGGCGACACCGTCCATGCAACACGAAGCTTGCCGGGGCTCTTGTCCAGCCACGCGGAGAACCCTTCCACCGGCGTGGGAATGATGAACGGATCACCCGGCTGGGGCGGACACAGGCAATCGAGGATCGCAGCCGTATCACGCATGGTTCGGGTCTGGACGAAGTTCATGCTGAGGCCGAAGCTGCCCTCATCCACCTGCGGTCCGGACGAAATGCGCCCGCGCGACGGCTTGAGCCCTACCCCGCCGCACCAGCTTGCCGGAATGCGGATCGACCCGCCGATGTCCGATCCGTGCGCCACCGGCACGATGCCAGCGGCCACGGCAGATGCGCCGCCGCCTGTCGATCCGCCGGCCGAATACCCTTCCCGCCACGGCGTCGAGGTATTGCCGTACAAAAGGTTCTCGGTCGAGGTGGCAATGGAGTGCTCGGGCGCGTTTGACCGCCCGATGATGTTGAACCCGGCTTTCTTCACCAGTTCCCCATAGTGGGTGTCGGCCTCGGCCACGTAGCCTTCAGCGAGGCGTGAACCGAACTCCGCCTTGCGCCCGCCAAGATGCCCGCGCACGTCCTTGATCAAGAACGGCACCCCGGCAAATGGGCCGTCCGCCACGGCTGACGCCTCGATATTGTCGTCATAGGTTTCGACGACTGCGTTGACCTTCGGATTGACCAACGTTATGGCCTCGGCCGCGGCGGCGGCCGCTTCCTTCGCACTCACCTCACCCTTGCGGATCAGGCCCGCCAGCGCCGTCGCATCCAGCGCGGCGTACTCGTCCAGACGCATCGCCCCGACTCGCTACTGGATCCTGCTGATGAACTCCGGCGTCGGATAGCCGTCCGCAGGCATGCCGAGCTTCAGTTGCATGTCGCGCACCGCAGCGCGCGTCTTGGCGCCCATCGTGCCGTCTGCACCGCCGGTATCATAGCCGCGCTTGATCAGCGCCTGCTGCACCGCGAGCACTTCCTTGTAGCCGATGCTGGGCGGGTTGCCGTGACCAAGCCCGACCTTGGGAGCGCCGGCATAGCGCGTGCCAAGATATGCAGCCGTCAGCGAATAGGTCAGCGACTCGTTCCAGGTCAGATACGCATCGAAATTCGGATAGCCGAGGAACGCCGGACCGTCTTTGCCCATCGGCAGAATCAGGGATAGCTGCATGTTGTCGGCCTTCAGCGCCCCGCCGCCGCGCTTCTTGACGCCCCACTTGGCCCATTGCGAGCGCGGGTGCTTGATGGTCACGTCCGCCTGCTCCCATGGCATCTGCTGCGGAACTTCCACCTCTTCCAGCCACGGCTGACCGGCCTGCCAGCCGAGATACTTCATGTAGTTGGCTGCGGACGCCAATGCATCGGCAGAAGAGTTGATCATGTTGCGATGACCGTCGCCGTCGAAGTCCACCGCATGAGCATCATAATAGGAAGGCAGGAACTGCAACTGGCCAATCTCGCCGGCCCAGGCGCCAATCATCTGGTCCTTGGTCAGGTCGCCCTTCTGGATCAGGTCCAGGGCGGCAATCAGCTCTTTCTCGAACTTCTCCGGGCGGCGACAATCATAGGCCAGCGTCGCCAGTGAATCGATTGTGGAATCCTTGCCCATGAAACCGCCAAAGTCCGTCTCCAGTGCCCAGAACGCCGTGACCACTGCACCAGGCACACCAAACTTCTTCTCGATGGCGTCGAACATCTTCTTGTTCTGCTGCAGCTTGGCTGCGCCAACCTTCAGGCGGTTGGCCGAGACCAGCTTGCCCGCGAAGGTGAGCCAGTCGTCAGAGAAGATGACCTGCGCCCTGTCCTTCTTGATGATGCCCGGATTGAACTGGACGCCCCTCAGCGCCGCATCGGCAACGCCCTTGTCAATGCCTGCTGCCACTGCCTTCTGCTTGAAGCCATCAAGCCAGCGGTCGAAGTTGCCCGTGTTCTGGCATGTGGACTTGGCCACCGCCAATGGCGCCGACATGGCCAGGACAACGAATGCCGCTGCCGCAGCCGCAACCCGCACTTTCATGAATTCCTCCCGACTGGATCTGCAAGAAATTGTTCGTGCGCGGCAGCATGTCCGCTGCCGTGGCCGAAATCAAGCCATGCACTGCCAAGGCTGCAGGGCTAGACGCACCGGACCCGCATGTCCCATCCGGAGTTGACGGCCGGCCTTGCAGATCCCGGATCGAGCCTGGCGCGCTGGCCATCCGGGCAGGCAAAGTGATTGACGGCATTGCGCCCCACCTCGGACACGATGCGCTCGTCGCCCGGCGTATTGCCCAGCGTCCGTCCCGGTGCCGACACGTTCACGTCAAACACCTGCTCGGCAACCACGTGCTGCATCCGCACCTGGTAGGTCTTGCCGTTGTAGAACAGCGGCTCCACGTGTGTCTTGCCAGACGCATAGGGCGACGGATTGGTGTTGACCGGCACCGCCAGCCGCGGCTTCTCCGCCGCACAGCCAGCAGCCAGCAGCACGCAGCACACCGCGGCAGACAGCATCGCGCACCGCGAATCCCCATTCCGCCGCCGCGCCAGATATGGCATAGCAGGCGCCTTCCATTGTGTACCGTCCGGCCCGCTGACCATGACCAAGTTTGATCCTGCCAAGTCTCTCTCCACCCGCACCTCGGCCGTTGCCGAAGGCGCTATTCTTGCCATGACCCAGAAAGCCCGCGACCTGAAGGCAAACGGCGCCGACGTCATCTCGCTTACCATCGGCGAGCCTGATTTTGACACGCCCGAGGCGATTCGGCAGGCGGCGGCGAATGCCATGAACGACGGCCAGACCCACTACGTTCCCGTAGCCGGTATTGCCGAACTGCGCGAGGCCATTGCCGCCAAACTGCGCGATGAAAACGGCATCCCTGCGACAGCTGCCGATGTGGTGCTTGCCAACGGCGCCAAGCAGGCCATCACCAACGCCTGCTTTGCCACACTCGATTCAGGTGACGAGGTGATCCTGCCGGCACCGTTCTGGAATGCCTATCAGGGTATCGTCGAGATGGCCGGCGGCGTGCCCGTGGTCATCCCGTCCACGACGTCGGAAGGGTTCAAGCCGCCGCTCAAGCGCATCGCCACCGCGATGAACGAGCGTACCAAGCTCATCTTCCTGAACTCACCGTCGAACCCGTCCGGCGCCGTTTGGACTCAAGAAGAACTCGAAGGCCTCGCCCGTCTGGTCAAGTCTCACCCGCGCTGCCTCGTAGTGTCCGACGAGATCTACGAATACATCTGGTTCGACGCCCCGCCGGTCTCGATGGCTTCGCTGCCGGGAATGTACGAGCGCACCGTTACCATCAACGGCGTGTCCAAGGGCTTCGCCATGACCGGCTGGCGCGTGGGGTACGCAGCGGCGCCCACAGCGGTGGCAAAGGCAATCGCCAAGGTGCAGGGCACGTTCACCGCAGGCGGCAACGCATTTGCCCAGCATGGCGCGCTTGCCGCCATCACCGGCCCGCGTGACGAGGTTGAGAAGATGCGGGCGAGCTACAAGCGCCGCCGTGACCTCGCAGTGGCACTGCTCAAGGGCATCGCCGGCATCGAGATCGCCGCCCCGCCGGCAACCTTCTACATCCTCGCCGACATCTCGGGCCTGCTCGGCAAGACTGCCGGCAACAACCGCATCGAAACGGACGCGGAATTCTGCAACTGGCTGCTGGAGGAATTTCACGTGGCCACGGTGCCCGGATCCGCTTTCGGCGCGCCGGGCTGCATTCGCTTCTCCGTCGCCACCCGGGACAGCGACATCACGCGCGGCATGGAGCGGCTGGCGCAGGCGGCAAACGCGCTGGCCTGAATGCAAGGCCGCCCCTCACGCAGAGGGGAACGTGAGGAGCGGTTGTCGCAGACCTGGTCAGGGGAGGATCACCAGGCTGTGTGGTGCCGCCGCCGGCGGGCGAGGTGGGGCAACCTTTGCCGGCTGCCAGCAGCGGCAGAAGCTTCAGCAGCAGCTTTCGGCAGTTTCGCCCGCACCGGCTGAAGAAAAGATATTCTTTACACTTCCAACTGCCTGTCGGGTCATGGCCGCCACTGCCAGAGACCGCTCGACATGTGCCTTGCGCATGAAATGTTCGATGACGTTGGCATCCAGAGTGTTGTGATCAGCGTTCATATTGTTGTTTTCCTTTTATTTTCGACGAAGAAGATCGGGTTGGGCTCATCCTGAAATCCGTGATGCAAACTTCGATGAAGCCAACATATGGTCTTCCTAAACCTTGCGCAAACGAGTTATCATGAGCGTTCAGTTAAGAAAATTTTGTGCAAATTCATGCCAGACAGACTGCCCCCGCTGACCGCGCTTCGTGCCTTTGAAGCCGCATCGCGCCTGATGAGCTTCCAGGCGGCCGCCAGCGAACTGGCGGTCACGCCGGCAGCGCTCAGCTTCCAGATTCGCCAGCTTGAGGATCATCTGGGTGTCAAGCTGTTCAACCGGCTCAACCGGGCCGTGGAGCTCACCGAACATGGCCGCCTGATCCAGCCCGGCATCCACGACGCCTTCGAGCAGATTCAGCGCACCATGCGCCAGTTCCGGCGGCGTCAGCAGACCAACGTGCTGACCATCGCGGCAGGCCCCGCCTTCACCGCCAAATGGTTGTCGCCGCGGCTCTACCGCTTCATCGCGCTCAATCCCGGCATCGATGCGCGCATATCCGCCTCGGTCGGCAAGTCCGACCTGCAACTGGACGATATCGACGTGGCCATTCGATTTGGCCCCGGCGTGTACCCCGGCCATCACTCGGTCAGGCTGATGGACGAGTTCGTCACCCCGATGTGCTCACCGGTGCTGGTGGAAGGCCCCGATGCCATCCGCACGCCGGACGACCTGGCCAACCACACGCTCATCCATGACGATACCCATCTCGGCGTGTTCATGCTGAAGAACTGGGCGGACTGGCTTGAAGCGGCGGGCGCGAAGAATGTGGACCCCTCGCGTTCCGGCCTGCACTTCAACGTCGCCGACCATGCGGTCGATGCCGCCATCGGCGGCGGCGGCGTGGTGCTGGGCCGCACCTGCCTTGCCGAACCCGACATCCGTGCCGGCCGCCTCGTCACGCCGTTCGACCTGAAACTCAAGGCCGATTACTCGTTCTTCGTGATCTGCCTGGAAAGCCGCAAGGACGAGCCTGCCATTGCCGCCTTCAGGAAGTGGATATTCGATGAAGTCGCAGGCGCGACCGCACCGGTTGCCGTGCGTGGCCCGGCGGTCTGACGGCTGGCTATGCCGGGGGGCGCTTGCGCGCCGGCGACCACGGCGCCCGGCCTGCCGGCACAGGTTGCGTGATGCCGGCCTTGCGCTTGCGTGGGCGCAACTGCGCGATGATGGCGCCGGCAATCACAAGTATCGCACCGATGATGTGCTGACCCGAAATCACGGCGCCGCCCGCCACGGCAAACAGGATGACGTAAAACGGCACCAGATTGTGGTGCATCGCCGCGACCGTCACGCCGACCATGCGTCCCGTCCACAACCACAAAACCGACGACAACCCTAAGGAAACACAGGCAAGCAGAACGATCTTGCCCATCGTCATCGCCGAAACATCATAGCGGGGCAAGGCGCCGGCCAATGCAGCCATCGCAGCGGAAATCAGCAGACAAACCAGACCGCCGAGCAGCATGCTGGCGGACGTCTTGGCCAGATCGGGTTCTTCAGCAAACCGGTTGACCAGCTGCCGGCTGAACCAGACATAGGTCACCACTGCCGCCAGCATCGCCATCACCCCGGCCAGCGAGCCTTCGCTTCCCGATCCCTGCGCCGAGACGAGACTGGTCAGGAAACCTCCAATCACGGTCAGCAGAATGGCGGCGGCAAGTTTGAGGCCCGGCTTCTCGACGCCCTCCATCCACCCAATCAAGGCCGAGAACAGCGGCATCAAGCAGACGATGACGGCACTGGCAACCGCATCCACGCGTGATTGGCCTACAACGAACAATAGTGCGGACAGCCCGAAAACGGCGGACGGCATGATGAAGTCCCGCCGCCTGATCAGTCGGATGAACGTCTTCGCCTGCCCCATGATGAGCGTTGCAGCAAGAACGGTGAAGCCGGCCATCAGCATCCGGACCGGCGCCAGCGCGGCAGCATCCCAGGTTTTCAGAATTGATACGGCGAGCGGAAAGTTTGCTGCCCAGACGAGCATGCACACGACCCCCGCGGCGTTGCCGAGCAATACCTTGCGATCCAGCATGTCCGACCCTGCGCCTTGCAAATTCCCCTGAAGTTAGCCGGCAGCCTATATCCGAAAGACACAACGAAGGCAGCCAAATTCGGCGCATGGATATCATGCCGGAAAGAACAGGCCGGACACCACCGGGGTCAAATCGGTAATGACCGGCCTGCCGCTCTCTCCACAACTCGCCGGAGGGGTCCGGCGGGGCGAACTGCTGTGAGTACTCATCCTCGCAATCGCACTGTCCGGAGGCCTGCCTGCTTGAGCAGCCTTGCCCTCCATGGGGTAGAAGACAGGGCCACTGCAGCCAGGCACCCGCAATGGATCGCGGCATGCAGTCTGCTGATAGCAGCAATTCATGCAGAGTTTTTCAAGTCTTTAGCCAAACTGAAACTCAAATTCGCCCGGCACCGGAAACACTTGCGCAGGGCTTGACCTTTGCACCCGGCATCGGACACAAATGCCATCACGCCGAAGCGGCGTTCCGGCAGCAATCAAGCGAGGCGCCTTTGCCCCATGAAACCGTTCTTCGTCCAGATCAAGTGTGAGCTCGGCAAGGCCTATGACGTGGCCACGGAACTGGCCGATGCGGAGATTGCCTCCGAGATATATTCCACCGCCGGAGGCTGGGATTTGCTGGTGAAGTTCTACCTGGAAGACGGCGAGGACGTCGGGCATTTCATCAACCAGAAGGTCCACTCCATTCCGGGCGTCAAGGACACCTACACCATCGTCACCTACCGGGCCTTCTGAGGCGCCCTTGGCAGGCTCCGGCGCACCCTTCACGCTCGGCGTCCTGATGCTGGACACCAGGTTTCCGCGCCCGCCGGGCGACATCGGCAATCCCGCAAGCTTCGATTTCCCCGTCCTGTTCCGGACGCTGCCCGGCGCAAGCGTTGCCCGCATCGTCACGAGTGAACCACTGCCGGGATCGATCGTGCAAGAGTTTGCGGACGCAGCCCGCGGCCTTGTTGCTGACGGTGCCACTGCCATAACCACATCCTGCGGCTTCCTGTCGCCATTGCAGGCCCAGCTTCAGGCCGCACTGCCCTTGCCGGTCATCACCTCATCACTGTGGATGCTGCCGGCGCTTCGCAAGCAGCATGGACCGGACGCCGTGTTCGGCATTCTCACCTTTGACGCACGACGCCTTGCACCGCATCAAATTCCCGACGATGGCCCATTCATCGTTGAGGGGCTGCAACCGGGTGATCACCTGTTCGACGTCATCGCGGCCAATCTTGAAACTCTCGATCCTGTGCGTGCCGAGGCGGGCGTGGTTGCCGCCGCACATAGGCTCAGCAGCCGCTCAAGCAAATTGAGGGCTGTCGTGCTGGAATGCACCAACCTGCCGCCATACCGGCAAAAAACCGCGGAAATCTGCGGCTGCGAGATCGTCGATATTCACGATGCGATAAAAACATTTGCATTTTGTAGATAAAATGCGCCTGATTTCCATGCGGGTCGCGCCCGGTGGCTTTTATCTTGCCTGTCCGGCGCCGTTCATGCCTCAATTGACTTTGACGATCACAAATCCAGGGAGTGTCGAGAATGACGAAGCATTTCAGGTTTACCGGACCTGCAGCAGCAATGGCCCTTTGCATGTCGGCCAGCTTCACGCTGGCGGCGGACGTGAAGTGGGATATGCCGATGGCCTATCCGGCCACCAACTATCACTCCGAAAACGCCACCCAGTTCGCCAAGGAAGTTACCGAGGCCTCCGGTGGCAAGCTGGAGATCGTCACTCATCCCGGCGGTTCGCTTTTCAAGGGCGACGAGATTTTCCGCGCGGTGCGCACCGGCCAGGCACCCATCGGCGAGCGCCTCATCTCGGCACTTGGCAATGAAGGCCCGATTTTTGAACTGGATAGCCTGCCGTTCCTGGTCACCAACTTCGCAGAGTCCCGCAAGCTTTACGACACCACCCGCCCGATGGTGGAAAAAGTGCTGGCGGACAAGGGCCTGACCTTGCTCTACACAGTGCCGTGGCCGCCGCAGGGGCTCTACACCAAGAATGAAGTTAACTCGGTCGCAGACATGAAAGGCGTCAAGTTCCGCGCCTACAATGCCGCCACCTCGCGCCTTGCTGAACTGATGGGCGCCGTGCCGACAAAGATCGAGGCAGCAGAACTCACCCAGGCCTTCGCCACCGGCGCGGTCGACAGCATGATTTCCTCCGGTTCCACCGGCTATGACAGCAAGCTCTGGGAGCACACCAAGTACTGGTACAACATCCAGGCGTGGATGCCCAAGAACATGGTCATCGTGAACACCGAAGCCTTCAACGGTCTCGACGAAACCACCCGCAATGTCGTGCTCGAAAAGGCAAAGGTGGCAGAGGATCGCGGCTGGGCAAAGGCCGAGGAACTGGCCAACTGGTACGTCGAGGAACTGGCTAAGAACGGCATGACCGTCGGGCCTGCCGGTGACCAGTTGAAGGCAGATTTCATGGCAATCGGTGAAACCATGACCGGGGAGTGGCTGACCAAGGCCGGGGATGCCGGCAAGGCCGCCATCGACGCCTACAAGGCCCAGTAAGCTCAAGGGCCAGACCAACCGGCAGTCGGCAACAGCAACGGCGGGGCGAGTGAGACGATGACAGATTTCTTCACTCGCCTCGACGCAGGCCTCGAGCGCCTATACCTGTGGGCGGGCTACGTTGCCGCTGTTTGCCTGGTCGTTGTGGGCCTATGCGTGCTGGGCTCGATCGTCGCCCGTGCCCTCGGCCTATACATCGCCGGCATTACCGAATACTCCGGCTATGCGATGGCCGCCTCCTCGTTCTTCGCACTCGCTCATACCTTCCGCGCCGGTGGCCACATCCGCGTGGCGCTGTTGCGATCGAGGCTCGGCGAGAACGCCCGCTTCTGGCTCGAATTGTGGTGCCTGTCGGTTGCATCCCTGATGAGCAGTTTTCTCGCCTGGTACCTCGTCAAGCTTGCCTGGATTTCATGGAAGTTCGAGGAGAAGTCCGAAGGCGCGGCCGCGACTTTGCTATGGTATCCGCAGACCCTCATCGCCATCGGCTCGATCATCTTTGCCATTTCCGTCGTGCATGGGCTGGTTCGCGTGATTGTCCGGCGCGACCCCGAGGCAGCGGCAGCCACGCCCGCAACGCTGAGCACGGAGTAACCGGACGATGGATGGTCTCGCCCTCACGCTGATCTTCCTGCTGGTGCTGTTCACGCTGCTCGGCACCAGCGTCTGGATCGGCATTTCACTGCTTGCCGTAGCCTGGGTCGGCATGGAGCTGTTCACCGCAAGACCGGTCGGCGACGCCATGGCGCTCACCATCTGGTCCGCCTCATCGAGTTGGACGCTCACCGCCCTGCCCCTGTTCGTGTGGATGGGTGAAATCCTTTTCAGGACAAAGCTTTCCGAAAACCTGTTCAAGGGATTGCAGCCGTGGCTGCATGGTCTGCCCGGCGGCCTTCTGCACGTCAACATCACCGGCTCGGCGATCTTCGCCGCCATTTGCGGCTCGTCCGCGGCGACAGTGCTCACGGTCGGCAAGATGGCGGTACCGGAGCTTAAGCGGCGCAATTACCCGGAACACATGGTCATCGGCACGCTGGCTGGCGCAGGCACGCTCGGACTGCTGATCCCGCCGTCGATCATCTTCATCATCTACGGCGTCACGGTGAATGAATCCATCGTCCAGCTGTTCATCGCCGGCATCCTGCCGGGATTGATGCTAGCTGGTCTGTTCATGGGCTACGTCGCGCTGTGGGACCTTATGGGCGGGCGCAAGGACCGCTCGGACACCGCATCATACACCATGTCCGACCGGGTCCGCGCACTGTGGCAACTGCTGCCCATCGTCTCGCTCATCCTGGCAGTCATGGGCTCGATCTATTTCGGCGTGGCAACGGCAACCGAGGCCGCCGTGCTCGGCGTCATCGGGGCCTTCGCCATTTCCTGGCAGCAGGGCCACCTGACCAAGGAAAACTTCCTGTCCTCGCTGATGGGTGCAACCCGCACCTCGTGCATGATCGCCTTCATTCTCGCCGGGTCCACCTTCCTGACACTGGCCATGGGCTTCACCGGCCTGCCGCGGGCAGTCGCGGAGTGGATTGCCTCGCTGCAACTGTCGCCCGCCATGCTGATCGCCGCGCTGGCCATCTTCTACATCATCCTCGGCTGCTTCCTCGATGGCATCTCGTCAATCGTGCTGACGATGGCGGTCGTCGAACCCATCGCCCGTCAGGCCGGTTTCGACATGATCTGGTTCGGCGTCTTCCTGACCATCGTGGTCGAGATCGCCCAGATCACCCCGCCCATCGGCTTCAACCTTTTTGTCCTGCAAGGCATGACCGGGCGCGACATGGACTTCATCGCGCGCTCGGCGATGCCCATGTTCGCGCTGATGGTGCTGGCGGTCGTGATCATCTCGCTGTTCCCCGGCATCGCCACCTGGCTGCCCTCACAGATGTAACCGGAGCCCCTGGCTGTGCGTGCCTACATCGAATGGATCGGCCGGCGTGGCACAGTGCTGATGCCGCTTGGCATCCTGATAGGCGTTGCGGTGCAACCGCTGGCGCACCTGCTGTTCCCGCTGCTGCCGTTGACCGTCTACGTGATGCTCACCATCGTGCTGAGCCGCCTGGATGTGGAACGCGCCATCGCCCACATCCGCAAGCCCAAAGTGTTCATCATCTCGCTGATATACGGCTTTCTGCTGCTGCCGCTGGCGATGTCGCTGATCGCTACCGCCCTGCCCCTGTCGCCGGGCCTGACCGCCGCGCTGGTCATCTACGGCACATCGCCGCCCAACTACGCCGCAGCCGCGCTTGCCTTCTTAATGGGGCTCGATGGCGCCCTGACCGTTGCCACCATCTTCGCTGCTACCGCGCTCCACCCGCTGATTACGCCAATCTTCACCGAGTTCTTCGTCGGAGAGCACATTCACCTGTCCGCCACCGAACTCGGGCTGCGCCTCGCCGGACTGATCGGCGCTTCCGTCGTATCGGCACTCGCCTTGAGCAATTGGCTGGGACCGGAACGGCGCAAGGCAGCATCCACCCTTTTCGACAGCATCAACGTGTTGATCATGGTCGTTTTCGCCATCGCCCTGATGGCGGGAATTCCTGATCGCGTCATTGCCCAACCCTTGTACGCCCTGTCCCTGATAGCGCTCGCCACGGGGCTTCACGTCGGGCTGAACCTGCTCACCGTAGCGCTTTTCCTCGTAACGGGCCGCGACAGGGCCATGACATTTGGCTATGCCCAGGCAGGCCGCAACATCGCCGTGGTGATGGGTGTTCTCGGGTCGGCCGCCCCTGCCGACGCCTGGCTGTTCTTCGCCATGCTGCAATTCCCCATCTACTGCCTGCCCATGCTGTTGAAGCCGCTCTACGCCCGACTGTTGCAATTTCGTGATTAACCTCAACTGTAGTGACTATCGCACTGGCTGCATCATTCCGGCATACTCCCATTCATGAGATTCCTCGCCGCAATTGCCATTGGCCTGCTGTTTGTCCTGACAGGCGTCACAGCTGCATTGGCGGCCGATGCTGCCGACCGCGCCATCATCGGCTTCTCCGGTAACGGACGCTTTTTCGCCTTCGAGGAATTCGGCATCCAGGATGGATCCGGGTTTCCTTATGCCAACATCTACGTGATCGATCTGGAAAAGGACCGCTGGGTTGAAGGATCGCCCGTGCGCGTCCTCAAACGCGAGGAAAATGGCAGCTTGTACGAGGCCCGGCGCCAGGCGCTGAACGAGGCTGCCCCCATCATCGACAAGTACGGCACCATCCAGCCGGCCAGACTGCTGGCCAGCAACGCGGTTGGCGAAGAAGTGTCGGACCCCCACACCATGGTGTTCAAGCAGTTCCACAACGTCAGCACCCTTTGGACGGTAAAGCTCACCCATGTCGATGTTCCGGTTCCGCCACACTGCCAGTCGCTGCCGACGGTCAAGGGGTTCGCTTTGTCGGTGCAGGCTGACGACAAGGAAGCACAGGAAGTCTACCGCGATACCGAGATGCCGGAGTCGCGCGGCTGCCCGGAAAGCTATCGCCTCGCAGACGTGATCTCGTTCGGCGAAACGGAAACCGGCAAGTCGGTTGTGCTGATCCACAAACTGACCTTCGGATTTGAAGGCCGCGATGCCCGGTTCCTGGCCGTGCCGGTGGAGTTGCCGGGCTGGCGATAGCCGGTTGCACGCCGTCACGTCAGCACACATACTGGGCTGCATGAGACACCTCCTGATTGCCGCTTGCGCGCTCATCCTCACCGCGCTCTCGCCAGCCATTTCCTTCGCAGCAGTCGACGACGACATCCGCATCACCGGTTATTCCGAGGACGGCAGATACTTTCCCCATGAAACCTTCGGCGTCAGCGACGGCAGCGGAGCCCCCTATGCCAGCATCTACGTGCTCGATGTCGCCAACGACAAATGGGTCGAGGACACTCCCGTGGAGTCGAACTTCGGAGAGGAGGAACACTCCACCGCCCTGCCCGCACAGATGCAGGTCCGCCAGAAAGCGGCGCCGATCCTTGCAAAGCTGGACATCAGGTATCCCTGGCGCGAACTGGCCAGCGTGACTGCGGGACAACAGGTGTCCGACCCCCACGAAATGAAGTTCAAGCGCTACACCAACATTTCGAACCTGTGGACAGTGAAGCTGACCGAGTTCGGCCTTGATGCCGCGCAGGAGTGTTCCGGCGAGACAAGGGGCTTCGCGCTGGCAGTTGCAAAGGGCGATGAACCATTGACCGAGGTCTATCGGGACAAGCGGCTGCCGCAGAGCCACTACCGCCCCGCAAGCTACAAGCTTGCGCGGGTGATAGACTTCGGCAACGAGTAGATATAGGCCAGCGTAGTTCTGGTGCACAAGTTCTCGCAGGGCTTCGAGGGCATGGCCGCCAGCTTTCTTGCCATTCCGGTCAAGCTGCCAACCTGGCGATAAGCCGGATTGCCATGTTGTAGGCTTGGGCGGTTGCTGCTAACCAGACGGCCATCCTGCCTGCAACCCGACAGCCCGAGAGCCCGCCCATGATCCCCCGCTATACCCGCCCCGAGATGGCCGCCATCTGGTCGCCCGAACAGAAGTTCCGCATCTGGTTCGAGATCGAGGCCCACGCGGCTGACGCCCAGGCCGAGCTTGGCGTGATTCCGAAGGAAGCGGCCAAGACCGTCTGGGACAAGGCCCGCGACGCCGAGTTTGACGTGGCCCGCATCGACGCAATCGAAGCGGAAGTGAAGCACGACGTGATCGCCTTCCTGACGCACCTGGCCGAGATCGTTGGCCCCGAAGCCCGCTTCGTGCACCAGGGCATGACCTCGTCGGACGTGCTCGACACCTGCCTCAACGTGCAGTTGGTGCGCGCCGCAGACCTGCTGCTGGAAGACCTCGACCTGCTGCTTGCCGCGCTCAAGAAGCGTGCATACGAGCACAAGGACACCCTCACCATTGGCCGCAGCCACGGCATCCACGCCGAGCCGACCACGTTCGGCCTCAAGCTTGCCCAGGCCTATGCCGAGTTCGACCGCTGCAAGGAACGGCTTGAGTTCGCCCGGAAGGAAGTCGCCACCTGCGCCATTTCCGGCGCGGTCGGCACCTTCGCCAACATTGACCCGCGCGTGGAAGAGCACGTGGCGAAGGCCATGGGCCTTGAGGCCGAGCCCGTGTCCACGCAGGTCATCCCGCGCGACCGCCACGCCATGTATTTCGCGGTGCTTGGCGTCATCGCCTCATCCATCGAGCGGCTCGCCACCGAAGTGCGTCACCTGCAGCGCACCGAGGTTCTGGAAGCGGAGGAGTACTTCTCGCCCGGCCAGAAGGGCTCGTCCGCCATGCCGCACAAGCGCAACCCGGTGCTGACCGAGAACCTCACCGGCCTTGCCCGCCTGGTGCGCTCGGCCACCATTCCGGCCATGGAAAACGTGGCCCTGTGGCATGAGCGCGATATTTCGCACTCGTCCGTCGAGCGCGGCATCGGGCCGGACGCCACCGTGCACCTCGACTTTGCGCTGCGCCGACTTGCCGGCGTCATCGACAAGCTGGTCGTTTACCCCGAGAACATGCAGAAGAACCTCGACAAGCTCGGCGGTCTGGTGCACTCGCAGCGCGTGCTGCTGGCGCTGACCCAGAATGGCGTGTCACGCGAGGATGCCTACCGCCTCGTCCAGCGCAATGCAATGCCGGTCTGGCGCGGCGAAGGCAATTTCCTCGAACTGCTGAAAGCCGACGCCGACGTGAAGAAGGCCCTCACTGACACCGACCTGGAAGCCCTGTTCGACATGGGCTACCACACCAAGCACGTCGACACGATCTTCAGGCGGGTGTTTGGCGGCTGACGCCTCACCCCCGCCCGTCCCAGGCGCCGAGGGTGTGTATTTCGTTGAGATCAAGCGTGCCCTTGCGCATTTCGATGCCCTTGAGATCTCCGGCCAGTCCCGGAATCACTTTCTCAAGTGCGGCGCGCAACTCCTTGTTCTTCATGGCCTTCTTCAACTCTGGCGGATCAACGGAAATGACCTGCCCGTTCTCGATCCAGGCGTGGATGCGGCCTGTGCTATGGTCAGCCAGTCGGATGCGGCTGATATTGCGCAGGCACTGCGCGAGAAACTCGGCATTGCGCTCCGGCGCCAGTCCTTCGGCATCCAGGTACACCTCGTCCGGTGAATGCGCCTCCACGTTGATCTTCGCGAACCGGTCAACGTCGAGCAGGAACTTCACGTCGAGAATGTTCATCTCGCCGTTCACCCCGAACGCTACCGTGCGCGGGCGCTGGCCCTTCGGCACAGAATTGTCGAGGAACTCATAGTGGACCTCCTTCACCTCGCTTCTGGCCCAGGTGAAGAACAGCTGCGGCATGCCGGTGAACGCCTCGACATTGTGATACAGCAGGTCGTCCACCGCCTTGTAGCGGCCGAACTTGTTGCCCCGCCCCCACGCCCGCTCCACCGTGGCATGCGGCGGCGTGATGACGAAAAACAGGAACACCCGGTCGCCGAACCGGGTCAGCAACCGCCCGCCGTCGGCCTCGTTGGGCTGCACCGAAAAGCTATCGAAGCGAAAGCGGTCCACCAGCAGGTGCGGAATGGCGCCGCGGGCAGCGCGGGCCGCCATGTATTCATCAAGCTTGGCGTCGATGATCTCGATCTCGTGGCCGGTCAGCGACCCGGCATAGCGCGTTGCCTCTCCCAGCGAGTCGTAGTCGAGCAGGTACTTGCGCCAGATGTCCGGGCTGATCAGGGCAAAGTCGGTCCAGTCGAGCTTCAGCGCCTCGGCCAGCTTGCGTTGCTGCGGGCGAAGCGTGCTCTTGCCCGCTGCCGATGCCCCCTTGACGTTCATGATGACGGGCTTGGCCTGTTCAGGTAGCGTCTTCCAGCCTTCTCCCGTGGCCGCAGCGTAGACACAGGGCTCTACCAGTTCACCGATGCCCCTGGAACCGCGATCATTGCAGAAACAGGTCAGCGCAATCTCCGCAAGCAGGTCCTTTCCGCCCACCAGCCGCCCGCGCCGGCCTGTCACCGCTCCGGCCATGCGCGACAACGCCGCGTAGACGCCGCGGCGATGGATGTCAGTGTCGTCCTGAGCAAGCCACTGCCAGCGCGCGATGGCCTCTTCTTCGCGCTGCGCAACGCTGGCGGCAGACTGCTTAGAAGGCCTTGTTTGCCGGCCCAGCAGCTGCGCCAGCCACCCCCCGCTTCCGCCGCCCCTGCCCGCTAGCGCCTTGGGTGTCAGCACGCCATCCAGTTCCTCGGCGATCAGCGCTTTCGCACCCGACATTTCCCATTCCCAAGCGGCAATGATCTCGCCGCGCGCGGGCGCCACGTACCTGGACATGATGGTGCCGGTCATGCGGCGGAAATTGATGCCCAGATCCTCGTACACCTTGCCGTCGGGCACCGACAAACACCCCATCACCCGGATCAGCACCTCGTGCACGATCAGGCGCTCAGGCCGGAAACGCACCAGTTCCTGCGGCTTGAGACCTGTGAAATCGGCAAGCTCGCGCGCCTGGCCAAGCGGCGTGAAAACGTTCTCGGACCGGTACACCGTGGCCAGCGGCAAGAACGCCTCGGGAATTTCCGACGTGATGCCGGGGTTCCACGGGCCGAAGCGGGAATCGTCAGTTTTCTTGTCCATCGCCGCAGAGTATGCCCATGCGCCATGTGGCGAAACAGCCACTGTTCCAGCCCGTGGTTGGCCCTAGACTTGGCTCCCGAATCCAACGCTTTCCGGAGCTTGCACCTTGTCTGACCTCAAACCCGGCCTTACCGGCACCGCAGAAATCATCGTTGGCACCAGCGACACCGCTCCGCGTGTCGGCTCCGGCGCCATTAAGGTCATGGCCACGCCAGTGATGATCAACCTGATGGAAGCAGCGGCACTGGACTGCGCCGAGCGATACCTCGACCCCGGCCAGCAGTCGCTGGGCACCCATCTCGACGTCAGCCATGTCGCCGCGACGCCTACGGGCATGCGGGTCGTGGCGAAAGCGACCTTGCGCGAGATCGACGGCCGCACGCTCCACTTCGACGTGAGTGCGGAGGATGAAGAAGGACTGATCGGCGAAGGCACCCACAGCCGCGTTGTCGTCAACGCCGAGCGGTTCGAACAGCGCAACCGCGAAAAGGCCGAGCGCGCCCGCAGAAGATGAAACCCGCCCTGGCCTTGGCCGGAGCGGGTTCGGGTCAGTCCATATCCCGGTTAGCTGTCAGTAGCTGACGCGGATCAGCGTGTTGCTGCGGCCGTACTTGTTCACAAGGTTGTAGAACGTGCGCGCGTTCGACGTGTGCAGGCGGATGCAGCCATGCGACGCCGGACGGCCGAGCTTGCTCACATAGTTGGTGCCGTGAATGGCGAAGCCGCCATGATAGAACACCGAATACGGCATCGGCGAGTTGTAGTACTTCTTCGAGTAATGCATCCTCGTCGTCCACTTCGGACGCCACGTGCCGGTGGGCGTTCCATAGCCCTTGCGGCCCGATGAAATCTTCCAGCTGGCATGGTGCTGGCCGTTCACGGTCACCCGCATGGTCTGCGACGACAGGTCCACGGATGCGACAACACCGGCGAGCGACGCAGTGGCCGTTGTGGCAAGCATCATTCCGGCGGCCAGGATACCAGCGATCCCCCCGAATATCTTGGTTTTCCGGTTCATCTGTCTGTTCTCCTCGTGTTCTTTGACCCAAGGAAACCATGAGCTTGGCGAGGAGTACACCCGATCACCAAAATGTGAACAGTGCCCAACAGCATCGTGACAATTCTGCCACAGTTCAATTTGGCAGTCCTGGTTCGACTCGCGGAACTTTTGCACGTTGCCATCACCCTGACGGCTGGACTATCGCTCGAACAGGAACTCCCGTCCCAGCTTCACTCTCGGCTCCCCATCGTAGGAGATGATATCTGCCGTGGCGTACGTTTCGGTTAAGGTAGCCGGTAAAAAGCTACCGGTCCCGACCGTGTCTATGGGCGCGCGCGCCGCCCCCATTATCTGGCACTTTTGCGGGCTGAAGCCTGAAGATGCCACGATTTTTGCCTTGTTGAAGCCCGCCACGTCCAGGGCTTCCCGGGTGTGGATGATGCTCGCAACGGAAACGCCCGAACCGAACAGGACACGGCGCACCTTGTCCACCAGGATGTTGCCGGGGTCGAGCTGGAAGGCGCGAGGACCGAGGACGAATTCAACGATGTTGTACTCGCCATCGACGCCCAGCCAGTTGCCGACGGTCTCGACCGACTTCTCGTAATCCAGCCCCTCCGCAAACCGCCCGCCATGGGTATCCAGCCGCACGCCCAGCGTCTTGCCCTTCTCGTGCAGCTTCGCGGTGTTGAAGAACCAGTCAGCCGTGCGCAGCGAATCAGTGATCTCGAGCCCCTGATAGTCGACGAGCGCCACCAGTTGATCGATGTCCGGCAGCCGCTCGGAGAACATCTGCGTGGCCTTCAGCACATCGCCTCCGGCATAACCCACCAGCGCATGCGGCATGGTGCCGATGCCTGCCATGGCACCGAAAAACGGCGCAGTCACATCCTGCGACGACCCGATGAAACCGCGCACCTTCGGGTTTGCCTTGCGCGCCGCTTCAGAGCCAACGGACGCACCATAGGCGGCCAGCATGTTCATCTCCACGCCCGAGCCGTGGCGGGCATGCATGTCGATGAAGGCCGCATCCGGCAGCGCCAGGCACATCTCGTAGGCATTCTCCGCCGACACCGACGGAAAACCGGTCTTCTGCAGCAGCAGCGTCTCCACCTCGGACAGCTTCGACATCGGCCCGGTCACTTCCATCAGCTTGCGCTCGGCCGGAACGATCTCGCCCTCGGCAAAAAATCGCGTCACCGTTGCGTCAGGCACCAGCCTT
Source organism: Alphaproteobacteria bacterium (assembly GCA_024642465.1). GTDB lineage: Bacteria > Pseudomonadota > Alphaproteobacteria > Rhizobiales > Aestuariivirgaceae > Anderseniella. The sequence goes on from JAHEBA010000036.1 coordinate 33,192, forward strand.
GTGATCAGCCGCTCCGCCGGTTCAAGCGCAGCAATGCAACGCCGGCGCAGGAACACGGCATACGTGACTTGCTTCTCGCCATTGGCTTCCACGACCATTCGGGTGTTTGTGAAGTACTTGTCGGTGACAGCCCCCAGCGGGCCGGCCGCCAGCGATACTTCGACAAGCCTGTCGATGGCCCCATCGCGTGAGGCTTTGGCAGACGGCTTCGATGTCATGATTGGAAACTGCCCTGGCAGTTGGAGGGACGCTACGGACGGGGATTTTGACTATCAGGCATCAAGGCGTCAATGGTGGGAGAAGCATGATGCCGAAATCATGGACGTTCACTCTGACGCCGAGGTTTCGCCGCCACCGCAATGGCCGCCGCGCAGCATCGCCAAGTCTGCGCGGCCATCACTGCCCGCGCCGGCGGCTTCTCACAATTCGCCCAGCACGCTTTTGGCTGCAATGGTGATGAGCCCTGCATCGCCAATTGCAGACACCAGATTGAAGCCCTGGCCCGCAAAGCGATTGGCTTCTTCCGCACCCGTCGCATAGATGCCCGCCAACTTGCCCGCCTTCTTCGCAGCCGCGACGATCTCCGGAAACGCCGCCTTGACATCCGGATCGTTGGCGCCGCCTACCATGCCGCCCGACAGGTTGATCGACAGGTCGAACGGCCCGACGAACACTCCGCCAATCCCGTCCACGGCAAGAATCCCGTCCA